>NZ_JARBAX010000001.1:2390000-2690000 GCF_028807635.1 Streptomyces spiramyceticus
GAAGATGGCCTGCGGGCTGCGGGTGGTGCGGGACGACGGGGGGCCGATCCGGTTCCGGCACGCGCTGGTGCGCGGGGCTGTCGGGGTCGTGGAGATCCTGATGACGTTCGGGGTCATAGCCTGCATCGCTTCGCTGGTGTCCGAGCGGGGGCGGCGGATCGGTGATGTCCTGGCCGGGACCCTTGTGGTGCGGGAGCGGGTGTCGGCTGGGCGCGTGGCTGTTGTGCCGCCTCCGCCGCCGTGGCTGGTGGGGCGGTTCGCGGGGCTGGATCTGTCGGGGGTGCCGGACGCGCTGTGGCTCGCGGTACGGCAGTACCTGACGCGGATGGGGCAGCTCGATCCGCAGGTGAGCTGGTCGATGGCGGAGCGGCTGGCGGGTGACCTGGCGGCTCGTACTGGGGCGCCTGCGCCGCAGGGCGTGCCACCGGCTGCTTATCTGGCGGCGGTGGTGAACGAGCGGCAGGCGCGGGATGCGCGGCGGGCGTTTGTGGCGCCGGGGGCGGTGGAGGCGGGCGGCGGGGGCGCCGGGGCGGCCGATGTGGTGGCCAGTGCTTATGTCAGCCCTTACGTCAGTCCATATGGTGCGGCAATACCCGTGGCCCCGGGTGCGCCGGACTCATCGGCGATCGCGGATGCGTCTACAGCTCCGGGGCGGATCAGGAAGAACGGAGCTGGGCAGGCGGAGGCAGCCGACGAGGCGCCTGAGGATGCGGCGCCGTCCGCTACCGGGTTCGCGCCGCCTGCCTGACGCGATTGCGGATGCGTCGAGGTCCCGGAGGGCCGGCGCATCGGCCCAGGGCGGCGAGCGCCAGCCGTTGCCTGGCGGCAACTAGCCCGCGACTGGGCCACGACCGCGAAGCCGGCCGAGAAGCCGCAGTAGATGACTGGCACGACGGTGGCTCGCAGCCGCTCGCTACTCGCCTGCACCGCCCGTGACGCCGTTGGCCGAGGCGTCGACGTCCCGCAGAGCGCGGCCACGGTGGGCAGAACTCGGGCGACGCCGAGGGTGGCTGAGCGTGGGGCGTTCGTTGGGTACGGGGGCTCGGCGGCCGCGTGAGTTCTCGGTGCGCGCTCACATGCCTGGCTGGGGGAAGACCGAGGGTGGTGTTTCCAGATGTTCCAGCTCGATGCCGGGGGCCGCGAGGACCACGTCGCCGGCGATGTGAATCTGGTGCTGTTCACCGGTGTCCAGCGCGCTGACCTGGTATTCGTCCACCGTCAGCAGGCCATTGTCAGTGGCATGCGCTTCACTCTTCAGCAAGGCCCAGGACTGGTCCAGCGTGCGCGGCGCGAGGACAGGGTCCGTGAAGGCGACCAGGCGGACACGAGTGGCGGGGGAACCGGGGGTGAGGCGCAGCAGACGGGTTGTGGCGATGAGGAACGCGGGGGATGTGCCGGTGAAGGCGTGGGCGGGGACATTGCCTTCGGTGGCGTGAGTGCCGGTCGGGTCGGTCCGGACCCAGGTGACGCCGTCGATAGCGGCGCCGCGGACCTGCCAGCTCGCGGCGTGGAGTTCGAGTCGGATGGGGCGGCCGAGTTCGTCGATGGCCAGGTCGACGGAGCCGGAGTGGTCGCCGGAGGGGGTGGTGATCTGGGAGACGTAGCGCCAACCGGAGGGGCCGGGGGCGCAGTGGAAGTGTTCTTCGCCGAGAGGGGTGTGGTCGTGGGGATCGTGAAGCGAATAACGGCCGCGGGGCATGGGTTCGGTCCTTAAGGGTCCGAGGGTCCGACACGGGCAGGCCCCCGACACGGGGGTGCGGGGGCCTGCCTTCAAAAGCTACTGACTGCTGAGGGTGTGACTCAGTAGCGGTAGTGGTCGGGCTTGAACGGGCCCTCTACCTGGACGCCGATGTAGGCGGCCTGCTCGGGACGCAGGGTCGTGAGCTTGACGCCGAGGGCATCGAGGTGGAGGCGGGCGACCTTCTCGTCGAGGTGCTTGGGCAGCACGTAGACGTCGGTCGGGTACTCCTCGGGCTTGGTGAACAGCTCGATCTGGGCCAGGGTCTGGTCCGCGAAGGAGTTGGACATCACGAACGAGGGGTGGCCGGTCGCGTTGCCCAGGTTCAGCAGGCGGCCCTCGGACAGGACGATGAGGACCTTGCCGTCGGGGAAGGTCCAGGTGTGGACCTGCGGCTTGACCTCGTCCTTGACGATCCCGGGGACGGCGGCGAGGCCGGCCATGTCGATCTCGTTGTCGAAGTGACCGATGTTGCCGACGATCGCCTGGTGCTTCATCTTGGCCATGTCCGCGGCCATGATGATGTCCTTGTTGCCGGTCGTGGTGATGAAGATGTCGGCGATGTCGATGACGTCGTCGAGCGTCGCGACCTGGTAGCCGTCCATCGCCGCCTGCAGCGCGCAGATCGGGTCGATCTCGGTGACGATCACACGGGCGCCCTGGCCACGCAGGGACTCCGCGCAGCCCTTGCCGACGTCGCCGTAGCCGCAGACGACCGCGACCTTGCCGCCGATGAGGACGTCGGTGGCGCGGTTGATGCCGTCGATCAGGGAGTGCCGGCAGCCGTACTTGTTGTCGAACTTCGACTTCGTCACGGCGTCGTTCACGTTGATCGCCGGGAAGAGGAGGGTGCCGTCGCGGTGCATCTCGTACAGGCGGTGGACACCGGTGGTGGTCTCCTCGGTGACGCCGCGAATCTCGGAGGACAGCTGGGTCCACTTCTGCGGGTTCTCGCCGAGGGTGCGGTTCAGCAGGCGGAGGATGTAGCTGTACTCCTCGCTGTCCGCGGTGGCCGGGTCCGGGACCGCGCCGGCCTTCTCGAACTCGACGCCCTTGTGGACGAGGAGGGTGGCGTCACCACCGTCGTCCAGGATCATGTTCGGGCCGCCGGTGGGGGTGTTCGGCCAGGTCAGGGCCTGCTCCGTGCACCACCAGTACTCCTCCAGCGTCTCGCCCTTCCAGGCGAAGACCGGGACGCCGGCGGGGGCTTCCGGGGTGCCGTTCGGGCCGACGGCGACAGCGGCGGCGGCGTGGTCCTGGGTGGAGAAGATGTTGCAGGAGGCCCAGCGGACCTCGGCGCCCAGGGCGACCAGGGTCTCGATGAGTACGGCGGTCTGGACGGTCATGTGCAGGGAGCCGGTGACACGGGCGCCGGCGAGCGGCTGGGTGGCGGCGTACTCCTTGCGGATCGACATCAGGCCGGGCATCTCGTGCTCGGCGAGAGTGATCTCCTTGCGGCCGAAGGCGGCAAGTGAGAGGTCCGCGACCTTGAAGTCCTGGCCGGTGGCGACAGTCGTCATGCGAGCTGCTCCTCGTGAAGTGGGTCGAGGCGGGTACGGCTGACTCTGCGGGCGGCGGGCATACGAGTGCCCGGGCGCTCGCAGCGCAGTCCGTCGGAGGCCCTCTCTCCCTCGGCCGGTCCTCGGACCGCCCGACCGCCATCAGCAGCGACGTCTGGCTAGGTCACGAATCTACACCGATCGAAGCAGTGGTCCCCAGCCCGCCTGGTCCCGGTTGTGGCTGGACCTGTGCGTTCGGGCCGGTTGATTCCGGGCTTTCTGGACCTTTGATCCGGCGCGTTCGTGCTGCACGATGCCAGGACATCTGGAACGTACGCGCGACGGGAGATTCACGTGACAAGTCCGGCCGGCCGCACACAGGGCGGAGACGTGAGTGGGCAGAAGAGGCTGAAGCTGCTCGCGGTCACTGCCTGCCCCACCGGCATAGCCCACACGTACATGGCGGCGGAGAAGCTGGCGCAGGCCGCCGAGCGTCTCGATATCGACATGAAGGTGGAGACGCAAGGCTCCATCGGGGCTGAAAACGTGTTGTCTGACAACGATGTCAAGCATGCGGACGGCGTCATCATCGCGGCCGACAAAGACGTCGACCGCAGCCGGTTCGCCGGGAAGCGGGTGCTGGCTGTCGGTGTGGCGGACGGCATCCGCCGTCCTGAGCAGTTGATCGAGGAGGTGCGGACCGCGCCCGTGCAGGGGGCGGGTAGAGCGGGCGGTTCCGTCGCGCCGCCCGCCAGTGGCGGCGGTGGCGGCAGGGAGCGGAGCGTCGCGTACAAGGCGCTGATGAACGGCGTCTCGTACATGATCCCGTTCGTGGTGGTGGGCGGACTGCTCATCGCCATGTCGCTGGCGATCGGTGGGCACGCGACGCCGGAGGGGCTGGTCATCCCGAAGGATTCCTTCTGGATGGACGTCAACAACATCGGGGTCATCGGCTTCAAGCTGATGGTGCCGATCCTGTCGGGCTATATCGCGTATGCGATCGCCGACCGGCCGGCGCTGGTGCCTGGCATGATCGGCGGCTGGATCGCCAACGACGGGTCGCTGTACGACTCCGAGGCGGGCGCCGGGTTCATCGGTGCGATCGTGACCGGGTTCCTGGCCGGCTATCTGGTGCAGTGGATCAAGAAGGTCAAGGTTCCGAAGTTCGCGCAGCCGATCATGCCGATCATCGTGATCCCGATCGTTGCGACGACGGCGCTGGGGCTCTTCTTCGTTTACGTGATCGGCAGTCCGATCGCCTGGGTGTTTGAGCATCTGACGAGCTGGCTGAGCGGGATGACCGGGACGAGCGCGATCCTGCTGGGCGCGATTCTTGGGCTCATGATCGCGTTCGACATGGGCGGTCCCGTCAACAAGACGGCGTTCCTGTTCGGTGCCGGTCTCATCGGCACCGGCAATCAGACGGTGATGGGCATGTGCGCGGCGGCGATCCCCGTGATGCCTCTGGGGCAGGGGCTCGCCACGCTGATACGCCGCAAGCTCTACTCGGAGCAGGAGCGCGAGACCGGGATGGCCGCGCTCTTCATGGGGCTGTTCGGGATTTCGGAAGGTGCGATCCCGTTCGCGGCCGCGCGGCCGGCGCAGGTCATTCCGGCGAACATGCTCGGTGGCGCGGTCGCCGGTGCCGTCGCCGGCATGGCCGGGGTGACGGATGCGGTGCCGCACGGCGGGCCGATCGTGGCCGTGCTCGGCGCGGTGGGCGGTGTGCCGATGTTCTTCGTGGCTGTGGCCATCGGAACAGCGGTCACAGCGGTGACCACGAATGCGCTCATCGGCTTCAAAGAGCGGGGTGCGGGTTCGAGTGCGAGTGCGGGTGCGGTCGTGCCTGAGCCTGTGCTCGTTGGGGTCGGTGCGGGTGGTGCTGGTGGGTCCGGAGGGGCCGTACGTGCTGAGAAGGCGCTGTCGGCTCCTGCGGCTGTCGCAGCGCCCGAGGACGAGATCCTCTCCGGGTATCTCACCGCCCGGACCGTGAAGGTGTGGCTGGAGTCGCACGACAAGGACGCGGCGATCCGGGAGATGGCCGAGCTGCTGGCAACCACCGGGAACGTACGGGACGTCGACGAGCTGGTGCGGGTGGCGCTCGCTCGGGAGGACCAGGGGACGACCGGGCTCGGCGAGGAGATCGCCATTCCGCATGCCAAGACCGACGCGGTGTCCGCGCCGACCGTGGGTTTCGCGCGGTCCGCCGAGGGCATTGAGTGGGGTTCGCTGGACGGGACGAAGGCCAAGCTGGTCTTCATGATCTCCGTGCCCGAGGCGGCCGCGGGCGACGAACACCTGCGGATTCTGGCGATGCTGTCGCGCAAGCTCATGGACACCGACTTCCGTGCGCGGCTGTCGACGGCTCCTGACGAGGCGGCGGTGCTGAAGGTGCTGGCCGAGGTTCAGTAATTCAGAAACCGGTAATTCAGTAACCGGTCGATTCAGTAACCGGTCGCTCGAAGCACTCTCGAAGCACTGAGAAGGCCCCCGCCTGTGCTTGGCGGGGGCCTTCTCTGCGTGCGTACGGAGTGTTCGTACGGACTGTGCTTACGGGCGTCAGTGCGCGGCCGCCGGGCCCTCCGGGGACCTGGTCGGGTTCTCGCCCGCCCCTGCCGCCGACTCGTCGTAGATGTCCGGCTCCAGGTAGATCACCCGGGCGATCGGGACCGCCGCACGGATGCGCTCCTCCGCCGAGTTGATCGAGCTGGCGACCTCCGCCGCCGTGTCGTCGTGCTGGACCGCGATCTTGGCTGCGACCAGCAGTTCCTCGGGGCCGAGGTGGAGCGTACGCATGTGGATGATGCGGGTGACGGTGTTGCCGTCGACGACCGCGGCCTTGATCTTCTCGATCTCGTCCGTGCCGGCCGCCTCGCCGAGGAGGAGAGACTTCGTCTCGGCCGCCAGGACGATCGCGATGATGATCAGCAGGACGCCGATGCAGAGGGTGCCGATGCCGTCCCAGACGCCGTCACCCGTCACCAGGGCCACGCTCACGCCGGCAAGCGCGAGGATCAGGCCGACCAGCGCGCCGAGGTCCTCAAGGAGGACGACAGGGAGCTCGGGGGCCTTGGCGCGGCGGATGAAGTCCTTCCAGGACTGGTTGCCGCGGGTGACGTTGGATTCCTTGATCGCCGTACGGAAGGAGAAGGACTCCGCGATGATCGCGAAGACGAGGACGCCGACGGGCCAGTACCAGGCCTCGATCTCGTGCGGGTCGTGGATCTTCTCGTAGCCCTCGTAGATGGCGAACATGCCACCGACCGTGAAGAGCACGATGGAGACGAGGAAGGCGTAGATGTAGCGCTCGCGGCCATAGCCGAAGGGGTGCTGGGGCGTTGCCTCGCGCTGGGCCTTCTTGCCGCCGAGCAGCAGGAGCCCCTGGTTGCCCGAGTCGGCGAGCGAGTGCACGCTTTCCGCGAGCATCGAGGACGATCCACTGAAGAGGAACGCCACAAACTTGGCTACTGCGATCGCGAGGTTGGCGGCGAGTGCCGCCACGATCGCCTTGGTTCCGCCTGACGCACTCATGGGTGCCGGATGTCCCTTCCTTGGTGCCGCGGCCCTGGCGCCGCCGTACGGCCGCACATTGTTGCAGCTCCGTGGGGCGGCATGTACGGACGGTACGTCAGGCAGCCACTGTGGCCCGGAAGAGGGTGCCCGTACCGGACAATTCGGCCGATTCTCCTGCCGGTACGAAGGCCGACTCCCCCGGCGAGAGGGTGAGTTCGCCGGCCCGGATCCGACCCCCTGTACAGAGCAGGATCTGTGGGGTGCCGGAGGGGAGAGTGCGGGGCGCGGCGCCCTCGGCAAGGACGTACCGCGAGAGCCGGAATTCGTCGATCGGGGTCTCGTACAGTTCTTCGCCCTCGGGGGATGCCTCCGGGCGCAGGACCCCGGGGTCGCCGGCTTCGAAGCGGACGATGCGGAGGAGCTCGGGGACGTCGACGTGCTTGGGCGTCAAGCCGCAGCGCAGCACATTGTCCGAATTCGCCATGATTTCGACGCCGAGGCCGCTGAGGTAGGCGTGGGGGACGCCGGCGCCGAGGAAGAGGGCCTCGCCGGGCTGCAGCTGTACGTAATTGAGCAGCATGGCGGCGATGACGCCCGGGTCTCCGGGGAAGTGGTGCGCGAGCGTGGCGTATGGGGCGTACGCGCCGCCCAGGCGCTCCGCGGCGGCTGCTGCGGCGGTGACGGTCTCGCGCATCTCGACGGGGTCCGCCGTCAGTACGGCGGTGAGGACCTCGCGGAGGGCGGCCTCTTCGGGGTGGGCGTGCAGCAGGTCGACATACGGCTTCAGGGAGTCGACGTCGAGGGTGGCGATTGCGTCCGCGGCCTCCAGGGGGGCGCGGAAGCCGCACAGGCCCTCGAAGGGGGTGAGCGCGCAGATCAGTTCGGGCTTGTGGTTGGCGTCCTTGTAGTTGCGGTGCGGGGCGTCGATCGGGACGCCGGCGCTCTCCTCGGCGGCGTAACCCTCTTTGGCCTGGGCGAGGTTCGGGTGGACCTGGAGGGAGAGGGGGGCGCCGGCCGCGAGGATCTTGAGGAGGAAGGGAAGGCGGGGGCCGAACTTCTTTGCCGCTGCGGTGCCGAGTTCGCGCTCCGGTTCTGCGGCGATCACGTCCGAGAGGGCGATCTGTTCGGCGGTGCCTTCGCCGGTGCGTTCGGCCCGGGTGACGCGCGAGGGTGCCCCGGGGTGGGTGCCCATCCACATCTCGGCCTGGGGCTCACCGGTGGGGGCGACGCCGAGCAGCTCCGGGATGGCGGTCGTGGAACCCCAGGCGTAGGGGCGCACGGTGTTCGAGAGGCGGTCCATGCTGCGTTCCCTCGGTGCGTGTGGGGGTGTGGTGGTGGCCGGTACCTGTTCGTACCTGTTCAGGTGCGCTGTTCAGATGCTCTGCTGAGGTGCCTGGACACGTGCCTGTTCAGGTGTCTGTTCAGGTGTCTGTTCAGGTGCTCGTCGTCATGATCGCCCTGCCGAGGCGAGCGACAGGTAAACGGCGGCGAAATCTGTGATGGCGAGCAGCTCCGCGAGGTTTTCCAGCTCGCTGCCCTCGTCCGGTTCGAGTTCGCTGATGGCTGTGTCGTGGCTCAGCGCGAGCTCGCGGGCGGCCGGGGCGGCGGAGATTCCGCCGACAGGGCGGTCGCGGAGCAGGACCACGCGTGCGTGCAGCGCCTGCGCCTCGTCGACGCGGTCGCGGAAGAAGTCCTCCGGGTCGGCGCCTGCGGCAAAGGCGCCGGCGAGGAGTACGCCGTGGGCGGGCAGGGCCTCGGGCAGTTCGGCGGCGAGCGCGGGGCGGCCGGCCAGCTCGGCGAGTACGGCGGCGAACCGGCGCCCCGGGGGGCCCGCGTACGCGCCCTCTGTCCAGATCAGCGGGAGCGAGTCGGCGAGCTCCGCGGCGAGCGTCTTGGCCGGGTTGCTGTACGTCGCGATGGCCGGCCCGCAGCGCTCGGCGGTGCGGTCGAGGCGGTCGGCGACGAGCCGGAGGGTGTCGGGCGGTGCGGTGGCCAGGCCGACGCGGTCCAGGAGGACGAGCAGTGGGGTGAGCAGCGCCCAGAGCGCGCCGGGTCCTGCAGAGGCCGCGGTCTCGTCGTACTCCTCGTAAGGGGCGACCGCCATGGGCACGACCAGGCCGTGAACCCCGCCGACAGACTCGCTCAGCGGAGAACGCTGCGGGGCGACGGCGACGACCGTGCAGCCTCGGCGGTACGCCTGCTCCGCGAGGAGCGCGAGGCCGGGCTCGGCGCCGTCCGTGGTGACGAGCAGGAGGAGGTCCACGGAGCCCGCCCAGCCCGGGAGTGTCCAGCGCAGAGCGCCTGCGGCGGGGGCCACGCCCGAGGAGCGCAGACGGGTGACGGGGCAGGCGGCGCCCGCGAGTGCGGTCAGCAGGTCGGCCACGCCGCTGGCGGCGGTGCCGGGGCCTGCGATCAGTACGGCACGGGGGCGGCCTTCCGGCCTGATTTCGGCGAGGCCGGCCTCGGTGGCGTGCCGTGCGGCGGTACGTACGCGCGCACCGGCCTCGGCCGCGCCGCGCAGTAGGCCGCGGCGGTCGGCGCGGGCCAGGGACTCCGGGTCGTCCAGCAACGACTCGTCGAGCATGGGGCGGGCCTCCGATCGCCGGGCGCGGATTGCTTTGCGCGGGGGGACGTCGTTCGGGTGCGGGGGTGGGGCTGGCTTTGGTGCGTGGTGCGTGGTGCGTGGTGCTTGCTGCGTGGTGCTTGCTGCGTGGTCCTGGTGCTTGCGTGCCTGGGCAGGTGCAGGCCTGCCTGGGCTTGCGCTTGTGGCCGTGTCAGGCGGGGCGGCGGGCCTCGTCCACGAGGAGGACCGGGATGCCGTCCCGTACCGGGTAGGCCAGGCCGCAGTCCTTGCTGGTGCAGATCAGCTCGGGGGTCTCCGCGGTCGACGCGTCGCTGAGGGGCGCGTGGCACGCGGGGCAGGCGAGGATCTCCAGAAGGCCGGCTTCGAGCGCCATGGGGTGGGTCCCTTCGAACATGCGGATACGGTGCGGATTGGGCCACGTCAGCCTACCGCCGGGTGGGGTGCGGCGCGGTGTGGCGGGGCGCGATTTGGGGGGCGGGTGGTTTTCCTGGTGGCGCGCTGTCCGCTCCGCGGGGCGCGGTTGCGGCGTGTCGGCGGGGGCGGCGGATTTCTCCCCCGGCCCTTCCCCAAGCTCTCAACTTCGTTCGAGCAGGGGAGACCCCATTCTTCCCGAAACAGGCGCAGGCCCCGTTAGGCGCCCCAGCGCAGCACGGCGCCAGACACGTACAAAGAGGCGCCAGACACGTACAAAGACTGGTACCCGGCCCAGCGGGGCCAAGCCCGTAGGGCGCCCCGGCACCGTATGGCGCCAGTGGCGCACGATAAAGCGGTGCCCGGCGCAACGGGGCCAAGGCCGTGAGGCGGCCCGGCGCCGTATGGCGTGAGGCACTCACCGAGTAGCCGGTACCGCCGCCGCGCCGCACTGCGCCAGGCGGTCGCGGAGAGCGGTGACTGGCGCAGTGGGCGTGGGCCTTGGGGTTAGGAGCGGATCAGGGTCAAGGCCTCGTCTCGGACCTTTGTCATCGTCGGTTCGTCGCGGGCCTCTACGTTCAGGCGCAGCAGCGGTTCCGTGTTGGACGGGCGGAGGTTGAACCACCAGTCGGCGGACGTGACCGTCAGGCCGTCCAGTTCGTCGATCGTTACGCCCGGCTGGGCGGCGTAGGACTCCTTCACCGCTGCCATACGGGCCGCCTGGTCGTCCACCGTCGAGTTGATCTCGCCGGAGCCGGTGTAGCGGTCGTACTGGGCGACCAGGGCGGACAGCGTGCCCTCCTGGCCTCCCAGGGCGGCCAGGACGTGGAGTGCGGCGAGCATGCCCGTGTCCGCGTTCCAGAAGTCCCTGAAGTAGTAGTGCGCGGAGTGCTCGCCGCCGAAGATCGCGCCGGTGCGGGCCATCTCCTCCTTGATGAAGGAGTGGCCGACGCGGGTGCGGACCGGGGTGCCGCCGTTCTCCCGTACGACCTCGGGGACGGACCACGAGGTGATCAGGTTGTGGATGACCGTGCCCTTGCCGCCGTTGCGCGCGAGCTCTCGCGCGGCGACCAGGGCGGTGATCGCGGACGGTGAGATGCCCTCGCCGCGCTCGTCCACCACGAAGCAGCGGTCTGCGTCGCCGTCGAAGGCCAGGCCCAGGTCGGCGCCTGTCTCGCGGACCTTCGCCTGGAGGTCGACGATGTTCTTGGGGTCGAGCGGGTTGGCCTCGTGGTTCGGGAAGGTGCCGTCCAGCTCGAAGTACAGGGGGATGAGGTCGAGGGGGAGGGAACCGAAAACCGTGGGGACCGTGTGGCCGCCCATGCCGTTACCGGCGTCGACGACGACCTTGAGGGGGCGCATCGAGGTCAGGTCGACGAGGGACAGGAGATGGGCCGCGTAGTCCGTCAACGTGTCGCGCTGGGTGATGGTTCCCGGTGTGGCCGTCACAGCAGGGGCAGGCGTCGCCGACCACTCCTCCACCAGCGCGCGGATCTCCGCGAGGCCCGTGTCCTGGCCCACCGGGGCCGCGCCCGCCCGGCACATCTTGATGCCGTTGTACTGCGCGGGGTTGTGCGAGGCCGTGAACATCGCGCCGGGGAGGCCGAGTTGGCCGGACGCGAAGTACAGCTGGTCGGTCGAGCAGAGCCCGATCTCCGTCACATCCACTCCACGCGCCGCCGCCCCCCGTGCGAATGCCCGCGAGAGCCCCGGCGAGGAGGGCCGCATGTCGTGCCCGGTGACGATCGCCTCGGCGTTCGTCACTTGCACGAAGGCAGCCCCGAACAGCTCGGCCAGCGACTCGTCCCACTGGTCGGGGACCACACCGCGCACGTCGTACGCCTTGACGATCTGCGACAGATCAGCAGCCACGGCCAACCCTCCTGAAGTCCTGTTAGGTCCCCCAAAGCTACCTGCAAGGGCAGCCGGGGACGGGCTCAGGAGTCCGGAGAGCGCAGCACCCGCAGATGGCCGCGGCGCGCGACCTCCATCGGGTCCGCTGTGCGGGCGCCGCCGCCGGCCTCGGCGGTGCGCTGATGCGGCCGTGCGGCCTCACGTACGGCGTTGGCGAGTGCTTCGAGATCGTCGCCGCTGGGGCGGGAGGGGGCCGAGCCGTCGACCAGGCGCAGGACCTCCCAGCCGCGCGGGGCGGTCAGCCGGTCCGAGTGCTCGGCGCACAGGTCGTAACAGTGGGGCTCGGCATAGGTGGCGAGCGGTCCGAGGACTGCGGTCGAGTCCGCGTAGACGTACGTCAGTGTCGCGACGGCAGGGCGGCCGCACGCGGTGCGCGAACAGCGACGTACAGGGCTCACGATGTTGGACGGTACCGCACTCTTGACCGGGCCGCGACGACTCTCCATCACGTCACCCCACCGTGTCGCATGTCCTCGTGCGCCCCAGCCGCCTCCCAGGCAACTGCCTTGACCTGCGCGGGGACCGGAGGGCACAGCGGGTGACGGGGCCGTGACCAGTCGCCACTTGGGACAAATGGCGTCAATCGGCGTGAGATCGACGGTCGCGTACGGGCACGAAAACGAGCCCAATCTTGGCTGGAATGCTCAATAAGCAACATGCCGCCTGCCATCCCGTCGTCGCGATCGAAGTGCCCGGATGAGGGCTACCCTGCGTCAGTGATGGACAGTCCCGTACCTCCCCGCCCCACCGGACCGGGGCCGCGCCGCCGCGACCGCCACGGCCGCGGCATGCGAGGGCCTGTGGCCCCGCCCCAGGTGCCCCTCTCGACCAGCCGCGCTGCCGCCTTCGGCGACCTCGTACAGGACTCCGTGGAGCGCCTGGAACGGCGCTGGCCGCAGCTCGCCGAGGTCGACTTCCTGGTGCTCGACGTGCCGCCCGCGGCCGGTGGCGGTGAGGGGCCCGACATGTGGCCCTCCGAGCATGTGCCGCTCGGCGGGATGATGCCCGCCACGAGCGCGCACCCGGCGCGGATCGTCGTGTACCGGCGGCCCGTGGAGATCCGTACCAAGAGCCGGGACGAGCGTGCCCTGTTCGTTCACGAGATCGTCGTGGAGCAGGTCGCGGAACTGCTCGGCCTGGCTCCGGAGTCGGTCGACCCGCGGTACGGACAGGACTGACCGACTGGTCCGGTGACGCCGGCTGCTGACTGCTGACCGCCTCAGTCGTCCAGTACCGACAGGTCCTGCTCCGCGTCCGGCACCGATACAGTCCCCCCGTCGTCGGGCAGCGTCTGCACCGTGAACATCGGGATGCCGTCCTCCGGCAGTTCCAGCGCGCGCGACGCGTGGACGGGGCCGCCGGACTGCGGTTCGATCGTCAGCGCGTACGAGCCCTTGAGTCCGCTCGGCACCGGTGGCTTGACCGCGAGGGTCGTGCCCGCCTTGACGGTGTACGTCTTGACGACCGGCTCGCCGCCTTCGCTGCCCGCGGAGGCGGTGACTTTGACCTTGGCGGAGGCGCCGGGCGCGGTCAGCGAAAGCACCGACCCCTTGGCCCTGTTGTCGGCCACCGTGGCCCGCTCGCCCACCTGCCCTGTCGCCGGGATGTACGCCACTTCCTGGGAGGCGCCCTTGCCGCGCACCACGCGCAGCGCGGCGGCCACCGGAGTGCCGCGCCCCTGTGCCGGGCTGAGCAGCAGCGATCCCGCCTCGCCCTTGGTGACGTCCTTGAGGTCGACTGCTGTGGTCATCCCTGCCTTGACGTGCAGGTTCTCGTGCCCGGCCGGTGTGATGGAGCCGGTCGGGCCCGCCAGCCTTACCTTCAGGTCGGCGTCGTCCTCGCCCGGTGCGAACACCACGAGACGTACGGACGTGGCGTCCGCCGGGATGCCGGGGAGCACGGCGCTGCCGGACGGGTCGGCGGAGGCCGCCAGCCAGTCGCTGCCCGTGTTCTCGTCCGTGGCCTGGACGACGGCGCCCACCCGGCCGGTACGGGTGGTCACGTGGAGGGTCACGTTCTCGACGTCGTCGGCGGTCAGGGTGGAGAGCAGCACGGGCACGCTGGACCTGGCGGGGACCGTGATCCCCTCCCCCACGTCCGACTTGAGGGCGCCGTCCTTGCCGTACAGCTCGATGTCGGCGACGGCGGCGGTGTCGTCGGGATTGGTGAGGTGTACGTAGTCCTGGCGTTCTTCGGCGGTGCTCGCGCCGGGGAACCAGAAGCTGGTGTCGGGCGCGATGCAGCTGACGCCGAGCAGGCCGCGGCCGTTACCGGCGGTGATCTTGGTGGTCTGCTGGGCGGTCCAGCCGGGGGCCAGGCGGCCGTCGGCGGAGCCGACGAGGGCGGGGGCCTCGGCAGTGCTCACCTCGGCGGTGCCGGGCTTGCCGGGCTCCTTCAGCGAGAGGACCGGCTTGCTCTCCTTGGGCTTCTGCCCCGCCGTGCCGTCGCCGTCGTCGGCGCCCTTCTTCTTGTCCTTGCCGCCGTCACGGTCGGCCAGCGTCGCGTCGGTGGGGACCAGGTCGGCAGCGCCCGCCTTCGCGTCGCCGCCGCCTGTCCCTGCCGGAGTGAAGGACGTGTACTGCGTCTCCGCGAGGTCGGACGGGCTCGGCGCCGGGCAGAGGAGGCTGGAACGCTCCACCGGGAGCCGTGCCGGAGCCTTCGCCTCCGTGCTCGTACCCGTGCCCGTTTCCCCGCCACCGTCCGGCGCGGAGAACGCGGCGAATCCGGTGACAGCGGCAAGGGCGGTGGCGGCGGCCAGCAGGGAGAGGGTGGTGCGGTTCATCGGTTGTTGCTCCCGTCGGGGCGCTGCTCGGGCTCGTTGCCCTCGGCGTAGGGCTGCTGCTGTCCGTAGCCGTACGGGTCGTACTGACCCTCCTGGTACGGCTCGGCCGGGTAGTGCTCACCGCCGTAGCTCTGCTGGTCGGTGCTGTACGGGTCGGCGCTGTACTGCTGGCTGCCGTACTGGCCGCTGCCGTACTGGCCTTCCGGGTACTGGCCCTCGGGGTACTGGCCGCCCTGGTACTGCTCGTCGTACGGCTGCTGTGCCTGCCCGTACTCCTGCTGTCCGTACTCCGCGCCCGCGTACGTCTGCCCGTCCCACTCCCCGTACTGCTGCTGCGGCACCGCCGCGTAAGGAGCCTCCTCTGCCTGCCCGGCGGTCGCGCCCTGCTCCTCTGCCGGGAACTGGCCGTACGGGTCGGCGACGGGCGGCACAGGGGGCTGATCCCCGGCTCCTGCCTCCTCCGGGGCGTACGCCTCTTCCGCCTGCGCCGCCGCGCGCAGCCTGCGCGCCCTGCGCCCCTCGCCCGCCACAGGTTGATCGGGTACCTCGATCTCCTCCTCCGGCAGGTCGTCGTCGACCTGCCGACGGCGGCCCGGCAGTGCGAGCACCAGCAGGACGAGGGCGAGCCCGGCCTGGGTCCAGATCCACGCGGTGTGGGTGACGGGCGCCTCGTAGGTGAGGTCGAGCCTGCCGCCGTTGGCGGGCAGCTCGAAGCCCTGTGCCCAGCCGTCGACGGTCTTCTTCTCCAGCACTTGCCCGTCGAGCGTGGCCTGCCAGCCCTCTGCCGCAGCGTCCGCGATCCGCAGGACCCGGCCCGCTTCGCCCGCCGGGATCTTCGTATGGGCTTCGACCGGGCTCGACGCGACGGACAGCGGCTCCGCACCCTCCTTGCCCGAGACGATCGTGGCCCTGGCTACCTGGCGGTCGACGCGCCACAGGGCGCTGCCGTCCAGCTGGCTCAGCCGGCTCAGGCCCGGCGTGGAGTCCAGGACGCGGCTCATCGCGCGCGGGGCCCCGTCCCGTACGAGGACGTAGCGGACGGCGTATCCGCCGAGCTGGTTCGCCTGGTCGGCGCCGGAGCCCGCGACCAGATTGGAGACGATCTTGTCGAGCTGCGGGCTGCTGCCGCCCGCCTCGGCGAGCTCTCCGTCACCCAGCCGGGCGCCGGAGCCGCGTACGAGGGTGTACGAGACCTTCGCCGCCGATGTGCCGCCGAGGACCAGGGTGCGTGCCTGGTCGCGCGTGCCGCTCTCCTCGGCGACGAACGCCGGCACCTGCACCGGGTCGCGCCGCTCCAGCGGACCGGCGGCGCCGCCGATCATCCACCCGGCGGCCGCGAGCATCGGTCCGGCGGCGGCGGCGAAAGCGATCAGCACGGCGACGGGCTGGCGCCAGCCGAAGCTCTGGGCGGCGACGCGCTCGCGCGCGCCGTCCGCGCCGAGCACGGTGGCGCCGATCAGCGCGAGGCCGTAGACGAGGGTCGCGGGTCCCGCCCAGCCGCCGCCGTTGATGAATCCGGCGTTGGTGAAGACGGCGAACAGCAGGGACACGATCGCGACGACCCACGCCGCACGGATCGCGAACTGCCGCTCCCCGCGCAGCAGCGCCGCCAGCGCCGTCAGCACGATGCCGATCAGCAGTAGCCCGCCCACCGCCTTCGGCCCGCCGGGGCTCATGCCGAGCAGGTCGAGCGCGCCGGCCGAGCCCGTACCGAATTCCAGGCCCGCCTCACGGAAGAAGGCGGAGGGGCCGGTCAGCAGCGACAGCGACCAGGGGGCCAGCATCAGCACGGGGGTGCCCAGGGCGGCCAGGAAGCGCAGGCCGTACGCCGTGATGTCGTCGCGCCGCAGCGCCAGTACGCCCAGACCGAGCAGCAGGGCGATGGGCCACACGACGGGCGTGAAGGCCATCGCGAAGGTCAGGAGGAGCGCGTACGCCCAGACGGCTCGCCAGCTGGATCGCGCGCCCCCGGCGCTGAAACCGCTCGCGGCGACGGCGCACCGCGCGATGAGAGGCAACAGGATCGCCAGTACGGCCGTCCCGAGCCGCCCGCTCGCGAGGGCGCCCGTAGCGGCGGGCAGGAAGGCGTACGCGACGCTCGCCCACGCGCGCAACAGTCGCGATTCGACGAGCGGCCGGGAGGCGAAGTAGGCGGTGAGCCCGGCCAGCGGCACGGAGCAGACCAGCAGCACGGTGAGGGCGAGCCCTGTGGAGCCGAGGAAGACGGCCGACAGGGCGGCGAGGACCGCGAGATACGGAGGGGCCGTTTGGGTGCCGCCCGTTCCGATCGGGTGCCAGACGTCGGCGTACCGCGCCCAGAGGTCCCCTACGTCTGCGGGCGCGGGCAGCAGTGCGCCGCCCGCAAGGGAGCCGCCGCCGAGGAGGCCCCGGCAGGCGACGAGGGAGACGAGCAGCAGCAGGACGAAGAGCATGGGGCCCGGCTTGCGCGCAACCCGCTTCAGCCGCGCGAACTGCTCGACCTCCATGTAGTCGGCGTCGTCACCGCCGGGGCCCGACTCGACCACGCCGTGCCGCGATCCGGTGTCGGTGTCGGAGCCGCTGCCGAAGCTGCCCGCGACCTGCTCGACCGTCGCCCTGATGGTCGCGCCGGGCGGCGGGAAGAGGGGCCGCAGTTCGCTCGCGTCGACCGTTCCCTTTCCGCGCCTCCTTCTGGCTGCCAGGATCTTCCCGGGGCGCAGCAGGGTGCCGAAGAGTCCGGTGACTTCGTCGACTGCCTGTCCGGGCACTTTGCCCACGAGGTAGGCGAGGGTGCGCAGCAGCGTGCCGACGACGAGGCGGAGCATGACGTACGGAAGGACGGCGGCCCGTGCGTTGACGAGCATCGTGTAGACGGCGCCGGCCTTGTCGACGCGGTGCGGGTTGGCGACCGAGCGCCCGGCGCAGTCGATGGGCCGGCGCTCGCGGGCGGAGGCCTCCGCGTGCCGCAGGATGGCGTCGGGCGCGACGAGGACCCGGTGGCCGGCCGCGTGGGCACGCCAGCACAGGTCGACGTCGTCGCGCATGAGGGGCAGGCGGCGGTCGAAGCCGCCGAGCTGTTCCCACACGTCGCGCCGGATGAGCATGCCCGCGGTCGACACGGACAGTACGGAGCGGACCTGGTCGTGCTGGCCCTGGTCCTGTTCGCGCCGGTCGAGGCCGGTCCAGCGGCGGCCGCTGTTGGCGATGGAGACGCCGACTTCGAGGAGCTGCTTGCGGTCGTACCAGCCGCGCAGTTTGGGGCCGATGATCGCGGCGTACTCGTCGGAGTCGGCGACGCGCAGCAGTTCGGCCAGTGCGTCCGGTTCGGGAGCGCAGTCGTCGTGCAGCAGCCACAGCCACTGCACCGGCTCGCCGTGCGGGAGTTCGGGCATGTCGTACGCGTCGTCGCGCCACGACCTGCTCACCGGGTCCCAGCCACTGGGCCGTTTCAGGTACGGCAGGTCCTCGGGCGTGAGCACCTGGGCCGTACGGACCGCCTCGTCGACGGCCGTTCCGAAGCCGGAGCGGCGTGCGAGGTGCAGCACGCGTTCGGCGCCGAGGGCTTCGGTGACCAGCTGGGCGGAATCGTCCGCGCTGCCGGTGTCGGCGGCGACGGCGTTCTGCACGGGGCGTTCCTGCCCCAGCAGCCCGGCGAGCGCGTCGGGCAGCCAGCGGGCGCCGTCGTGGGAGACAAGCACGGCAGTGACTACGTGCCGGGGGAACTCGGGCGCGGCCGCCGCGTACGGCGCCGACGTTTGGCTGTGCACGGACATCGGGGTACGGGCCCTCCGGCCGGGGTCCGGGGGTCGCCCCCCGGAAGGCTGCTGTCTGACTGCGCGGACGCGTGCGCCCGGTGGGAGCGATGGCGCGTCTCGGACAGCGCCCCACACTAACGGCTGGGCAACACAACGGTCCGCCGCCTGCGGGCAAGGTGCAGGCGACGGACCGGTCGTTACGTCAGGCTTGTGCCGATTGAGTCAGACGGCGGCCTTCTTCAGTCGTCGTCGTTCACGCTCGGACAGGCCGCCCCAGATGCCGAACCGCTCGTCGTTGGAGAGGGCGTACTCAAGACATTCGGAACGGACCTCACAGGCAAGGCAGACCTTCTTGGCCTCGCGCGTGGAACCGCCCTTCTCGGGAAAGAAGGACTCGGGGTCGGTCTGGGCGCACAACGCGCGCTCCTGCCAGCCGATTTCCTCGTCCGCGTCCTCGACCAGCAGTTGCTGGAACAGCTCGGTCATGTGCGCCCCTCGTCTGTCTTTGCTTCCCCGTGATGTGGCCGCTGCCGGTTTTTCGGCCGAACGACACGAGTGAAATTACAAGTGCGTAGATCCGGGCCAGTCAAGCCGAGATCTGCTATTGAGCCCCGTATTCACTCTGTGGAACCAAGGCTATGCGGAAAGTGTTCAAATCGCCAAAATCTGTGACACATGCCACCGGCCTGACCCGGGTCACAGTCTTGTCACGACGCCTCAACGGCGTTTGGTTGCACGGTTGCTGCGCCACTTCTCCGCGCCGCCAACTGCACAAACCTTTCTCCGCCCCCAGTAACCGGATGAGGTGAAACATTACCCCCAAATCGGTCACCAGGTTGACAGCGGGTGAGCAACCCGGTCTCCTAGTACGCATGCCAGCGACCGCAGTGCTCCCCCGGACCCACGCACGTGGGTTCCGTTGCGCTGTTCAGGCACGCTGTTGCTGTTCCAGCTGTTGAAGCCGCCGCGCTCCAGCTGACTCTCCGTAGCTTTCGGCTACATCTGTCTTGTGACATCTCTCCTTGCGACACCCCAGCACTCATGCCGAGGAACCCCCGCATCATGAACAGCGACAGCGACCTCCAGATCGCCGGCGACATCCTCGCCGTCCAGCACCTTCTCCAGCCCGCTCGCGAGCACCCGGCCACCGTTGCCGAGTTCGTCGGGCTCGCCCGCTCCATCGCGGCCGACCGTGCGCAGTGGGAGCACCTCGTCTCGTACGACGCCACGAGCCGCTGGTACCACCGGCTGCGCACCGGGCCCGGCTATGAGGTCTGGCTGCTCAGCTGGGTGCCCGGACAGGGCAGCGGGCTGCACGACCACGGCCCTTCCTCCGGCGTGCTGACCGTCCTCGACGGGGAGTTGACCGAGCGCACGGAGCGGGTACAGCGCACGCTCGGGGCGGGCGCGCAGCGGGTGTTCGCGCCCGGGTACGCCCATGAGGTCGTCAACGACACGCTCGAGCCTGCGGTCAGCCTGCACGTCTACTTCCCCGGCCTGACAGAGATGCCTATGCACGCTGCTCAGTGCTCCCCGGCCGCCCAGGATGTCGTACCCGCCTGACACACTGCTGTGCATGCGCATTGTGGTTCTGGCAGGCGGTATCGGTGGCGCTCGCTTCCTCCGCGGCCTCAAGTCGGCCGCGCCTGACGCGGACATCACCGTCATCGGCAACACCGGTGACGACATTCATCTGTTCGGGCTCAAGGTCTGCCCCGACCTCGACACCGTGATGTACACGCTCGGCGGCGGCATCAACGAGGAGCAGGGCTGGGGGCGTGCGGACGAGACCTTCCAGGTGAAGGGCGAGCTCGCGGCGTACGGCGTGGGGCCCGACTGGTTCGGGCTCGGCGACCGCGACTTCGCGACGCACATCGTCCGTACGCAGATGCTCGGCGCGGGCTACCCGCTGAGCGCCGTCACGGAGGCACTGTGCGAGCGGTGGCAGCCGGGCGTACGGCTCCTGCCGATGTCCGACGACCGTATCGAGACGCATGTCGCCGTCGACATCGACGGCGAGCGCAAGGCGATCCACTTCCAGGAGTACTGGGTGAAGCTGCGCGCCTCCGTGGACGCGCAGGCAGTCGTGCCGGTCGGTGCTGAGCAGGCCAAACCGGCGCCGGGGGTGCTCGAAGCGATCGCTTCGGCCGACGTCATTCTCTTCCCGCCGTCCAACCCCGTGGTGAGCATCGGGACCATCCTGGCCGTGCCCGGCATTCGTGAGGCGATCGCCGAGGCCGGTGTGCCCGTCGTGGGGCTCTCCCCGATCGTCGGGGACGCGCCCGTGCGCGGCATGGCCGACAAGGTGCTGGCTGCCGTTGGCGTGGAGTCCACCGCCGCGGCCGTCGCCCGGCACTACGGGTCCGGGCTGCTCGACGGATGGCTCGTCGACACGGTGGACGCGGGCGCGGTGGCCGACGTGGAGAGCGCCGGGATCCGGTGCCGGGCCGTACCGCTGATGATGACCGACGTCGAGGCCACGGCCCGGATGGCCCGCGAGGCGCTGGACCTGGCCGAGGAGGTCCGGGCGTGAACACGCCGCCGGCGTACCGGGTGTGGGCGCTGCCCGGGCTGCCGGAGGTGCGGGCCGGGGACGACCTGGCGAAGCTGATCGCCGGCGTCGAACCGGGGCTCGTCGACGGGGACATCCTGCTCGTCACGTCGAAAATCGTCAGCAAGGCGGAGGGGCGCGTCGTCCGGGCGGCCGACCGTGAGGCGGCGATAGACGCGGAGACGGTACGGGTCGTCGCGCGGCGCGGGACGCTTCGTATCGTCGAGAACCGGCAGGGTCTCGTTATGGCGGCGGCCGGCGTGGACGCGTCCAACACCCCTGCCGGGACTGTGCTGTTGCTGCCCGCCGATCCCGACGCGTCGGCGCGGGCGATCCGGCAAGGGCTGCGGGACACGCTCGGCGTGGATGTGGGTGTCGTCATTACGGACACCTTCGGACGGCCCTGGCGCAATGGCCTGACGGACGTCGCGATCGGCGCGGCCGGTGTGCGGGTGCTGGACGATCTGCGGGGCGGGACCGATTCGCACGGCAATCCGCTGAACATGACGGTTGTCGCCACCGCCGACGAACTGGCCGCGGCCGGAGATCTGGTGAAGGGCAAGGCGGCCGGGCTGCCCGTCGCGGTGGTGCGGGGGCTTGCTCATGCGGTGGCCGACGACGTGGCTGATGGTGCGGCCGACGACGTGGCCGATGGTGCGGCTGACCGCGCGGGCGGAGCTCAGGGCGCTGCCGCGTTGGTGCGGGGTGCGGCGGACGACATGTTCCGGCTCGGGACCTCGGAGGCTGTACGGGAAGCGGTCACCCTGCGGCGTACCGTGCGGGAATTCACGGACGAGCCGGTGGACCCGGCGGCGGTACGACGCGCGGTCGCGGCGGCGGTGACGGCGCCCGCGCCGCATCACACCACGCCCTGGCGCTTCGTACTCCTGGAGTCGGAGACGGCACGGGTGCGGCTGCTCGATGCCATGCGGGACGCGTGGATCGCGGATCTGCGGGGCGACGGCAAGTCCGAGGAGTCGATCGCGAAGCGGGTGCGGCGGGGGGATGTGCTGCGCCGGGCGCCGTATCTGGTGGTGCCGTGCCTGGTGATGGACGGGTCACATGTGTACGGGGATGCCCGTCGCGACGCGGCGGAGCGGGAGATGTTCGTGGTCGCGGCGGGGGCCGGGGTGCAGAACTTCCTGGTCGCGCTGGCAGGTGAGCGACTGGGGTCGGCGTGGGTTTCGTCGACGATGTTCTGCCGCGATGTGGTGCGGGATGTGCTGGAGCTGTCGGCGGAGTGGGACCCGATGGGCGCGGTTGCGGTGGGACGGGCGGCGGTTGTCCCGGCTGCGCGGGCGGGGCGGGATGCGGGGGCGTTCATCGAGGTGCGGTGACGCGGTTGCGGTGCCGTGACGCGGTGGCGGTGCTGGTGCAGTGGCGCTTTGCGCGTTGCGGTGGCGGTGCCGTGACGCAGTGGCGGTGCCGTGACGCAGTGGCGGTGCTGGTGCAGTGGCGCTTTGCACGTTGCGGTGGCGGCGCGGACGGCCGACATCGCTACAGGCGAGCTATGTTGCCCGGGGTCATTCGGGGGGCTCTCCTGGGCGGGGTTCGGCCCGACAGGAGGATCAGGCGGGCCGCGCGGTGGCGTTGGCCTTCGTACGGGGTCAGGAGTTCCAGCATCGCCGCGTCGTCCGCCGTGCGGTCGCCTGCGAGGGCGTAGCCGACGATGCTGGGCAGGTGGTAGTCGCCCACCGAGACCGCGTCGGGGGCGCCGTTGCTGCGTTGCAGGGTCTCCGCGGCCGTCCAGGGACCGATGCCCGGGATCAGCTGCAGTCGGGCGGACGCGTCCTCGGGAGACATGGCTGCCGCCTCCTCCAGGCGTCGGGCCACCCGCACCGCCCGCACGACCGTCGCCGAGCGCTTGCTGTCCACGCCCGCCCGGTGCCATTCCCAGGACGGGATCAGCGACCAGGTGCGGGCGTCCGGAATGACGTGCATCCCGCCGTCCACCGGGCCGGGGGCCGGTTCGCCGTACTTGCGGACCAGCAGCCGCCACGCCCGGTACGCCTCGTCCGTCGTGACCTTCTGCTCCAGGATCGACGGAATCAGGGATTCCATCACCAGGCCGGTCCTGCCCAGCCTCAGCCCCGGACACCTCCGCCACGTCTCCGCCACGATGCGGTGGCGCGGGGCGAAGGCCGACGGGTCGTCCAAGCTGCCCAGCAGCGGCGGCAGTTGGGCCAGGAGCCAGTCCGCTCCCTCGCCCCAGGCGGCCGCCTCCACCTCGCCGCCCCGCATGGCGACCCGCAGCGTGCCGGGGCCCGTGGGCGTACGGCAGGACCGCCAGACGGAGCCGTCGGGCGTCCTGCGGGACGTGGGGTCGTACGGGCCCCGCCTGAGGGGGCCGAGGACCAGGCCGAGGTCGAGCGGGCCCTGCGGGGTCCACTTCCGGGTGAGGGCGGGGGACGCCGTGGGCTGGGCCGGCCGAGATCCAGGGCGTGGCGGGGGTATCGCCGCTTCGCCGCCCCGCACCGTGGTGCGGGTGACGGGGCGAGGGGCGAAGCGTCCTGCCACGGGTCGGTCCTCAGGTCTTCAGGTCGGGACGTCGGGAGGTCTTCAGGTCGGGAGGTGCTGTCCTTCGAGCGTACGGGCTGATCGCCCTACTGGTCGGACGAGAAGCGGACCGACGCGTCCGGAAGCGTTGCGCCGCACCACACCCGTATGCCCTCGCGCAGCTCGTTGTCCGCGCCCACCGTCGCGCCGTCGCCGATGACCGCGCCGGACAGGACCGTACGGGCGCCGATCACCGCGCCCGCCCCGATCAGCGAGTCGTTGATCACCGCCCCCGCGCCGATCACCGCGTCGGCCAGGACCGCGCTGCCGTCGATACGGGCGCCCTCGCCGACCACCGCCCCCTCGCCGACCACCGTGCCGCCGGTCAGCTTCGCATCGCCGGCGACGGACGCGGTCGGCAGCACCAGTCGGTCGCCGCAGCGGCCAGGGACCGCCGGGGACGGGGCCCGGCCGAGCACCAGGTCGGCGGAGCCGCGGACGAAGGCCTGCGGGGTACCGAGGTCCAGCCAGTACGTCGAGTCGACCATGCCCTGGAGGTGGGCGCCGGAGGCGAGCAGGTCGGGGAAGGTCTCGCGTTCGACGGAGACGGGGCGGCCTGCCGGAATCGTGTCTATGACGGAGCGGCGGAAGACGTACGCGCCGGCGTTGATCTGGTCGGTGACGATCTCCTCGGGGGTCTGGGGCTTTTCGAGGAACGCCGTGACCCGGCCCGTGGAATCGGTCGGGACCAGGCCGAAGGCCCGGGGGTCCTCGACCCGGGTGAGGTGGAGTGAGACGTCCGCGCCCGAGGACCGGTGGGTGGAGACGAGGGCTTCGATGTCGAGGCCCGTGAGGATGTCGCCGTTGAAGATGAGCACCGGATCGTCGGGCGCGGAGTGCAGGCGGGAGGCGACGTTGCGGATGGCGCCGCCGGTGCCGAGCGGCTCTTCCTCGGTGACGTACTCGAGATGGAGACCGAGCGCCGCGCTGTCGCCGAAGTGCGGCTCGAAGACTTCGGCGAGGTACGACGTCGCGAGGACGATGTGTTCGACTCCGGCGGCCCGTGCGCGGGCCAACTGGTGGGTGAGGAAGGGCACGCCTGCCGCCGGGACCATCGGCTTCGGTGTGTGCACGGTGAGCGGGCGCAACCTTGTGCCCTTGCCGCCGACCAGGAGGATCGCTTCAGTCACCTTGTCGTCTCTGCTTCCTACTGGGGCCGGCCGGGTACGGGCAGGCCAGTGTATGCAGACCGTTCGATATGCCCCGGTCGGTCGTCACCGGCCCTGCAGTTGGGCCGCGCCGTCCCGGACGGTGCCGAGCTTGTCGTAGAGCTGGCCTCCCGGGCAGTCGGTGTTGAATCCGTCCCGGTGTCCCGAGATGACGTTGAGCTTCACGCTGGTGCCTTTCTTGAACCGACCGTTACCACCGGACGTGAGGTACGTCGCGGCGCGCGGGTCGGCTCCGAACAGGCCGAGCTTCCAGGCGGTGAGGGCGGCAACGCCGTTCACGGCGGCGGCGGACGGATTCGAGCGGCTGTACGTTCCGAGGACGGCGATGCCCATCGTGTTGCTGTTGAAACCGAGAGTGTGCGCCCCGAGGACCGGGTTGGCCACACCCCCTGCCCGTCCTTCGTAGATGGTCCCGCACTTGTCGATGGCGAAGTTGTAGCCGATGTCGCGCCAGCCGTTGCTCTTGACGTGGTAGCGGTAAATACCGCGCAGGACTGAGGGCACCTGCGAGCATTTGTAGTTGTTGCCGGTCGCGCTGTGGTGCACGAAGGCCGCCTTCACCCGCTTCGTGTAGACGAAGTTGCGCTCGCGGAGCCGCTCGTCCGCCCCCCAGCCCCTGCGCGTGATGATGCGCGGGCGCGGCCCGATATTCGGTTGCCCGCCCAGTACGACGGCTTCCTCCTCCGTCTCGGCCCGGCTCAGCGGCGCGAGCTCGGTGGCGCCGAGCGGTCCGAGTAGGGCGTTGACCGCCGAACTCGCGGCCTCCTCGGGCGTCAGGACGACCGGCGGGGGCGGGCCGTCCGCCCTGGAGCCGCCGGGCGCGTCCCCGTCGGACGGATCGTCGCCGGGGTCGACCAGGTCGAGGCGCAGGCCGGTGGGGAGCGGCGCCGGCGGTTCGCCGGCACGTACGCCGTTCTCGGCCTGTACGCGCACTTCTACGCCGTCGCTTTTGCCGACCCACAGGGGCGCGGTCGAGCCGCGCACCTTCCCCGAGTCGCGCTCCGCCGTACCCGGATCGGCGGCGTGCTCGTGGTTGTGCGTCTCGACGTGGCGCCAGCCGGACCAGCGGGCCGTCCCGGCGGCGCGGGTGCGGACCTGGACCGTGCCGTGGAGTTCGGCGTCGGCGTCGTCCCAGACGACGCCGAGGAGCGAGAAGGGCCTGACGGCGCGTTTACCCAGGCCCTGTGGTGCGGTGCCTGGGGGCTCGGTGGCCGAGCGCGCGTCGGGCGGGAGTGGCGCGAGGGGCAACGACTGGGTGGAGCCCGGCACTGCCGGGCTCACCGGGACGGCCGGTGCCGTGGCCGCCGGAGCGGGGGCGGCCACGGCGCCGGTGGGCAGGATCAGGGCGGCGGCGGAAGCGACGCCGATCGCGGAAGCAAGGAGTACACGCATGAAACAGATCATGGACATATTCATACAAATCTGTCCATTGGGGAGTTGACGGAACGTCGGCCGAACCGGTGTACCCGCGGCCCGTCCACGCCCGGGGACCGCCGCCCGTGCCGGAGGCCACGGCGTACCCTTGCGCGGGTGAACGCCACCGATCGCACCCCCGCCGACCTGCTGCGATCCGCGCTCGCCGCGGACCCCGCCCAGCCCCTGGTCACCTTCTACGACGACGCCACCGGCGAACGCGTGGAATTGTCCGTCGCCACCTTCGCCAATTGGGTGGCGAAGACCGCCAATCTGCTCCAGGGCGACCTCGCCGCCGCGCCCGGCGACCGGCTCGCACTGCTGCTGCCCGCGCACTGGCAGACCGCCGTCTGGCTGCTTGCCTGCTCGTCCGTCGGAGTGGTCGCGGACGTCGGCGGCGACCCGGTCGGCGCCGATCTGGTGGTCAGCGGACCGGACACGCTGGACAAGGCGCGCGCCTGCGGCGGGGAGCGCGTGGCGCTGGCCCTGCGCCCCCTGGGCGGCCGCTTCCCGCAGGCGCCCGCCGGGTTCGCGGACTACGCCGTCGAGGTGCCCGGGCAGGGGGACCGTTTCGCACCGTTCGCCCCGGTCGACCCGGGCGGGCCCGCACTCGCCGTCGGCGGTACGGAACTGACGGCCGCGCAGCTCGTCGGGCAGGCGCGGGCCGACGCCGCCGAGCTCGGTCTCGTACCGGGATCGCGCCTGCTTTCGGGGCTCTCGTACGACACCTGGCAGGGGGTTTCGGCGGGTCTGTTCGCGCCGCTCGCCGTCGGCGGGTCCGTGGTGCTCTGCCGGAACCTGGGGCAGCTCTCCGAAGAGGGCCTCGCCCAGCGGATCGAGAGCGAGCGGGTCACCAACACCGCAGTACGACAAGAGCTCTGAGGGCCACCCGTCCGGCCCACCGGCTGCCGAGCCCCCGGGCCACGGGCCCAACCGCGGTACATGATCGACGGTACGCATCGCACAACCAAGCGCGAGGTTCAGCCGTCTACCCCTGCGACCGGCGGCCCAGCTCGCCGCCGGCTCCGTGAAGGATGGACGCAGACGTGACCGACAGTGCTGACACGCCCTCCGAACCGGACAACCCGGCCGAGGACGAGGTAAAGGACGGGGCCACGGGGGTTGCGGGCGAGCGCGACGAGGAAGAAACCGCCACCGGAGACGAGAACGGTGACCGCGCAGACTCCTCCGCAGCGGGGCTCGCAGCGAACCACCGGCGCGGCTGGCTCCGTTGGGCCGCTCTCGGCGCCTCCTTCGTCCTCCTCGTCGCGGCCGGCGTCGGCTGGTGGATCTACAAGAAGCTCGACAGCAACATCACCACGGACACCAGCGCCGCCGCGGAGCTGGAGGCCTACGAGAAGGAACGCCCCACGCCCGTTGTGCAGGGCGCCCAGAACATCCTGCTCATCGGGTCCGACACCCGTTCGGGCGATGGCAACAGCGAGTACGGCCGGGACAAGGGCGGCCCGCGCTCCGACACCACGATCCTGCTGCACCTCTCCGCGGACCGGGACAGTGCCACGGCCGTGTCGCTGCCCCGCGACCTGATGGTGGAGATTCCCAGCTGCCGCAAGGGGGACGGCACCCGTTCCTGGGAGCAATCCGCGCAGTTCAACTCTGCGTTCGAGCTCGGCGGTACGGCCTGCACCATCCGTACGGTCGAGCGGCTCACCGGCATCCGCATCGACCACCACATGGTCGTCGACTTCGCGGGCTTCAAGGAGATGGTCGACGCGGTGAAGGGTGTCGAGATCTGCCTCAAGGAGCCGATCGACGACAAGGCGGCCCGTCTCCAGCTGAAGGCCGGCCGCCAGAAGCTCGGCGGCGAGCAGGCCCTCGGTTACGTACGGGCCCGCAAATCCATCGGCAACGGCAGCGACACCGAACGCATGGACCGCCAGCAGCGGTTCCTCGGGGCTCTGGTGAACAAGGTCCAGAGCAACGGCGTACTGCTCAATCCGACCCGGCTCTACCCGGTCCTGGACGCGGCGACGAGGTCCCTCACCACCGATCCGGGCCTCGACTCGCTCAAGGATCTGTACGACCTGGTACGCGGCATGCGGAACATCCCCGCCGAAAAGGTGCAGTTCATGACTGTTCCCCGGCAGCCGTACGCGAGCGACCCGAACCGCGACGAACTCGTCGAACCGGAAGCGGGCCGCCTCTTCAAGCGATTGCGCGAGGATGCTCCGGTCTCGGTCGCACCGGCCGGATCCGGGAAAACGGACGAAAATACCGATGCGGACACGGAAAGCGGTGCGGACGCGGAAAGCAACGAGAAGCCGGACGACACCGGCCCCGCGAGCCCGACCGCGACGCCGACTTTCACGGGATCCAATGCCGCGACTGACGAGTGCGAGTAAAACCATCACCAAGGCGGGACAGGCAACGGACACGGATTGGGCGTATTGCCCAGTTGTAAGGGGAGTGGAATTTGTCACGGACGTCGCCCCACGCTGAACTGGGCAGATAGTGTGACGCGATCCGGTGCTTCCGGCCCTGAGGTCGCACTGCTGGATTGAACGACCGAGCGCCTGGGGGGAGGCGCCTCGCGTGGCACCGACGGAGGACTCAAGCAACCGTGGATGCGCAAAACCGTGGGCGGGCGGAGAAAATCGACCCCGCAGACCAGTGGGTGCTCAACCCGGCCACCGGCGATTACGAATTGCGACTGGACCAATCCGTAGGGCAGTCGCCCGCATCCCCTCCCCGGGGTGCCGCGCCGAGAAGAAATACCCGCGCCAGAACTTCTGCCCCGCAGCGCCAAGTTCCGGGGCAGCGCAGCCGACGGGCCGCGAACGGCTCCGCCGGCGGGCCCGGTGGATCCGGCGGGTCCGGCCCGCAGGCCGGCCGCCGCAAGCGCAAGCAGCCGAAGGCGCGCAAGAAGAAGGCGCTGCTGTGGACCGGCGGAGTCCTGGCGTTCATCCTGGTCGGCGGCTCGGTCGGCGGGTATCTCGCCTACCAGCACTTCAACGGCAACCTGACGTCCATAGACATCGCCGGTGCGGGCAGCGGCGGCTTCAAGAAGGACGAGGCGGTCAACGTCCTCGTCATCGGCACGGACAAGCGCACCGGTGCGGGCAACGAGGGGTACGGGGACAAGAACAGCACCGGCCACGCCGACACCACGATCCTCTTCCACGTCTCCAAGGACCGTACGAACGCGACCGCGCTGTCCATCCCACGCGACCTGAAGACCGACATTCCGGACTGTCCGACCAAGCTGAAGGACGGCACGGAAAAGGTCATCCCCGGATCCGACTACGTCCGCTTCAACGAGAGCCTGGGCCAGTTCGACCGAGACCCCGGCTGCACCATGCGAACGGTCAAGCAGCTCACGGGCCTGACGGTCGACCACTTCATGATGGTCGACTTCAACGCGGTCAAGACGCTCACCACGGCGGTCGGCGGCGTCGAGGTCTGCGTCGCCGAGGCCGTCAACGACGAGAAGTCGAAACTCAAGCTACCCAAGGGCGAATCCACGATCGAGGGCGAGCAGGCCCTCGCCTTCGTGCGGACACGGCACGCGTTCGGCAACGAGAGCGATCTCGACCGAATCAAGACGCAGCAGCAGTTCCTGAGCTCGATGCTGCGCAAGATGAAGTCCAGCGACACGCTCTCCAGCCCCACCAAGATGTGGGACCTGGCCGATGCGGCGACCAAGGCGCTGACGGTCGACAACGGCATCGCGGACATAGAGAAGCTCCGCGACCTGGGCATGGAGCTCAGCAAAGTCGAGATGAAGAACATCACCTTCACCACGCTGCCGGTGGTCGACAATCCGGCGGAGAAGATCAAGGCGACGGTCGTGGTCGACAAGACCAGGGCCGACCCGCTGTTCGCGATGATGCGGTCCGACACCTCGCTGACCGAGGTGAAGCAGAAGGAGAAGGCGGCCAAGAGCAAGCAGAAGGCGCTGCTCAAGGGCCCCAAGGCCGAGGCCGCCGACGTACGCGTCAGTGTCTACAACGGCGGTGGCCCCAGCGGGTCCGCGTCGGAAACGCTGATCTGGCTGCAGAACCAGATGGGCGTACCCAGGTCCAGCAACGAGGGCAACGCCCCGAAGGTCCCGAAGACGACCCTCAAATACGCCCCGAACCAGGCCGATCAGGCTCGCAGGCTGGCGGACATGATGGGTCTGCCCGCCTCGGCGATGAAGCCGGGCAAGGAGGACGCAGCGGACCTGGAGGCCATGACGCTCGTCCTCGGCGGCGACTTCAAGGGGGCGGGGGTGCCCATCACCGGCCCGGCAAAGGCGCCGGAGGGAATTCAGAAGATCGAAGCCGACAAGTCGGTGTGTGCTAAGTGACGCCCGGTCAACGGGCCGTACTCAACAGCTGAATAAACAGGGGGGGACCTGTGGGACAGAGCGGTGTGCGGGGTACGAGACCTCGACAACGTGTTCCGCGTGCGCGCGAACTCGGCTGGGACGACGCCCTGTACGAGGGCGGCGACGGCAGCGAGGACGGCGATGACGGCGGCAGTGGAGACAGTGGAGAAGGCCGCCGTGGTCGTCCACGTCGTGGCGGAGCGCGCCGCGCCAAGGGCGGCAAGCGCCGGATACTGCGCTGGATCGCCGCTGTCGTTTCGCTGCTCATAATCGGCACGGCCGGGGCCGGATACCTCTACTACCGCCACCTCAACGGGCTGCTCAAGAAGGACGAACTCACCCTCGGCGACAAGAAGATGGCCGATCACAAGGTCAATGCCGCGGGCCAGACGCCGCTGAACATCCTGCTCATCGGCTCCGACGCGCGTAACACCGACGCGAACAAGAAGCTCGGCGGCGCCAAGGAAACCTTCGACAGCCCGCCGCTCGCCGACGTACAAATGCTGCTGCACGTCTCCGCTGACCGCAGCAACATGTCGGTGATCAGCATGCCGCGCGACACGTTGCTGAAGATGCCCAAGTGCACGGACCCTGAAACCGATGAGGTCTACCCGGCGACGACGAACCTCCGGATGACCAACGAGAGCCTCGGACGCGGCGGTCCCGGCTGCACGGTCGCCACCTGGTACGAACTGACCGGCATCACCATCGACCACTTCATGATGATCGACTTCGCCGGTGTGGTTTCCATGGCCGACGCCATCGGTGGCGTCCCCGTCTGCGTCACCGACAACGTCCGCTCGCGAAACAGCGAGGGCAAGGGCTCGGGCCTGACCCTGGAGAAGGGCGAGACGTACATCAAGGGCGAGCAGGCCCTCCAGTGGCTGCGCACCCGTTACGGCTTCGAGGACGGCACTGACCTCGCCCGTGCGCACGCCCAGCACATGTACATGAACTCGATGGTCCGCGAGCTGAAGAAGAACACCAAGCTCAGTGACCCGAACAAGCTGCGCAAGCTCGCCGAGTCCGCTACCCGGGCGCTGACCGTCGACACGAAGCTCGACACCGTCAAGAAGCTGTACGACCTGGGCGAGGAGCTCAAGAAGGTCCCGACGAGCCGCATCACCATGACCACCATGCCGTCGGTGCCGGAGGGTGCCAGGGTCCTCCCCAAGCCGGGCGAGGCCGAACTGCTCTTCAAGATGGTCCGCGAGGACACCCCGCTGGACGGCAAGGCGTCGAAGAAGCAGAAGCCGAAGGCCTCCAAGGACCCGGCCGCCCCCGATGCGGAGATCGGCATCATGGTGCAGAACGGCACCTACACGGCCGCCCTCGGAGCGGCTACGGGTCGCGCGAGTGAAGTCGCGGGCGTACTCGCCGGAAAGGGCTTCGCGCTGGCCAGGGCGGACACCACGCGCAATCCGCTGGAGCGTACGACGGTCTTCTTCCCCAGCGCCGATCTGGAGGGTGACGCCCAGGCGGTCGCCAAGTCGCTCGGGCTGCCGCTGAGTTCCGCCAAGAGGTCCACCGACGTCTCGGGCGTCACGCTGGTGGTGGGCGCGGACTGGCGCACCGGCAGCACGTACCCCAAGTCCGCGGCGAAGGACGAGGGCAAGGACAAGGACGAGGCCCTGAAATCCGCCCGCGCCCTGAACGGCGAGGACACCGAGGCCTGCATGGAGGTGCAGCCGGGCTTCACCTGGGAGAAGTAGTACGTACGTCGAAGCCCCGGGCACGCGGATCGCGCGCCCGGGGCTTCCTCGTACGTACTACGCCTGGGCCTGAGTCTGCGGCTCGGCCTCGGCCTTGGTCTCGACCTCGGCCTTGGCCTCGGCCTTGGCCTCGGCGGTCCGCACCGCCGGGCGGCGGCTGGCGATGACCTTCTTCGCGAGCGAGCGCGGGCTGGTCAGGAAGCCGAAGCCCCACGACATGTGCATGGTCGCCAGGGCCACCGGGATCTGCGCCCGCGCCTTCAGCGACAGGCCCTTGCCCGCCGGGACCGACCCCGCCACGATCGCGGCCAGGTAGCCGGCCGGGACCAGCAAGCCCCACGGCGTGACGGCCGCGCCGATGACGAGGCCCGCCGCGATCGCGCAGACGGCGATCGGCGGCGCGAGGTAGCGCAGGTTGATGGAGCCGGAGTGGTAGCGGGCCACGACGTGGCGCCAGCGGCCGTAGTCCTTGTACTGCTTGGCGAGGGCCTTCACGGAGGGCCGGGGCCGGTACTGGACCTTCAGCTCCGGCGAGAACCAGATCAGGCCGCCCGCCTCGCGGATCCGGAAGTTCAGCTCCCAGTCCTGGGCGCGGATGAACTCCTCGTTGTAGCCGCCCTGCTGCTCCAGCGCCTCGCGCCGGAAGACACCCAGATAGACGGTCTCCGCCGGGGCCGCGTCGCCGCCGGTGTGGAAGGAAGCATTCCCGACGCCTATCTTCGACGTCATGGCGGCCGCGACCGCGTTCTCCCAGGCGTTCTCGCCCTCGGCCTGCATGATGCCGCCGACGTTCTGCGCGCCGGTCTCCTCCAGGAGGCGCACGGCGGTCGCGATGTAGTTCGGCGAGAGCATGCCGTGGCCGTCGACCCGCACCACGACGGGGTGCCGGGAGGCCTTGATGGCGGCGTTCAGCGCTGCGGGCGTACGGCCCGTGGGGTTCGGGACGGTGTGGACACGAGCGCGTTTATTGGACGCAGTTTCGCGTACGAGCTCGGCGGCGATCTCTTCGGTACGGTCCGAGGACGGGCCGATCGCGATCACCACCTCCATCTCGCCGTCGTACTCCTGCTCCAGGATGTGACGGACCGAGTTGCGCAGATGCCGCTCCTCGTTGAGGACCGGCATGATCACGGAGACTGCGGGTGTGGCGTTCATCGGGGGTCACGTTACCGCGAATGGGGGACACGGAGGTGCGGCAACCGGGTCGCAGGATGCGGCCATAGATCGTATGGGCTTACGGTGCTCATGATCTGCTTGCCGTCGCGGAGGTGCCCCTCGTGCCCACGTCGCCCCGTCCACAGCAGGGCCGAAGCCGTCGGCAGGACGAGCGTCGCCCGCGGTGGGCGATGCGGCTGGCCACGGCTCTCTCGGTGCTGGTTCTCGTCGCCGGTGGCATTGGTCACGCGGTGATGACCAGCATGGAGTCCGGCATCGAGCGGGTGGACCCGTTCAAGGACATGAAGAACCGCCCGAAGCCCGGTCACGGCACGAACATCCTGCTCGCCGGCACCGACGGCCGCGACAAGATCACGCGGGACGAGAAGCGGAAGTACCGGCTCGGCGGCGCTCCCTGCCGCTGCGCCGACACACTCATGGTGGTGCACATCTCGGCGGACAAGCGCCGCGCGAGCATCGTGAGCCTGCCGCGCGACAGCTACGCGGAGGTCCCCGAGCACACCGACCAGTCCACCGGCAAGCACCACAAGGCCCGCCCCATGAAGATCAACGCGGCGTACGCGGAAGGCGGCCCCCAGCTGACCGTGCGGACCGTGGAGCACATGACCGGCGTCAAGATCGACCACTATCTGGAGGTCGACTTCACCAGCTTCATGAAGACGGTGGACGCGGTCGGCGGGGTGGAGATCTGCACGCTCAGCCCGCTCAAGGACGCGTACACCGGTCTGGACCTGCCGGTCGGAACGCATCGGCTGGACGGCGGCGCGGCGCTCCAGTACGTGCGCTCCCGGCACATCGACGGGGCCGCCGACCTCGGCCGCATGCAGCGCCAGCAGCGCTTCATGGCCTCCTTGATCGCCAAGGTCACCAGCAGGGGCACCCTGCTGAACCCGGTGAAATTCCGGCAGGTGACGTCCGCGCTCCTCGAATCGGTCCGCGCGGACAAGGGATTCGGTACGGAGGAGATGTTTGCCCTGGGGCGGGCGATGCGCGGCTTCACACCCGCGTCGTCGGAGTTCACCTCTGTACCCATCGGAAACATGAGCTACCCCGTCAAGGACTTCGGCACGACCGTGAAGTGGCACCCGGAGAAGTCGAAGAAGCTCTTCCAGGCCCTGCGCGACGACAAGCCGCTCGCGTCGCAGAAGGTGAGGAAGAAGCCCAAGAAGCCGACGGCGCAGGCCGTCGACGTGTCGCCGCAGCAGATCCGCGTACAGGTCTACAACGGGACGCGGACCGTGGGCCTGGCCAGGTGGGTCGACATGGCGCTGCGCGAAACCGGCTTCAGGACCACCCGCTCCCCCGAGAACGCGTACAGCCGCGACGTGAAGCGCACGCTCGTCACCTACGACCCGCGCTGGGACCGCTCGGCGCGGTCGCTCCAGGCGGCGCTGCCCGGGTGTGAGCTGCGGGCGGTGAAGGGGCAGGGCGGGCTGCTGAGGGTGACGGTGGGCTCGACGTTCAAGAGGGTGCAGCCGGTACGGGCGGACAATCCGTATCAGGGCGAGTTCGGCGCGGTCAGGGGCGACCAGGTGGTGTGCCCGTAAGGCCCACGAGCGACCGGGCGACCGGGCCGTGTGCCCGTACGGCTGCCGTGAGGCTGCCTGTCACGCCACCGATGAGTCGTCGAGGCCCTCGGCGGCGCGCTTGTCGCGCAGCTCCTTGATCGCGCGGCGGCGGGCGAGGCGGTGCGTGCGGCGGATCTGGGCCTCCTGGTAGCGGCGCTGGTCGCGCTCCGTCTCGGGAACGACCTGCGGCACGGGACGGGGCTTGCCGTCCGCGTCGACGGCCGCGAAGACGAGGTAGGCGCTGCCGACCTGCGTCGCGGGGGTCGACTCGTTCCAGCGCTCGGCCAGGACGCGTACGCCGACCTCCATCGAGGACCGGCCCGTCCAGTTGACCTGGGCCTTCACATGAACCAGGTCTCCTACCCTGACCGGCTCCAGGAAGACCATCTCGTCCATGGAGGCGGTGACGGCGGGCCCGCCGGAGTGCCGTCCCGCGACGGCTCCGGCCGCGTCGTCCACCAGCTTCATGATCACACCGCCGTGCACCGTGCCGAGGAGGTTGGTGTCGCTGCCGGTCATGATGTGGCTGAGCGTGGTGCGCGAAGCGGAGGTGGGCTTACCCGGAATATCAGCTTCCGAGTGTGGGGCCTGGTCTGTCATGCCCTCCACCTTATGCCGGGGCGGTTTGCATCAGCTCTGCAACAGCCCTGGCCCGATTTCCCACCCGCCCTATAAGCGCCACCCCTATTACCTGCACACTGTTGCGCATGAGTGACTGGCCGAACGGATGGAACGACGACCGCGGCGACCGGCACGGACGCGGCAGCGGCAGCCCGCAGCCCGAGGGTGCTCGGGTGATGCGGCACGTGCAGCGCGGCCAGGTCCCGCAGCCGACCGCCCCGCCGCGCGGCCCGGTCCCGCCCCAGCAGGCGCAGAGTTACGACGACTACGGCTACGGCCAGGGCGGCGACGGCTACAACACGGGCCAGGTCTACGGCGGCGGTGGCCCCACGCCCCCCGGCGGACGCCCGCCGCGCACCGGCCCGGCGCCGGACTGGCGGCGGCGTATCAAGGTCGGCTCGCTGACCCTGGTCGTCGTCCTCCTCGCCGTCTCCATCGGCACGTACTTCTGGGCGGACTCCAAGCTCAAGCGTGAGGTCGACCTCGCGAAGGTCATCGAGCGGCCGGGCGAGGGCGACGGTACGAACTACCTGATCGTCGGCTCCGACAGCCGCGAGGGCATGACCGCCGACGACAAGAAGAAGCTGCACACCGGGTCGGCCGAGGGCAAGCGCACCGACTCGATGATGATCCTGCACGACGGCTCCAACGGCCCGACCCTGATCTCCCTGCCGCGCGACTCGGACGTGGAGATCCCGTCCTTCAAGGGCTCGGAGTCCGGCAAGCTCTTCCCGGCCCAGGGCCGGCGCGTGAAGCTGAACGCGGCGTACGCGGAGGACGGCCCCGAGCTGCTCGTGCGTACGGTCGAGCACAACACCAACCTGCGCATCGACCACTACGTCGAGATCGGCTTCGCGGGCTTCGCCAACATCGTGGACGCGATCGGCGGCGTGGAGATCGACATCCCGAAGGCGTTCAAGGACAAGAAGTCCGGCGCCGACTTCCAGGCGGGCAAGCAGACCCTCGACGGCGAGCAGTCCCTGGCCTTCGTACGGACGCGGTACGCCTTCGCGGGCAGCGACCTGGACCGTACGAAGAACCAGCAGAAGTTCCTGGCGGCACTCGCGAGCCAGACGGCGACGCCGGGCACGATCCTGAACCCGTTCAAGCTCTACCCGACGATGGGTGCGGGCCTGGACACGCTGATCGTCGACAAGGACATGAGCCTGTGGGACCTGGGCCAGATGTTCTTCGCGATGAAGGGCGTCACGGGCGGCGAGGGCACCTCGATGAACATGCCGATCTCGGGCAGCAGCGGCGGGAACCTGGTCTGGGACAAGGCGAAGGTCGCGCAGCTCGTGAAGCAGCTGAAGAACGACGAGAAGGTCACGGTCAGCGCCGACTAGGCGAGTAGGCGAGTAGGCGACTACGGACCGGGCGACTGGTCGACCACGGAGGGCCCGGGCGGATTACCGTCCGGGCCCCCTCGTTCGTCCGGGACCCTCCTTCACATGCCGCCGGTGTGGAGCAGGCGGTTGGGTGAGCGGCTGCTCACCACGAGGATCTCCTTGGTGCTCTCCCGGTCGAGCCAGCGCGCCACCTTCCCGGGCTTCGCGTCCGGGTGCTGCGCCTTGTAGAGGGCGGCGACGCCGGAGGCGTGCGGGGCGGCCATGGAGGTGCCGTTCTGGGCGACGCTGCCGCCGCCGAGCTTCGCCGAGACGATCGCGGTGCCCGGTGCGTACATGGTCAGGCAGGGGCCGTAGTTGCTGTACTCGGCCTGCTTGTCCTGTTTGTCGGTCGCCCCGACGGTGAGCGCGCCCGACGCGTTGGCGGGCGAGATGCGGCAGGCGTCCATGGCGTTGTTGCCCGCCGCGACGACCGGCAGGACGTCCTTGCGGAAGACCGCGTTGACGGCGTTGTTCACGGCCGGGGAGTCGGGGCCGCCGAGTGAGGCGTTCATTACGGCGGGCTGCTTGGCGTTGCCCGCGACCCAGTCGAAGCCGGCGATGAGCGAGGACGTGGTGCCCTGCCCCCTGCAGTCGAGGACCCGCACGGCGACCAGTGACACCTCGCGTGCCACGCCGTACGTCGCCCCGCCCACGGTGCCCGCGACGTGGGTGCCGTGGCCGTTGCAGTCCTTGCCCTCCGCTTCGTCGCCCATCGCGTCGTAGCCGAAGGTGGCCCGGCCGCCGAACTCGGTGTGCGTGTACTCGATGCCGGTGTCGACGACGTAGACCGAGACGCCCTTGCCGGTTTCCTTGACGTTGAATTCGTTGTCCAGCGGCAGGGCGGCCTGATCGATCCGGTCCAGTCCCCAGCTGGCGGCGGGCACGCGCGGGGCGGCAGGGCGGCGGCGCGGCGCATCGCCGACGGTGAGCCTCGTGTCCTCCTCGACCGCCGTCACACCGGGAAGGCGGCGGACCTTGTCCAGCTGGGCGGGGGTGAGCTCGGCGGCGAAACCGTTCATGGCGTTCGTGTACTGGAAGAGCGGCTTCACGCCGGCCCGGTTGGTCAGGGCCGAGGCGTTGGTGCCCGGCTGCAGCGTGACGATGTACCGGCCGGGCACCGCCTTGGCCGAGCGCTGCAGTGGGGCGGGGCTGGGGGGCGGCGGCTCGGACGCGGACGCCGAAGCGGCGGCGGTCGGAGCCATTACCAGGACAGCAGCGGTCATGAAACGCGCGGTCATGCGCATTCGGCAACTCCGTTCGGGCATTGCTCATGGCGCGATACGGCACGCCGAGGACGTGGAATGCCCGCAGCCAATCACCCGGCAACGATCAATACCATCACCTTCTGGAGTGATTTGATAACTTTTAGTAGTCATTTACGGATACATCCGCCATAGCGGTGAATTGATCGGTGAATTGATCCACTCGGCCGGGCCGGGCGAAAACCCGGGGAAAGCGGAAGAGGCACCCCGAAGGGTGCCTCTCACCTGCGCCTACAGCCCGCATTCAGGCTGCTTCGGGCTACGGAAGGTTCCTGGCCATCACGATGCGCTGGACCTGGTTCGTGCCTTCGTAAATCTGGGTGATCTTGGCGTCGCGCATCATGCGCTCGACCGGGTAGTCACGCGTGTAGCCGTAGCCGCCGAGCAGCTGGACCGCGTCGGTGGTGATCTCCATGGCGGCGTCGGAGGCGTAGCACTTGGCCGCGGCGCCGAAGAACGTGAGGTCGGCGTCGACGCGCTCGGACTTCGCGGCGGCCGCGTACGTCAGCTGGCGAGCCGCCTCCAGCTTCATCGCCATGTCGGCGAGCATGAACTGCACGCCCTGGAAGTCGCCGATCGGCTTGCCGAACTGCTTGCGCTCCTGGACGTAACCCTTGGCGTAGTCGAGAGCGCCCTGCGCGATGCCGAGTGCCTGCGCCGCGATCGTGATGCGGGTGTGGTCCAGCGTCTTCATCGCCGTGGCGAAGCCGGTGCCCTCCTCGCCGATCATGCGGTCGGCGGGGATACGGACGTTGTCGAGGTAGACCTCGCGGGTCGGGGAGCCCTTGATGCCGAGCTTCTTCTCCGGGGCGCCGAAGGAGACGCCCTCGTCGGACTTCTCGACGACGAAGGCGCTGATGCCCTTGGAGCGCTTGGTCGGGTCGGTGACGGCCATCACCGTGTAGTACTCGCTGACGCCCGCGTTGGTGATCCAGCGCTTCACGCCGTTGAGGACCCAGAAGTCGCCGTCGCGGACGGCCTTGGTCTTCATGCCCGCGGCGTCGGAGCCCGCGTCCGGCTCGGAGAGGGCGTACGAGAACATGCCTTCGCCCTTGGCGAGCGGGGTCATGTACTTCTTCTTCAGCTCTTCGCTGCCGGAGAGGATCACCGGGAGCGAGCCGAGCTTGTTCACGGCCGGGATCAGCGAGGAGGAGGCGCAGACACGCGCGACCTCTTCGATCACGATGACCGTGGAGAGGGCATCGGCGCCGGCGCCGCCATAGGCCTCGGGGACGTGGATGGCGGCGAGGTCGGAGGTGATCAGGGCGTCGAGCGCCTCCTGCGGGAAGCGGGCGTCCTCGTCGACTTCTGCGGCGTACGGCGCGATCTTCGCCTCGGCGAGCGAGCGCACCGCGTCACGGAGCATGTCGTGCTCTTCGGACAGGCGGTACAGGTCGAAATCGGGCGAACCTGCCAAGGTCTCTCACTCCCCAAGGTGCTAACTACCGTTAAGTAACCCAATTTTAGGGGGCTCGCCGCCCTTTGGGATACGTGAGCTTGCCGACAAGGGCCGGAGCGGAGGAAACGCCGACTCCGGCGGCCCGACTATGCTCGTGCGGCGAATGCCTGCCCGTACCCGTCTGGAGCACCCATGGCCCTCAAGATCACCGTGATCGGCACCGGCTACCTCGGCGCCACGCACGCCGCGGCCATGGCTGAACTGGGCTTCGAAGTCCTCGGCCTCGACATCGTGCCCGAGAAGATCGAGATGCTGTCGGCCGGCAAGGTCCCGATGTACGAGCCGGGGCTGGAAGAGCTGCTGCGCAAGCACGTCGCGGGGATCGAGGGGTCGAGCGGGCGGCTGCGCTTCACCACGTCGTGGGAAGAGGTCGGCGAGTTCGGCGACGTGCACTTCGTGTGCGTGAATACGCCGCAGAAGCGCGGCGAGTACGCGTGCGACATGAGTTACGTCGACTCCGCCTTCGAATCGCTCGCGCCCCGGCTGACCCGGCCCGCGCTCGTCGTCGGCAAGTCGACCGTCCCAGTCGGTAGCGCGGCCCGCCTCGCGGCCCGGCTCGCGGAGCTGGCGCCGGTGGGCGAGGACGCGGAGCTGGCGTGGAACCCGGAATTCCTGCGGGAGGGCTTCGCCGTACAGGACACGCTGCATCCCGACCGGATCGTGGCGGGTGTCGAGAGCGAGCGCGCGGAGAAGCTGCTGCGCGAGGTGTACGCGGGGCCGGTGCAGGAGGGGTCGCCGTTCGTGGTGACGGACTTCCCCACGGCGGAGCTCGTGAAGACCTCCGCGAACTCCTTCCTGGCGACGAAGATCTCCTTCATCAACGCCATGGCCGAGGTCTGCGAGGCGGCCGACGGCGACGTGTTGAAGCTGGCCGAGGCGATCGGGTACGACGAGCGGATCGGGAAGAAGTTCCTGCGCGCGGGGATCGGCTTCGGCGGGGGCTGCCTGCCGAAGGACATCCGGGCGTTCATGGCGCGGGCGGGTGAGCTGGGCGCGGACCAGGCGCTGACGTTCCTGCGTGAGGTCGACTCCATCAACATGCGGCGCCGCGGCCACATGGTCGAGCTGGCGCGCGAGGCGCTGGGGGGCAATGGCTTCCTGGGCAAGCGGGTGGCGGTGCTGGGTGCGACGTTCAAGCCGGACTCGGACGACGTACGGGATTCCCCGGCGCTGAATGTCGCCGGACAGATCCACCTCCAGGGCGGCCAGGTCACGGTCTACGACCCCAAGGGCATCGAGAACGCCCGCCGGATCTTCCCCACGCTCGCCTACGCCGACTCCGCGCTGGAGGCAGTGCGCGGCGCGGATGTGGTCCTGCACCTGACGGAGTGGCGCGAGTTCCGCGACCTGGACCCGGCGGAGCTGGGCGCAGTGGCGTCGGAGCGGCTGATCCTCGACGGCCGCAACGCACTCGACCCCGCGCGCTGGCGCGAGGCGGGCTGGACGTACCGGGCGATGGGGCGGCCTCAGGCGTAGGGGGCGGCGGGACTTACGCCAACGAGCCGGGGCTCAGGAGGCGTTCGGACGGTGGCGGGCCGCGCGGGCGGTGAACTCCGCGTCCCGTACCGCGCGTGCCACATTGCCCCACGTCAGCAGCGCGATGTCCGTCTCGTCCCAGCCACGGTCCAGCAGCTCCGCCACGACCCGTGGGTAGCTGGAGGCGTCCGTGAGCTCGTCGGCGTGCGGCAGGCCCGCCCCGTACATCCCGCTGAGCCCCACGCACTGCGCGCCCGCCACCTCCCGCACATGGTCGAGGTGGTCCGCCACCTTACGGACGGACGGGGCGGCGCCGATCTGTTCGGGGGCAAAACTGACCAGGCACACACCCCTGTCGGGGCCGAGCGCACGCAGTACGTCGTCGGGGACGTTCGCCGGATGGTCGGCGAGGGCGCGGGCGGCCGAGCGCGAGAAGAGGACGGGGGCGCGGCTGATCGACAGCACGCTGTGCACGGTGTCGGAGGAGGTGCCGGCCAGGTCGATGAGTACGCCGAGGCGGTTCATCTCCCGTACGACCTCCTGGCCGAACACGGTCAGCCCGTCCCCCGCCCCGCCCGCCCAATCCGTGCCCGCAAACCCCAGACTGCGTACGCCCAGGGCGTGGTACGCCCGGAGCGTGCCCAGGGAGTCGCCGAGCGCGTGGCCCGAGACGGGGCCGAGGAAGGATGCGATGCGGCCGCAATTGCGGGCATCCGTCATGTCGCCCGGGCCGAGCGCCAGGCGCAGGCCTTCGGGGTAGCCCGCTACGAACGACCTGACCAGGTCGATCTGTTCGAGGGTGGCGCTGACCGCACGGTCGCCGGTGTACTCGACAGGCACATGCAGCGACCAGAACTGCGCGCCGACGCCGCCGGTCCGCAGGCGCGGAATGTCGGTGTCCAGGGTGCTCTCGCCGAGTTGGAGGTCGTGCCAGGGGCGGCGCCTGAGTGTCCAGCCGAGGCCGTTGTACCCGTCGGCGACGGGGTGGTCGGCGAGGAGCGCGCGGGCACGACCGAGGACGTCGACGTCAGACTCCACAGGTCGCTCGGGCGCCCGCTCCTGATCCTGCACGGACTGCGTGGGCTCGGGCATGTCCGTCCGCTGCACAGGATCGAGTTCGCCGACCGAGGCCGTGTCGGAGGGAGGGGACGTGTGCGGATCGTCCTGCAGATCTGCCATGAAGCGAGCTCCGGATTCGGGGACGGCAGTACGTCCACCGTGTCACGGGAGCGATGGGGGTTCGCGGCGGGTGGGGCGTTCGGGGGACGCCGGGGCCCCGGGTCGGGCCCCCGCCTCCGGTAGGGACGGGGGGCAGCGCCGTAGCTCGGGGTCAGGGGGTGTCCGGTCGATCTCCGTGGGAGAAGGAGCGGGGCTTGGTGCGTGCAGCTGCAAGGCGGAGGAGGGAGGCGACGCGGAGCGATTGGGGCCTCCCCTGCTCGAGCGAAGCCGAGAGCTTGGGGAAGAGTGACGACAACGCCGCAGATGTGCGTGCCAAGCCCCGCGACGCCGCGGAGATCGACCGGACACCCCCTAGGCGTCCAGCTGGGTGATGGTGGCGTTGGACGGCTGGGTGCGGGACTGGAGATCCTTGGCCACCGACTCCGCGTCGCGCAGGGTGCGTACCGCGTTGTGCCAGGTCAGTTTGGATATGTCGGACTCCGACCAGGACCGGCGCAGCAGTTCCGCGATCAGGTTCGGGTAGCCCGCCACGTCCTCCAGGCCGGCCGGGGTGAACGCCGTCCCGTCGTAGTCGCCGCCGATGCCGATGTGGTCGATGCCCGCGACCTCGCGCATGTGGTCCAGGTGGTCGGCGACCGTCGCCGGCGTCGCCATCGGGCGCGGGTTCGCGTCCTCGAAGGCGCGCTGGACCTTCATGCCCGCCTCGGTGGTGTCGAGGTGGTGCAGGCCGTGCGCACGCATGTTCTCGTCCGCGCGCCGCGTCCACTCCACCGCCTCCGGCAGTACGAACTTCGGCACGAAGGTCGCCATCGCGATGCCGCCGTTCGTGGGCAGGAGCTCCAGCACGTCGTCCGGGATGTTGCGGGGGTGGTCGCAGACCGCCCTGGCGGAGGAGTGGGAGAAGATCACCGGGGCGACCGACGTGGCCAGTGCCGCCCGCATCGTCGTGGCCGCCACGTGCGAGAGGTCGACCAGCATGCCGATGCGGTTCATCTCGCGGACCACCTCGTGGCCGAAGGGCGAGAGGCCTCCGACGCGCGGCTCGTCCGTTGCCGAGTCGGCCCACGCGACGCTGTCGTTGTGCGTCAGCGTCATGTAGCGGACGCCCAGCGCGTACAGCGCACGCAAGGTGGCCAGGGAGTTGTTGATGGAGTGGCCGCCCTCGGCTCCCATGAGGGAGGCGATACGGCCCTGCGCCCTCGCCGACTCCATGTCGTCCGCCGTGAGCGCGCGCGCCAGCTCGTCCGGGTAGCGGGCGAGCAGCTGCCCGACGCAGTCGATCTGCTCCAGCGTCGCGCTGACCGCTTCGTCCCCGGCCAGGTCGGAGCGTACGTACACGGACCAGAACTGCGCCCCCACCCCGCCCGCCCGCAGACGCGGGATGTCGGTGTGCAGGTGCGCCGACTGGTCGGTGGCGATGTCGCGCCGGCCGATGTCGTAGCGGACCTGCTCGCGCAGCGCCCACGGGAGGTCGTTGTGGCCGTCCACGACGGGGTCCGCGGCGAGCAGTTCCAGCGCCCGGGCGAGGTGAGCGGCGTCTTCCATGGCTGTGTCCTTGGCCGTCACTTGCCGAAGCCGAACGAGTCCATGCCCATCGCCTTCGTCCGCAGCCGCCTTCCCTTCTCCGTCGCCTGATCGTTCAGCTCCTGCTGGAACTCCCGCATACGGGAGCGCAGTTCGTCGTCGTGAGCGGCGAGAATACGGGCCGCCAGCAGCCCCGCGTTGCGCGCGCCCGCCACCGACACCGCGGCGACCGGGACACCCGCCGGCATCTGCACGATGGAGAGGAGGGAGTCCATGCCGTCGAGGTACTTCAGGGGTACGGGGACGCCGATGACCGGAAGCGGCGTCACCGAGGCCAGCATGCCGGGGAGGTGGGCCGCTCCGCCCGCGCCCGCGATGATCACCTTGAGGCCGCGGCCGTCGGCCTCTTCGCCGTACGCGATCATCTCGCGCGGCATCCGGTGCGCCGAGACGACGTCGACCTCGTACCGGATCGAGAACTCGTCGAGCGCCTTGGCCGCCGCCTCCATGACGGGCCAGTCGGAGTCGGAGCCCATCACGATGCCGACCACGGGTCCGGCTGCAGAGGGGGTCGTCATTCTGTGATCGTTCCTCGCAGGTAGCCGGCGGCATGACGGGCGCGCTCCAGCGCGTCGTCGAGGTCGTCGCCGTAGGTGTTGACATGGCCGACCTTGCGGCCGGGCTTCACATCCTTGCCGTACATGTGGATCTTGAGCTGCGGGTCGCGTGCCATGCAGTGCAGATACGCGGAGTACATGTCGGGGTAGTCGCCGCCGAGGACGTTCGCCATGACCGTCCACTTCGCGCGCGGGCGCGGGTCGCCGAGGGGGAGATCGAGGATCGCCCGGACGTGGTTGGCGAACTGCGACGTCATGGCGCCGTCCTGCGTCCAGTGCCCGGAGTTGTGCGGGCGCATCGCGAGCTCGTTGACGAGGATGCGGCCGTCGGTCGTCTCGAAGAGCTCCACGGCGAGGTGGCCGACGACGCCCAGCTTCCCCGCGATGCGCAGCGCCAGCTCCTGCGCCTGGCCGCTGAGCTCGTCACTGAGGCCCGGCGCCGGGGCGATCACGGTGTCGCAGACGCCGTCGACCTGCCGGGATTCGACGACGGGGTAGGAGACGGCCTGGCCGTGCGGGGAGCGGACGATGTTCGCCGCCAGTTCCCGTACGAAGTCGACCTTCTCCTCCGCGAGGACCGGTACGCCGGCCTTGAAGGGCTCCTCGGCGTCCTTCTCGCTGCGTACGAACCAGACGCCCTTGCCGTCGTATCCGCCGCGGACCGTCTTCAAAATCACCGGGAAGCCGCCGGTCTCGGCGGCGAACGCGGCCGCGTCCGCCGGGTCGCTCACGATGCGGTGACGCGGGCAAGGCGCTCCGATCTCCATGAGCTTTGCTCGCATTACGCCCTTGTCCTGGGCGTGCACCAACGCGTCGGGCCCCGGCCGGACGGGAATACCGTCCGCCTCCAGGGCCCGCAGGTGCTCGGTCGGGACATGCTCGTGATCGAACGTGATCACGTCGCAGCCGCGCGCGAAATCGCGCAGCGTGTCCAGATCGCGGTAGTCGCCTATGACAACATCGCTGACGACCTGGGCCGCCGAGTCCTGTGGGGTGTCACTGAGGAGCTTGAATCTGATGCCGAGGGGGATGCCCGCCTCGTGGGTCATACGGGCGAGCTGACCGCCACCGACCATGCCGACTACGGGGAACGTCACGCCTCCAGGGTATCCGCAGGCCCGGGGCGCCCCGCCCCGGCCGCCCGCGTACCCTCCGTCACAGCACCACCACGCGTTCACAGTGCCCGCAAGCGCCCCAGGAGAGCGCTGGTTAGCATGGCTGGGCTGACGGCAATGACCGGCCGTTCACGACACCGACCGAACGGGGCTGAGCGATCACCATGAGTCGACGAGACGTCGGTCCCTTCCTACGGCACATGCAGCGGCTCGCACGCGAGTTCGTGAAGTTCGGTGCGGTGGGTGGTCTGGGGCTCGCCGTCGACCTCGGCCTCTTCAATCTCCTGGTCCGGCACACGGACATCCCCGTGGTGCGGGCGGGCATCCTGGCGACGATCGTCGCGATCGGCTTCAACTACCTCGGCTTCCTCTACTTCACGTACCGGGAGCGCGACAAGAGCGGGCGTACGAGAGAGCTCACGCTCTTCCTGGCGTTCAGCGGCATCGGACTGGTGATCCAGAGCGGAGTGCTGTACGTCGCCACGTACGGCTTCGGCTGGGACACCCCGCTCCAGAACAACATCTTCAAGTCCCTCGGCATCGGCATAGCCACGGTCTTCCGCTTCTGGTCCTACCGCACCTGGGTCTTCCAGAAGCTGCCGCCGGCGCGTGACGCCGTCGGGGCGGCGGATTCGTTCCCGGACGACCCGCGGGACGACCCGCGTGACACCCCCCGCACCGCCGAGATCGACCGCGTCACCTGACGCCTGTCACCTGACGCCTGTCACCTGACCGTCTTCTGCGGCTCCTCCCTGGGCCGCACCACTCTGCTCAGGAAGAGCGCGAACACCGGCGGATGCTGCTGGAGCATCTCCAGTCGGCCCCCGTCGGCCTCCGCCAGGTCCCGCGCGACCGCCAGGCCGATTCCTGTGGAGTTGCGGCCGCTGATGCTCCGCTCGAAGATCCGCGCACCGAGGTCGGCGGGGACGCCCGGCCCCTCGTCCGTCACCTCGATGACCGCCTGGTTGCCGGTGACGCGGGTGCGCAGGGCGACCGTACCGCCACCGTGCATCAGTGAGTTCTCGATCAGCGCGGCCAGCACCTGGGCGACCGCGCCCGGTGTGCCGACGGCCCGCATTCCCTGCTTGCCGGAGTGCACGATGGCGCGGCCGGCGCTGCGGTAGGCCGGGCGCCACTCCTCGATCTGTTGCTTGACGACCTCGTCGAGGTCGAAGGGAACGGCGGATCCGTTGCGGGGGTCGCGGGCGTTGGTGAGCAGCCGCTGTACGACGTCGGTGAGGCGCTCGACCTGCGCGAGCGCGATCGTCGCCTCCTCCTTCACCGTGTCCAGGTCCTCGGTGAGGGTGATCTCCTCCAGCCGCATGGACAGCGCGGTCAGCGGCGTACGGAGCTGGTGGGAGGCGTCGGCGGCGAGCCGGCGCTCGGCGGTGAGCATCCGGCCGATCCGCTCGGCGCTGGAGTCGAGGACGTCGGCGACCCGGTCGAGTTCCGGTACGCCGTACCGCTTGTGGCGGGGGCGCTGGTCGCCCGAGCCGAGGCGCTCCGCCGTTTCGGCCAGGTCGGTGAGCGGGGACGCAAGGCGGTTCGCCTGGCGTACGGCGAGCAGGACCGCCGCGATGACGGCGAGCAGGGCCACCGCGCCGATGATCATCAGCGTGCGGCCGACCTCGGACGTAACCGTGGAGCGGGACTCCTGCACAGTGACCGTCTCGCCGCGCTCGCCCTTGGCCGTGCCCTGGATGACGCTGCCTTCGGGGCGGTCGCCGATTTCGATGGGGGGCCGGCCGGGGAGGTCGATCCGGGCGTACCGTTCGGCGCCCAGCTGCTCGGCCAGGACGTCGGGGTTGACCCGCTCCTCGCCGAGGAGACGGCTCTCTACGACGCTGACCAGGCGCAGCGCCTCGGAGTCGACGCTTTCCTGGGCGCTGTTGCTGATGGTGCGGGTCTCGACGAGGACGAGGGAGACCCCGAAGACGGCGATCACGACGAGCACCACGGCGAGCGTGGAGTTGATCAGGCGGCGGCGCATGGCTGTGTGTGTACGTCAGCTCTTCTCGAAGCGGAAGCCGACGCCCCGCACGGTGGCGATATAACGCGGGTTGGCGGCGTCGTCGCCCAGCTTCTTGCGGAGCCACGAGATGTGCATGTCGAGGGTCTTGGTCGACGACCACCAGGTGGTGTCCCAGACCTCGCGCATCAGCTGGTCGCGCGTGACGACCCGGCCCGCGTCCCGGACGAGGACCCGCAGCAGGTCGAACTCCTTTGCCGTGAGCTGGAGTTCCTCCTCGCCCATCCAGGCGCGGTGCGATTCGACGTCGATCCGTACGCCGTGGGTGGCGGGAGCGGGGGTGGGCTCGGTGGCGCCGCGCCGCAGGAGGGCCCGTACGCGGGCGAGCAGCTCGGCGAGGCGGAACGGCTTGGTCACGTAGTCGTCGGCGCCGGCGTCGAGGCCGACCACCGTGTCCACCTCGTCGGCGCGGGCGGTCAGCACCAGGATCGGGATGGTGTGGCCGTCGCCGCGGAGTCTGCGGGCGACTTCGAGGCCGTCCATGCCGGGCAGTCCCAGGTCGAGCACGACCAGGTCGACTCCGCCCTGGAGTCCGGCGTCGAGCGCGGACGGTCCGTCCTCGCGCACCTCGACCTCGTAACCCTCCCGGCGCAGTGCGCGGGCCAGCGGCTCGGAGATGGATGCGTCGTCCTCGGCGAGCAGTACACGGGTCATGGACTGATGGTAGTCCGCGGACGGTACGAGGCGTGGGGCGATGGTGTGGCGGCCGTCCGGTGATCGTCCGGAGGTCCCCCGGCGGCCCCCCTCGTTGTCCGGAAGTCGTCCAGACCCTGCGGCTCTGGGATGCGATCCTGGCAAGGGCCTTCGGATCAGGGCTGTAGGTTCCCGCGCAACCTGTGATCCATCTCTCAAGTCCTTCCATATGCCGCGCTGTCGTGTCGTATGGTGGCGAGACGCCTGTAGTACGACGCAGGGGCCTTTGGGGTGTCAACACGCCAAAGGTCTCTTTTCTGTGCGGGGTTGGCTTGCCGCCCCGTCGACAGGAAATGACCTATCGGCCGGGCCCCTCGCGTGCTGCCGGCCGCCCCCCACACGGGCGCGTACCCGCTCACGAGGCGGACGCGTCCCGAGCGAGCAAGGATCCACCATGGCGTCCAGCCTGACGAAGGACACCGCCGGGGCACCTTCCGGCGAGAAGGCCTTCTTCGGCCACCCCCGCGGTATGGCCACCCTCTTCATGACGGAGATGTGGGAGCGCTTTTCCTGGTACGGAATGCGCGGCATTCTCACGCTCTACCTGGTGGCTGCGGTCCTCGATGGCCCGCTGGAGGACCGGAAGGTTCTCGCCGCCTCCATCTACGGCGTCTACAACGCCGTCGTCTACATGGCGGCCATGCCGGGCGGCTGGGTCGCCGACCGCCTCTGGGGTGCGCGCAAGGCCGTCCTCGTCGGCGGCATCGTCATCGCGCTGGGCCACTTCACCCTCGCGATCCCGAACGACGTCGCCTTCTTCTGCGGCCTCGCGCTGATCGCGGCCGGTACCGGTCTGATGAAGCCGAACATCTCCGTGATGGTCGGCGGCCTCTACGAGGGCCAGTCCAGCGCCCGCCGTGACGCCGGATTCACGCTCTTCTACATGGCGATCAACATCGGCGCCATGATCGCGCCGCTGGTCGTCGGCTACCTCGGTGAGAACGTCAACTGGCACCTCGGCTTCGCCGTTGCCGGTATCGGCATGAGCCTGGCCGTCGTCCAGTACGTCCTGGGCGGCCGTCACCTCGGTGACATCGGCAAGGAGCCCGCGAAGCCGGCCACGCCGGAGGAGAAGCGCGCCGTCCTGCGCAAGGTCGCAATGTGGGCGGGCATCGCCGTCGTCGCGCTGCTCGCGGACCTGGCCATGGGTACGTACGACATCGAGCACGTCGTCAACGTCCTGGCCGTTCTCGGTGTCGTCGTGCCGATCGTCTACTTCGTCGCGATCTTCCGTAACCCGGCGCTCACCAGCGAGGACCGCCCGAAGATCAAGGCGTACGTGTGGTTCTTCGTGACCGCCGTGCTGTTCTGGATGATCTACGACCAGTCCGGCTCGCTCCTGACGATCTTCGCCGACGAGAAGACGGACCGCATGATCGGCGGCTGGGAGTTCCCGGCCTCCTGGTACCAGTCGGTCAACCCGATGATGGTCATCGTCCTGGCCCCGATCTTCGCCGCGCTGTGGGTCAAGCTGGCGCAGCGCAACCGCGAGCCCAGCACCGCGATGAAGTTCGCCCTGGCGATGCTCCTCATCGGCGGCTCGTTCGGCATCATGGGCCTGGCGGGCGCCGCGGCCGCGAACAGCGAGACCGGCAAGGTCACGATCTTCTGGCTGCTGAGCGTCTACCTCGTGCAGACCATCGGCGAGATGTGCCTGTCGCCGGTCGGCCTGTCCCTGTCGACGAAGATGGCCCCGAAGCTGTTCGTCGGACAGATCATGGGTCTCTGGTTCCTGGCCAGCGCCACGGGCAACGCGCTGAACGGCTGGACCACCAAGCTGAACGCGCCGCTCGGCGACGCGCTCTACTACACGCTGTGGGCGGTCGTCGCCGTCGCTGCGGGCTTGGCCTTCATGACGGCGGGCAAGCGGATCCGCGCCCTGATGGGCAACGTGAAGTAATACGCGCTGCTCAGCAGAACGAGAACAGGCCGGTACGAAGAAAGCTTCGTACCGGCCTGTTTTGCGACCGGGCCAGGAGGCAAGATGCGCCCGGAAGGTGCACGCCCTTACGGTCACCCAAACAGCTACTTGGTCTCCTGCCAGTAACCGGCAAGACTGGAACGAATAGGGCACTTGACTATGGAACCCTGCCCCGGATTCTTCCACGAGTCATACAGCGTTACATAAACATCATGCGTACTGGCGCCCGTGCCACGGATGTTGGCGCACTTGATTGCAGCGCGATGCTTATTCACCATCTTCGCGCCGGCCACGAGCGGACCATGCACTGGAGTGCACTTCGACGTAGCTTGGGCCCTGCCCCACACAAGCTTGGCAGAATTACTGCACTTCGACTGAGTTGCGGCGAAAGCCTGACCTGGAAGCGCAACCACCAGAGCGCTCCCGAAGACTGCCACCGAGGTGGCGATGGTCACACTTCTCTTCATGCGGATGGCATGAATGCTCATATCTCTCCCCGTCAAAAAGCAGAGGCACAGCCCATGCAGACGCACGCCTGATCAAAACCAGCATGCGGCAGATTGGAAATACCGGGCCGCCATATGCATCTGGTCAGGATGCACACATACCTCTGAGGTTTCATTAGCGCGAGCTGATTCCTGCCGACGCGTTGATGACCCTAGCGCCCGTTCAAGACAAAGATCAAAAACTTGCCGTGTGCTGTCCATCACCTAATGGTGACAACTACCCGGCACGGACAATGGCAGAGGGTCGGTCATCGTTGTCGATGACCGCCGCTCCGCGTGAGCGTCAGCCATTCAGGTTGCGCCACCGGCGCCGCGGCGTCTGGGACAGGCCGCGGGGCCGACCAAGGACGTCACAACCTACTGGACCCGCGCGGCCGTCGTAGGGCCGACCCCGCCGGCCCTACCGCGTAACAAGCCGTCAGCGGAGTGTGCGCATCATCGACGCGAAGACGGGCGAGTCGGGGAACGGCTGCTGTTCGCCGATCTTCTCGTAGCCCCACCGCTCGTACACGGCTTGGACCTTGCCATCTCCGGCGGCCGGATTGACCAGGAGAGTGATGCGCTCCTCGGGGCGGCCGGACAGTAGCTCTTCGTGGATTCGGTGGGCGGCGCCGGTACCGCGCCACGTCTTGCGGACGACGATCTCGTTGAGCGCGAAGGTCCGGCTGCCGGTCTCCTCCGCGAAGCCCTCGGGCATCTGCGTCGTCATCGCCGTCCACCACCGGCTCTTCGTACCGAGGGGCACGCCGTACGCGAAGCCGACCGCCTCGCCCTGGTCGTACGCCACGACGGCCTCCCAGCCGAGGGCGGAACTGTGGCCGGTGAGACGCTCGTTGAACCGCTCGACCGTGTAGAAGGGGCCGGTGAGCCCGAAGTCGCGGTGGCGCACCTCGGCGTGAACATCGACGATCTCCTGGCGCACCTCCTCCACATTGCGGACGTGGCGGAGTTCGAGCGCGGCAGGGCTGGTCATACGGCGGTTCCTTTTCGTGAGGCGGTCCGATACTCGGTCCAGGAGCGGGTCTCGCGGGCGTCGGGGGCGATGCGGTGGATGAGGAGATCGAATTTCTTGAGGATGTTCGCAGACCGGCCGGCGGAGTCTTCGTGGGCGGACTGCGCGGTGGTGCAGGCCAGTTCCACGTCGCCCTGGAGGAGCTGGGCGAGGGCGAGCTGGGCCGTGTAGTAAGTCCGGTTGCGGCGTAGCTCGGGCCGGAGCTGGGCCAGGGCCCGATGGGTACATGCTTCAGCTTCGGCATACCGGCCGATGTGGAGGTTGGCGATGGCCGACAGTCCGTCGAGTTCGGCCTGGTCGTAGAACCCCATCCAACTGGGGCGGTACTCCCGTGGGTCGGCACGGTCCCATGCTTTCTCGGCGGCTCCCAGGCTCCGCAGGGCGTTGGTGCGGTCTCCGGCACTCGCGTGGACACCGGCACTGCGCGCATGCGCGAGGGAGGCGAAGAGGGGATCTTGTCGGGTGATGGAGCTGCTGCGCGCGGCTGCCGCTGCGGCGATGGCTTCGCCCCAGTCCTGACGCTGGAGGGCGAGGATCGCGGCATGAGACCAGATCCGGAACTGGATACCGCTGTCGCCGGAGAGGCCGGCGAGCGCAATGGCTCTTTCACTGTGCCGCTGAGCCTCGTCGAGGTGGTGCGCGTCGACTGCGGCCCACATCGCGGTGGACGTGAACGACGCGGCCATCAGATAGAGGCCGGAGCGTACGCGGTCCGAGGCAGAGTAGTTACGGTGCAGGTCGAGAGCCTGCTCTGCCAAGGCCGCCGCTCTGGATTCAAGCGACATGTCCCCGCCCGCGTTGTCGACGTCCACCAGGGCGTCGAAGCGTGCTTGCAGACGGGCAAGATCGGAAGCGCCGACCTTCGGCCGCGAGGAGATCACCCCCACCGAACCGAGGGCTGCTCCGCTCGCGGCGAGGAAGGTGCGTCGCCTCAACGGGTCCTCCGGGGGTACTGGTTGTCGCGCCGAACGTGGCGGGGTGAACCCGAGTTGTTCGGCCGTGCACCCGAATACTGTCTCTAACGCGGCCCGATTTTTCCCCTGCGGCCACCGTGTTTTTCCGGTCACGAGGTTGTGCACCGTGCGCTCGGACACCGTTCCGTACCGGCCGGCGAGCTGCTCGATCTCCGCGTTCATGCGGTGTGCCAGCTCAGCGTGGGTCAGTCCCAGTTCGCTCATGCGTTCTTGAAGCGCGGCATTGCCCCCCATGACCACCGACCGTAGCCCTCTGATCACATCCGCCTCAAGACATAGGTAATGACGGGGTCAAATCTTCCGGCCGCGTGCACGCAGGCCGCGCGCACTTCTTCCTGACTGTCACCCCGGCACCGCTCGTTGAATGGATACACGTCGCCAAGGACCGCCCCGCAGGCCCGGTCTGGAAGCGGCCCCCGTGACCGGCGCCCAGCCTCGCCGTCCTCCTGGTGGGGCGGGGCTGCCACCACCCAATCAAAGGAGGCGTACCGGTGATCACGCCCACGACGTCGACCCTGCCCAACCCCCACGATGTCCGCGCCGACGTCGCTGTGGCCCTCGCCCTGGCCGGACACGGACGTGCCCACGGGGAACTCGTCTCCGCGCTCCGCAGGCGGCTGTGCGGCTACATCCACGCACTGGCCGAACCCGCGCGAGCATGGGCTGCACTTCAGGTGGAGGACGCCGACCGGTACCAGGCCGTGATCCGCCAGGCCATACGGATCGCGACCACCGGAGCCCTCACCGAACCTGACCCCGCCCACGCGCTGCGCCTGCTCGCCAAGGCCACCGACACCACGGCCCGCATGGCAAGCGCCCGCCCACCGGCGGAGGCGTCATGACCTCGCCCGCGTGGCCACTGGCCGTACCGGAACCGAAACCGGGCTGCGCCACCTGCGCCCACCTGTGCCAACTCCGCCGCCAGGCCCAGGCCACCGGCGACGGCTCCGCCACCAGCGACGCCAACGTCCGCCTGCGCCGCCACTTCGCCGAGGACCACTCCGACACCTGAGACTCCCCGGCCCGCACCTTCCCAGGCAGTCGGCACGGGCCAGGGTCCACACACCGCTCGCAGTCAACGAGAGGAGCACCACCATGAGCACCGAAACGCTGGAGAAAGTCGAGCTGGGCCGGTTCTTCACGGTCAGCGCCCGCTGCTTCGCCGTAGGCCACGGCGCACCCGAGATGTTCTCCCCCGCGATCGACGCCGAATGGCACCGGCTGATGGAGACACCCGAGTACACCGAGTTCAGCAGTCGCCACGGCGGACAGGCCTTCGGCCACGCCAGCAACTGCGGCGCTGGCTCCGTCACCTGGATCACCACGTACGAAGAGATGTATGGCGCCCTGCCGGAGATCTGGTTCACACGCGAGGACGGCACCCTCGACGAGACCGGATTCACCCACTACCGGGAGACCGGCGAGGTCGTCGCCGAATGGAACTGCTCCCCGGCCCCGGGCGACGGCGACGCGGCGCCGACACAGGAGAAGGCCGCCGCGCGGTGACACACCCACGAACTGACGGAGCGTCCCGGCTTACCGCTGGGGCGCTCCGCCTCGTTGAGACCCGGACCACGAATCCACAGTGCGTAGACATCGCCGACTACGTTCAGCGCATGACGGCCCACTGCCCCTACCTGGCCCCCTCCCTGGCACGCGGGCTGACCGGCTGGACCGTCTACGAAGCCGCTGGCGAGACGGACGCGGTCGAAGCGGAGTTGTTCTGGGCCGGAGTCCAGGCCGCCGAGTGGATACGTCCTTTGGCACAACGGCCCCACGGCGCGCTCGTGTGCGAGAACGTCGTCATCCTGGGCGGCGCACTCCACAGCCACCTCACCGCATGGCCTCATTGGGCGCTGAAGAACCTGTACGGGCCGGTAGGCGTCATGTTCGGGAAGTTCCACGCCGGGGAGGAAGAGTTCAACCGCGATGGGCAGAGCATCCCCACCACGCCCGTCTCGTTCCTCCCGGTACGGCCCGCAGTACGTAAACGCGACCCCAGGTTCCTGCGCGACACTCCGGACCTGGCCGACGCGCTCGCCGTGGCGGTCGACGACGGCCGCGACGTATTCGGCGGCATCCCACACCAACTGCCGCTCACTGCCGCCATCGACCTGTGCCGGACCGTGGCCGAATTCCATGCCTCCGGTTGGGTCCACTCCGATCTCCAACCCACCCACGGCATCCACGCCATCGATGGAGTCCGCCTCATTGACTTCGCATGGGCCTGGCCCGTCGGCAAGCAACGGCCCCCAGGATTCGAGGGGACCATGATCCACCTGACCGCGCCGGAACTCGCCACATGCATCAACGATGGAGAGCCGGTCATCCCAGACGTCTCCGCAGATGTGTACGCCCTCGCCGGTGCGCTGTGGACCTGTATCACCGGCCGCTGGCCACTCGACTACGCCGCAGCCGGAGCCACCCCGGGGACGCTTACCACGGCCGAGCTCCGGGTCCTCATCGCCAACCGCCGGGCCCCACTCGACGAAGCCACACCCTGGCCCGAGCTGCAAGGCGTCCTTCGCCCCGTCCTTCTCGCGGGGAACCGGGACCGGCCTACGGCCGGCGAACTCGCCGATCTGATTTCGAAGGTGGCGGCATGATCGGGCTGCGCCATCTGACGATGGACGACGCCGGAGCCGTCGGACGTATCCGGAGCGGTGCGTCCATGCGGTTCATCCCGGCGAGGCAGCCTCGTCCGGAATCCGCGCTGGAGTGGCTGACCCGCGTCCTCTCCTACGCCGACGTCGTACCCCACGCATGCTGGTACTGGGGCATCACCTCCGGAGACGACCTGGTCGGACTGACCTCCATCCGCCGCTACCCGCACGGGGAAGGCTGCCTGAGCTATATCCTGCGGGAAGACTGCTGGGAGCGCGGCTACGGCACGGACGCCGTACGGGAGATGGTGGCTTTCGCCTTCTCCGTCGTCGGCCTCGACACGCTCACCGCCAAGCACCACCCCGACAACCCCGCCTCCGGCCGCGTCCTCATCAAGGCGGGGTTTACGTGTCGGGGAGTCGAGCACGGCTACCTGTCCTACGCCAAGGACTGTGCTAACGGATGACCGAGACAACCGAAGGCGGGCCGGAAGATCGCCGCCGGTTCGTCCCGGCCCGTTCCGTGTCAGTCAGCGCCGCAACCGCCCCCACGGGGTGAACGTGAATACCGCGCCGCCCAGCAGGATCACCGTGCCCGCGACCAGGCCGAGGGCTCGCAGGCCGCCGTTGTCGGTGGCGCCGGTGTCGGCGAGGCCGCCGCCGGAGTCGGTGCCACCGCCTCCGGTCGCGGCGCTGCCGCCCGCCGAACCGCTTGCTGAGCCGCCGCCCGACGCGCCGCCCGGCTGGGCGGAGGTGTCGAGCTCAAGGGACACCTCGGCCTTGCCCTTGACCGTGCACGGGATGCTGATCTTCTGGCCGCCCAGGGTGACGTCGATCGTGAGCGTCCCGGGGCTGAGCGTGGACTTGCCGCTCGCACCGGGCTTGTACGTCCCTGTCATGTCCGGCAGGTTCACCGGCTTGCCCTGCTCCAGCGGGTCCTTGTTGGCCGGGCCCACTACAGGGACAACGCCCTTGTCCGCGCCGCCGAGCAGCAGTGCCATCGAGGGCTTGAGTGCGCCTGCGGGGAGTGCGGCCGGGCTGTCCATCACTCCCTTGGCCGTCTTGACCACCAGGTCGTAACTGCCGCCGTTCTTCTTGGCGTTGATCGTCACCTTGGAGTTGATGCTCGCCGGGCCCGGCGACTTGCACTCGAATGCGACGGTGACCTCCTTGCCGGGGAAGTCGGTCTGGCCACCGTCACCGCCGCCGGATGTGGTCCCTCCTGCGGTGGTCGTGCCGCCGGAGGTCGTGGTGCCGCCCGAGGTGGTGCCTCCGGAGGAGGTAGTGCCTCCTGAGGTGGTGCCGCCCGAGGTGCCGCCGCCCTCCGAGACCTTGATCGTGGCGGCCGCCTTGACCGTCTCCTTCGGCGTGCACTTCGTGTCCGTCGACATCGGCTTGCTGACGTTGATGTTGTACGCGTCGGGCGTCAGCGTGATCTCGCCCGCCTTCTCCAGCTTCAGCTTGCCCTTCATGTCGGGCAGGATCATGGGGCTGTTCTTGGGGATGGGCGGGTTCTGTCGCGGGCCCTCCATCTTCAGGTCCGCGGTCGTCGCGCCGGCCACCTTGATCGTGCCGGTCGGCTTGACGGTGTCCTTTTCCAGGTCGATGACGTCGGGGTTCTTGGACGCCGCCTCGACGGTTTTCCACACGACTTCTACCTCGTCGCCGACTTTGGCCTCCGCCGGTGCGGTGATCTGCACCTTCGTGGTGCCCTGGACGGGTGGCAGGCCGGAGATGGGCGGGGGTATGCACTCGGTCTTGTACGAGACTTCGGCTGCTTGCGCGGGGCTCGCCGCGAGCAGGATTCCCGCGCCGCCGAGCATCAGCGCGACCCCTGCCGCGCTCATCCTCCGTTGCGTGGTCACGGATTTCCCTTCGTCGTCGGACTGTTATCGGACGGTGCGGAGATCTGGGCGTGCGGACCCGGTGCGTTGTCCGGGGTAAACCACGGCAGGGCCGTGGTGTCTGTGGGCGGTGGTGACGTGGCCGCTTGAGCGCGGGGCGCCGTACGGTGGCGGCCCGCTGCGCGGTTCGGCGTACGCGGCCGTACCTTGTCGACGATCGCCATGCCGATGCGGAACACCGCCGCCGGTACGACCACGCACAGCAGAACCCAGAAGAGCGTGACGCCCCAGGGGCGCCCCACGCCCCACGGCTGCTCGGCCAGCACCTTCTGCCCGTACTTGAGCGACACGAGGTAGTCGCCGTGCGCACCGGCCGGCAGCTGGACGTCCAGCTTGACCTGCGCCTTCTTTCCGGGCTGGATGGTGCCGCGCCACTGACGTTCCTCCCACTGCGGGGAGTAGACGCCGTGCGAGGTGCCGACTTCGAAGACCGGGTCCTTGACCGGGTCGGAGCCGAGATTGCCTACGGTGACGACGAGTTCGCGGGTCGGCGGGGCGCCGAACCAGGTGAGGACCGAGCCGGATCCGTCGAGCCTGGCGGCCGCGAGTACGGCCAGTCTGCCGCCGGCGCCGGGCTGCGGCAGCGGTTCTACGGGGTGGCCCGCCACGTCGAATACGGCGTCCACGGTGGCTTGTTCGCCGGTGACCGTCGCGACATGCACTACGCAGGGGCACGCCTTGGGCGGTTCGGCCACCGGCATCTTCTTGCTGAAGGCGCCCTTCGCGTCGGTGGTCACTGCGCGGCCGTCCGAGTTTGCGCAGGCGTTGGTGCCGCCGATTACGCCGCCGGCCGGGGTGGCCTGGCCGCAGATCAGCATCATGAGGAGGGCTTTGGGGCGCCAGCCGTTGCCTTTGACCGTGATGTCGCCGCCCTTGCCCGCCTCCGTTTTGGAGAGGGTTACTTGGGGTTCTGGGTCGGCTGCTGTTGCTGTGGGGAGTGGGGTAAGGCTCAGGGCCAGGGCGAGGGTCAGCGCTGCCAGCCATTCGGCGGGGGTGCGGTGCGGTGGCGCCGGGGTCGGTGCCGTTCCGGGGCGGCCTTTTTTGGATGCCGCGCGGGGGTGCGGTGCCTTCGGGGTCGGTGCCGTTCCGGGGCGTCTCCTCGGGTGCCGAACGGGCGGGGGGGTGCTTTTGTACGCCGCCCACTCTGTGTTCGACACCCTGCGGGGAGCGCCCCTGCACGTCCCCTCCCGCAACCCCGCTTGCCTGGCGGCGTGGGGCTCGTCGTTCTCGGGGGCGGGGTTGCCGGCGGTCACGTTGCTGCTCCTGCCTTCGCCAAGTGCCGTTCGGGGGTTGCCGTTTCGGTGGTCGGGTATGCGGGGCTGCGGCGTACGAAACGCACTGCTGCGGCGCCTGCCAGCAGCGCCGTAAGAGTTACCGGGGTCCAGGGGACGAAGGTTGCGGAGGCTGTCGACGCGGCGGGTGCGGCGCCCGGGGCGGTCGCGGTCAGGCGTACGTCCACCGAGTCCAGCGCCGGGGCGTCCGGCCAGGATTCCGTGAGCTCTACGCGCCGGCCGGGGAGCAGATTCAGCCGGAGGGTGCGGGCCTTGCGGTGCAGTACCTCGCCGAAGAGGCCGTCGGCGTGGACGGTGAGGCTCGGGGTGAGTGCGGTGTTGCCCCGGTTCACTAGTGCGTAGTGGATGGTTTGCTCGCTGATCGTGATGTCCTCCACCGTGAGCGCCGCCAGCCTCGGGCCGCTGACGCGCAGATGGACTCGTACGCCGGCCTCGCGGCCTCCGCCCGACGCGACGATCGTGCCCGGGTGGTCGCCGGGCGTCGCGCTCTGCGGCACGGTGACCGTGAAGGGGACCTCCGCCCGGGTGCGGGGCGGGATCTTCACCTCGTCCGCCGCGAGTGCGATCCACGCTCCGGTCCGGGTGTTGTGCGCGCCTCGGAGTTTGAGGGTGCGGGGCTTGCTGCTGGAGTTGGTCAGCGACAGCTTGTCCTCCAGTACGGTGCCGGCCGCGCCCTCCAGGTAGAAGTACGGCCTGCCGTCACCGCTCGGAGCCACCTTCCACCCCTCCGCCGCGGCATGGGCAGGGGTGGCCAGGACGGCGGCGCACAGCAGTGCGGCGGTGAGGAGGCGGACGGCACAGTGCGGCGACGGCATGGGCGGCTCCCGAGTACGGCGGCTTACGGGCGTACGGCCGGGGCGGCTCAGCCCGTGGGCCGCTGTCCGCGCCGGGTCAGCCACAGCGCACCTGCCGCCCCGGCCAGCAGCACGGTGCCGCCGAGCGTGCCGAGTGCCAGGGCGGAGTCGAGGGGTCCGGTCTTCGGCAGCTCGCCGGGCGCGTCCTGCGAGGTGCCGCCCGAGCCCTTGACGTCCAGTTCCAGTGACGGCTCGGGGCTGTTGGAGGGGGTGCAGGTGGTGGTCGTACCCAGAGCCTTGATGGTCAGCACGGACGCCGTGAAGGTGACCTTTCCGGTCTTCCTGGGCGTGTACGTACCGGTCAAGTCGGTTATTTTGATGGGGGTGTTGGCCGGGACGGCAGCAGGGTTCGGTGGGCCCGACACCTGCACTGTGCCGCTCTCCGCGCCGCCCAGCTTGATGACCGCGCTCGGCTTCATCGCTCCCTTGCCCAGCTCCACGGGGCTGGACGAGACGCCCTTCTGGAAGGACATGGTGAGCTTGTAGCCGCTGCCGCTCTTGACGCCCTTGATGTCGATCGGGGAGACGGCTCCCTTGTTCCCGATCGGCGTCTTGCACTGGTAGTTGACGTCGACGACGTCGGCATGGGCCGCGGGGGCGCCCAGCAGCACCGCCGAGCCCGCAACCGCTGCCGCCAGCGCGAGAGTTGTCCGCTTCTGGTACGACACCTCGTGTTCCCCTTATGCCGGAAGTTACTGACGACACATCAGATTGGGCGTCAAGGTACGCCTGGGGCCTTGCCGAGGGAAGACAAAGTGCACGCCGGATCGGCGTGCACTTCCGATGATTGCGAACCGCCGGTAACCCCGTGCGGGAACTGGGGTTCGGAGTCGGCGGGGCTAAATGGGAGCGGCGAGTTCCGCCCAGACCGTCTTGCCCGTGGCCTCCGGCTCCCGTACGACACCCCAGTCCAGGCACAGCCGCTGCACTATGAACATCCCGTGCCCGCCGGGCCGTCCGGCCCGGTGCGGCGTACGGGGCGCAGGCTGACCGGCGCCGCGGTCGATGACTTCGAGCCGCAGCACCTTGCCGTCGCACGTGACGCGCAGTTCCTCCGGCCCTTCGGCGTGCAGGCAGGCGTTGGTGACCAGTTCGGAGACAACCAGCAGGACATCCTCGGCAGCGGCACGCCGCTCGGCCGTCTCGGCGGGGAGCCAGCCCCACTCGTACAGCGCCTGGCGGGTGAAGTCTCGGGCGAGCGGCACAATGCCGCTGGCACTGCCCAGTGCCAGGGAACGCACCTGACCGGCGGCGGACACGGCTGAGGCAGAGCCGTGGCTCGCCGACTCTGGGCCGAGGTCGCCCGGCCGAGGCTGCCGGGTGGTGCTCATCAGCGCTTCACCTCACCGATTCGCCAATTCATCAATTCATCGCTGCAAGGACATGGGGGCCTTCGGGGCCCCCAGGGGTAGACGGAGTCAGAGTCCTCCTGCCCGACCGAACGGTGAGAACACCCACTTTTTCGGTACGGACGACGTGACACGGATTACTCAACCGGCCGGAAGTCAGTCTTCCATCGCGGCTTCGAGCGATTCATGCACGGTGAAGACGGCCTCTGCCCCGGTAATTTCGAAGACCCTGGCCACTACCGGCTGCATGCCGGCCAGATGGACTCCTCCCCCGGCCGCTTCGGCCTTGAGGCGGGCGCCGAGCAGCACATTCAGCCCGGTCGAATCACAGAACTCGAGTGACGAGCAGTCGATGACCAGGCGCGTACGCCCGGCCTCGAGCGCACTCTCCAGAGGCTCACGCAGCAATTCGGCGGTGTGGTGATCAAGCTCACCCGCCGGTGTGACGATTTCGCTCCGGCCCTCGGTCCGAACTGCGACCCGGAGTCGACCCCGGTTCGCGCTGCCGACCGTCCCGCGCTCCATGCCCGTCTCGTCTCTCTTCGCAGTCGTGACTGTCATTGACGTGCCAGAACCCTACGCCTTCTGCACGCCGACCGGTACTCGAAGTACCACACAACCCCTACCAATACGGACATATGGGACTTGCAAGTCCTGGGTAAGAGCGGGTAGGCCTAGTAGGGACACAACCAACACGACCGGCTTTGGAGGCGCCGCACACCGCACGCACATGTATCGGCATCGGCAGCCATATGCCGAGAACGATGGAGGAGACCATGTCACCCCGGCTCGACGAATCGCGAACGCCGCTCCCTGTGCAGCCGCCCGCGCCGTCGACAACCCCGCCCGAGCAGATCGAGACCGGAATCGAGGGGCTCGAAGGGCTCCCCGAGATCCCGCCGTACGACGAGGTGGGGCCGCTGGATGCCAGGGCCCTGTCGAAGACGCTCTTTGGGCGCCTCGAATCCCTCGAAGAGGGAACGCACGAGCATGCGTACGTACGCAACACACTCGTCGAACTGAACTTGGCCCTGGTCAAGTTCGCCGCTTCCCGGTTCCGCTCCCGCAGCGAACCGATGGAGGACATCATCCAGGTCGGAACGATCGGCCTGATCAAGGCGATCGACCGCTTCGAGCTCAGCAGGGGCGTCGAATTCCCGACCTTCGCGATGCCGACCATTGTCGGCGAGATCAAGCGCTTCTTCCGCGACACCTCCTGGTCGGTCCGCGTCCCGCGGCGCCTCCAGGAACTGCGTCTCGACCTCGCCAAGGCCGGTGACGAACTCGCCCAGCAGCTCGACCGCGCCCCCACCGTGGGCGAGCTGGCGAAGCGCCTCGACCTCACCAATGACGAGGTCGTGGAGGGCATGGCCGCGAGCAACGCGTACACCGCGAGCTCGCTGGACGCCCAGCCCGAGGAGGACGACTCGGAGGGTGCGCTGGCCGACCGTATCGGCTACGAGGACCATGGCCTCGAAGGCATCGAGTACGTCGAATCGCTGAAGCCCTTGATCGCCGAACTGCCTTCGCGCGATCGCAAGATCCTCTCGCTGCGCTTTGTCGCGAATATGACGCAGTCGGAGATCGGCGAGGAGCTGGGCATCTCGCAGATGCATGTGTCACGACTGCTCTCGCGCACGCTGAACAAGCTGCGGAAGGGCCTGACGGTCGTGGAATAGGCACGCGTGCGGTATGCGGAATACCGAACGCTGAATGAGGGCCTGCCCCGGGCGATATCCGGGGCAGGCCCTCTTTCATGGCTCGCCTACCCCGTTCCGCGTCGCCCAGTGCTCTTGTGCCCTAGGGCTTGCGGGCGCCGTGCTGCCAGACCGCGGTCACCAGGGGTACGCCCGGGCGGTAGGCGAGGTGGACATGGCTCGGGGCGTCGAGCAGCGCCAGGTCGGCGCGGGCGCCGGGGGCGACGCGGCCGACGTCGGTACGGCGCAGGGCCTGGGCACCGCCCGCTGTGGCCGACCAGAGGGCCTCGTCCGGGGTCATCCCCATGTCGCGTACCGCCAGTGCAATGCAGAACGGCATGGAGCTGGTGAAGGACGAGCCCGGGTTGCAGTCGGTGGACAGTGCGACGGTCGCGCCCGCGTCGATGAGGCGGCGGGCGTCGGGCCAGGCGGCTCGGGTGGAGAACTCCGCTCCGGGGAGGAGGGTGGCGACCGTACTGCCGTTCGCGAGGGCGTCGACGTCCGCGTCGGTGAGGTGTGTGCAGTGGTCGGCGGAGGCGGCGTCGAGCTCGACCGCGAGCTGGACGCCGGGGCCGTAGCTGAGCTGGTTGGCGTGGACCCGGGGGGTCAGGCCCTTGGCCTGGCCGGCGGTGAGGATGGCGCGGGCCTGGTCGCCGTCGAAGGCTCCCTTCTCGCAGAAGACATCCACCCAGCGGGCGTACGGGGCGCAGGCGTCGAGCATCTCGCCGGTGACCAGGGCGACGTACGCCGCCGGGTCGTCGGCGTAGTCGGGCGGGACGATGTGGGCGCCGAGGTAGGTGACCTCGTCGGTGTGCTGCGCCGCGATGCGCAAGGCGCGGGCCTCGTCCTCGACGGTCAGCCCGTACCCGGACTTGGTTTCGAGGGTGGTCGTGCCCTGGCTGAGGGCCTCGGCCAGGTACTTGGCGACGTTGGCGCTCAGCTCCGCGTCGGTGGCGGCGCGGGTGGCGGCGACGGTGGTACGGATGCCGCCGGCGGAGTAGGCGCGGCCCGACATACGGGCGTTGAACTCCTCGGTGCGGTCGCCCGCGAAGACGAGGTGCGAGTGCGAATCGACGAAGCCGGGGATGGCGGCGCGACCCTGTGCGTCGTACACGTCGTCGGCGGCGGGGGCACCCGCGGCGGGGCCGACCCAGGCGATGCGGTCGCCGTCCATGACGACGGCGGCGTCCTGGAGGAGGCCGAGGGGGGTGTCGCCGAGGGCGGGGTCGTTGGTGACGAGGGTGCGGATGTTGGTGACGAGGGTGGTGCGGGTGGTCATGGTGCGTCTCCTGTCCTGACGATTGATACTGGGCGGCCGGCGCCGTGCGCGGTGTCGGGCGATGGGGGGATCCGCTGCGCGGGGCGGCTGTCCCCTGCCTGCCCCTTCCCGACCCTGGGGCGAGGCCGCGGGCCCCGGAGGATGCGCACGGGCGCGGCGCCCATGCCATAAGCGGGGCGGGTGCCCCCACTTCCGACGGCCTGGGGGCCGACGGGCGTGCCCACGCCCTGGGGCGGCGAGGTCGGCACGGGACCTCTGACGCCCAAGGGCGGATGAACGCAGCACCCACCCGGTGTGGCCAGCGGCCGACGGGCGCAGCGCCCGCAGCCTCTGGGCCCCGGGGCCATAGGGGCGCGGGCCCCACAGCTGTGGGGTTCGCCCGGCAGCCGGTGGCCGCGTCGGGCCTGTGGGGGCCATTGGTGGGCGGTTGGCCGCCGGAGTCGTGAACTTCCGCGGCCCTCCCCCCGTGGGTGGGCCGGGTCGGGCAAGGCCTGGCGCGCAGCGCCGGGGGTGTGTTCCTCCCCGCCGCGCGCAAGGTCATCCGTGCACTGCTGCGATCGCCTTTGCCAGGGCCGCCGGGACCGAGTCGATCATCGTGTGCGCCCCGTCCCGCACCACGTGCCGGCCGCCCACCACCGTGTGCCGTACGTCCGCCGCCGACGCCGCGAACACCGCCGTCTCCGCGCCCAGCCGTGGCAGCGGGCCCGCCGTCCTCACCGTGTCCAGGGCGATCGTCGTCAGGTCCGCCAGCGCCCCCGGCTCGATCGTGCCCGCGTCGTGCCAGCCCAGCGCCGCGTATCCGTCGGCGGAGGCCGCGCGGATCAGGGCCGCAGCCGTCCAGTGGCCCCGGGTGCGCGAGCGCAGGCGTTCGTTCAGTTCCATCGCCCTCGCCTCTTCGAGGAGGTCGATCACCGCATGGCTGTCGCTGCCCAGGGACAGCTTGGAGCCCGCCTTCTGCAGGCGCGTCGCCGGGCCGATGCCGTCCGCCAGGTCGCGTTCCGTCGTGGGGCACATGCACGTGCCCGTGGAGGTGGAGCCCAGCAGCGCGATGTCCTCGTCCGACAGGTGCGTGTTGTGGACACCTGTCGTACGCGGGCCCAGCACCCCGTGGTCCGCCAGCAGACGGGTGGGGGTCAGGCCGTGAGCCACCAGGCAGGCGTCGTTCTCGGCCGTCTGCTCCGAGAGGTGGACGTGCAGCGGGGCTTCCCTGGACTGCGCCCAGGACGCGACCGTCGAGAGCTGGTCGGCGGGTACGGCGCGTACCGAGTGGATCGCCGCGCCGATCCTGACGTGGTCGCTCTCCTTGAGCAGCGAGGCCCGCTCGGCCCACCCCTCGGCGGTGCCGTCCGAGAAACGCTGCTGGTGGCGGTTGGGCGCCACACCGAAGCCCGACGAAAGGTACGCCGTGTCGAGGAGCGTGATGCGGATGCCCGCCTCACCGGCCGCCGCGATCAGCGCCTCCCCCATCGCGTTCGGCTCGGCGTACGGCGTACCGCCGCTGCCGTGGTGCAGGTAGTGGAACTCGCCCACCGCCGTGATCCCGGCCAGCGCCATCTCGGCGTACACGGCACGGGCGAGCTCGAAGTACGACTCCGGGGTGAGGCGGCACGCCACGCGGTACATCACCTCGCGCCAGGTCCAGAAGGTCCCGGAGCCGACCTGGACGGTGGAGCGCAGTGCCCGGTGGAAGGCGTGCGAGTGGGCGTTGGCCAGACCCGGGATCGTCAGGCCCCGCAGGACCGTCGCGCCGGGCGGCGGCGCGGGAACGTCCTTGCGGACGGCCGTGATCCGGCCGTCCGTGAGGTCCAGGGCCACGCCCGGCTCGACAAAGGGGTCGAGCCAGGCGTGTTCCAGCCAGTAGGTCACGTGCACGCGAGCCCCTCCAGTACGTCGGCGAGTGCGATGACCCCTGCGACGCAGTCGTCCTCGGCGGCGTACTCGGCCGGGGAGTGCGAGATGCCCGTGGGGTTCCGTACGAACAGCATGGCGGTCGGGACTGAAGCGGACAAAATACCCGCATCGTGTCCCGCGCCGGTGCCCAGAACGGGGATGTCGCGGCCGAGGATGCGCGCGAGCTCGTCGCGCAGGGCGTGTTCGAATTCGACCACCGGGGTGAACGACTCACGCGTGATGCGCAGGTCGATGCCCGCCCGGGCGGCTTCTGCCTTTGCCGCCTGTTCGATGGCCGCGATCACCTGGTCGAGAGTTGCCTGGTCAGCGGCGCGGGAGTCGAGCCAGCCCCGGACCAGGGAGGGGATGGCGTTGACCCCGTTCGGCTCGACGGAGACCTTGCCGAAGGTGGCCAGGGCGCCGGTGAGCTGCGCCTCGCGGCGGGCGGCGATGACCGTCTCGGCGTACGTCAGCATCGGGTCACGGCGGTCCTCCAGGCGGGTGGTGCCCGCGTGGTTGGCCTCGCCGTGGAAGTCGAACCGCCAGCGGCCGTGGGGCCAGATGGCGGATGCGATGCCGACGGGGTGGTCGGTGCCCGCGGCGGAGCCGCTGTCAGACACGGCCAGGGCTCGGCCCTGTTCCACGTGCAGCTCGATGAACGCGCCGATACGGGAGAGGCGCTCCGGGTCCGGGCCGATGGTGGACGCGTCGTAGCCCGCGGCCTCCATGGCCTGGGGGAGGCTGATTCCGTCCGCGTCGCGGAGCTCGTGGGCCTTTTCGGGCGTGAGCTGCCCGGCTGCGAGGCGGGAGCCCACACAGGCCAGGCCGAAGCGTGCGCCCTCCTCGTCGCCGAAGTTGGTGATGGCGAGGGGCTTGGTGAACTCCGCTCCCCTGCGGCGGAGTTCGTCGAGGGCGGCGAAGGACGATACGACGCCCAGGGGGCCGTCGAAGGCGCCGCCGTCGGGGACGGAGTCGAGGTGGGAGCCGGTGACTACCGCGTCGCCTGCGAGGGGGTCGCCCTGCCAGGCCCACTGGTTGCCGTTGCGGTCTACCTCGTAGGTCAGGCCTCGGGATTCGGCCTGGGCGCGGAACCAGGTGCGGCAGTCTTTGTCGGCCTCCGTCCAGGCGTAGCGGCGGTAGCCGTTGGAGGTGGCGTTGCGGCCGATTGGGCGCAGCTCCGCCCACATTTCGTGGAACGAGGTGGAAGATCCCCCAGCCCCACCCCTTCCCGAAACCGGGGGCACCCCGGGCCCCGTGGGACGTGCGGGCACCGTTGTGCCCACCCGTTCCGCCCCAGCGGAACGACTGCCCACAACAGGGTGGTTCGGAGTCACTCGCCCTCCCGCATCGGGATGCGTACGCCCTGCGCGTCCGCCGTGTTTTCCGCGATGTCGTAGCCCGCGTCCACGTGGCGGATTACGCCCATGCCCGGGTCGTTCGTCAGTACGCGGCGGATCTTCTCGCCCGCAAGCTTCGTGCCGTCCGCGACCGAGACCTGGCCCGCGTGGATCGAGCGGCCCATGCCTACGCCGCCGCCGTGGTGGATCGAGACCCAGGACGCGCCGGACGCGACGTTCACCATGGCGTTGAGCAGCGGCCAGTCGGCGATCGCGTCGGAGCCGTCGAGCATGGCCTCCGTCTCGCGGTACGGGGAGGCCACCGAGCCGCAGTCCAGGTGGTCGCGGCCGATGGCCAGCGGGGCGGCGAGGGTGCCGTCGGCGACCATGTCGTTGAAGAGCGCACCGGCCTTGTCGCGCTCGCCCTGGCCGAGCCAGCAGATGCGCGCGGGCAGGCCCTGGAAGTGGACGCGCTCGCCGGCCATCTTGATCCAGCGGTGCAGGGATTCGTTCTCCGGGAAGAGGTCCAGGAGCGCCTTGTCCGTCTTGTGGATGTCGGACGCCTCGCCGGACAGCGCCGCCCAGCGGAACGGGCCCTTGCCCTCGCAGAAGAGCGGCCGGATGTACGCCGGCACGAAGCCGGGGAAGTCGAACGCCCGTGAATAGCCCGCCAGTTGCGCCTCGCCGCGGATCGAGTTTCCGTAGTCGAAGACCTCGGCCCCCGCGTCCATGAAGCCGACCATCGCCTCCACGTGACGCGCCATCGACTCCCTCGCGCGCAGCGTGAAGTCGGCCGGCTTCTCGGCGGCGTACGACGCCATGTCGTCGAAGTCGACACCGAGCGGCAGGTACGCCAGCGGGTCGTGCGCCGAGGTCTGGTCGGTCACGATGTCGATCGGGGCGCCCTCGGCCAGCATCCGCGGCAGCAGGTCCGCCGCGTTGCCCAGCAGGCCGATCGAGAGCGGCTTGCGGGCGTCACGCGCCTCCACCGCCAGCTGGAGCGCGTGCTCCAGGCTGTTCGCCTTCACGTCCAGGTAGCGGTGCTCGATGCGGCGCTCGATCGCGCGCGGGTCGACGTCGATGCAGATCGCGACGCCGTCGTTCATCGTCACGGCGAGCGGCTGGGCGCCGCCCATGCCGCCGAGACCGGCGGTCAGGGTGATCGTGCCCGCGAGGCTGCCGCCGACCCCTTTACCAATTGAATGCAGCTTGGCCGCGACCGCCGCGAAGGTCTCGTACGTGCCCTGCAGGATTCCCTGCGTACCGATGTAGATCCACGACCCGGCCGTCATCTGGCCGTACATGGTCAGGCCCAGCGCCTCCAGGCGCCGGAACTCCTCCCAGTTCGCCCAGTCGCCGACCAGGTTGGAGTTGGCGATCAGGACCCGCGGGGCCCATTCGTGCGTCTGCATCACGCCGACCGGACGCCCGGACTGGACGAGCATCGTCTCGTCCTGCTTCAGGGTCTTCAGCGTGCGCACCATCGCGTCGAAGGAACGCCAGTCGCGCGCCGCCTTGCCCGTGCCGCCGTAGACCACGAGCTTGTCGGGGTGCTCGGCGACCTCGGGGTCGAGGTTGTTCTGGAGCATGCGCAGGGCGGCTTCCTGCTGCCATCCCAGGGCGCTCAGCTCCGTACCGCGCGGCGCCCGTACGGGTCGGGGTCCTGACATGGTGTGCCTCCTCGATCACGAGTGTTGCATCGTCTATTCACATCCTGTCCAGATGAATAGAACTAGTCAATACGTCGGAGCGCTCTGCGCCGGATCACACCGGGTGATTGGCTGAGACACATGCCTTCGGACATCAGCGGCCCCGCCCGCCGAGAGCAGGCCGTACGCGCCGCCGTCGAACAGGGAGTCGTCGGCCTCGACCACCCCATCGTCGGCCTCTTCGACATCACCGGCATCCGCGCGTCCGCCGCCGCCCTGCGCGCGGCGTTCGCCGAGGTCACCCCCACCGGCACCCCCGTCCTGCACGCCTTCGCCGTCAAGGCGACGCCACTCGTGCCCGTCCTCAGGCTGCTGTACGAGCACGAGGCCATCGGCGCCGAAGTCGCGAGCCCCGGCGAGCTCGCCCTGGCCCAGGCCGCCGGCGTCCCCCCGGACCGCACCGTCCTCGACTCCCCCGCCAAGACCACCGCCGAGCTGCGCCAGGCACTGGCACTGGGCATCGCGGTCAACGCCGACAACGCCCAGGAACTGGCCCGTATCGACTCCCTGATCGCATCGGGCCCCGCCTCCCTCTCCCCCATCGGCCTGCGCGTGAACCCGCAGATCGGCGGCGGCTCCATCGGCGCGCTCTCCACCGCCACCGCCACCTCCAAATTCGGCGTGGCGCTCCGCGACCCCGGCACCCGCGACTGGGTCGTACGGACCTACCTCGAACGGCCCTGGCTGACCCGGGTCCACACCCATTCCGGGTCGCAGGGCCTCTCCCTGGAGCTGATGGCCCAGGGCGTGTCGGCGGCCTACGACCTCGCCGAGGAGATCAACGCGGCGGCCGGCCGGCAGCAGGTCGACACCGTAGACATCGGCGGCGGCCTGCCGGTCGAATTCACCTCCGACGCCGAGACCCCGACGTACGCCGATTACGCCCGCCTCCTCAAGCAGCAGGTGCCCGGCCTGTTCGACGGGCGCTACGGCCTGGTCACCGAATTCGGCCGCTCCCTGCTCGCCAAGCACGGCACGGTCCTCGCCCGTGTCGAGTACGCGAAGACCTCGGGGGCCCGCTCCATCGCCGTCACCCATGCGGGTGTCCAGATCGCCACCCGCGCCGTGTACGCGCCCGAATCCTGGCCGCTGCGCATCGCGGCGTACGACGCGAAGGGCCACCCCAAGCCGGGCCCGGCCGTCGCGCAGGACGTCGCGGGACCGGCGTGCTTCGCGGGCGACCTGCTCGCCGAGAACCGCTCGCTGCCGCTCCTCGAACAGGGCGACTACGCTGCGGTGCTGGACACCGGCGCGTACTTCATGGCCGCGCACTACGCGTACAACAGCCTTGCCAGACCCGGCCTTTACGGCTTCACGACCACCCGCGAGGGGACGCGCTTCAGCGTCGTACGACCGCCGCAGAGCCTCGACGAGATCGTCGCCGAGTCGGGGGGCGCGCACGCCGACGCGCTGCTGAACCCGTAGTCGGCCACGCATCACCCGAGCCACGTGGGGAAGAACCTGCCCAACCCACCCGGGGAGGTCCACTTGTCCACATCCGCCGCTACACCACCACCGGCATCAGCACCACCAGACGACGAGACACCCCTCAAACGCGCCCTCGGTCCCAAGCTGCTGATCCTGTTCGTGATCGGCGACATCCTGGGCACCGGCATCTACGCCACCACCGGCAAAGTCGCGGGGAAGGTGGGCGGCGCGCTGTGGCTGCCGTTCGCGATCGGCTTCGTCGTGGCGATCCTGACGGCGGCGTCGTACGTCGAACTCGTCGGCAAGTATCCGAAGGCGGCCGGCGCCGCGCTCTACACCCAAAAGGCCTTCAAGGTCCCGTTCTTCACCTTCATCGTCGCCTTCATGGTGATGTGCTCGGGCCTCTCGTCCGCGAGCGCCGCCGCCCGCGCCTTCAGCGGCGACTATCTGGCGGAATTCACGGACGCCGTGCCGCCGACGCTCATCGCGATCCTGTTCATCCTGGCGCTCGCCGCGCTCAATCTGCGCGGCGTCTCCGAGTCGGTGAAGACGAACGTGGTGCTGACGCTCGTCGAACTGACCGGCCTGACAGTGATCCTCGTGATCGGCGCGTACGCCGTGATGACGGGCGGCGGAGAGCCTTCGCGGCTCGGCGAGTTCGAGGCCAGCGGCACCGGTTACGCGCTGCTCACCAGCGTGCTCGGCGCCACCGCACTCGGCTTCTTCGCCTTCGTCGGCTTCGAGGACTCCGTCAACATGGCGGAGGAGACGAAGGATCCGCACCGCACCTTCCCGAAGGCGATCTTCATCGGGGTGGCGGTCACCGGCACCATCTACGTCCTGGTCGCGCTCATCTCGTCGCTGCTCGTCGACTACACGGTGCTGGAGAAATCCAGCGGCCCGCTCCTCGAAGTGGTGAAGGCGGGCGGTGTCGACTTCCCGCCCAGACTCTTCGCGCTGATCGCGCTGTTCGCCGTGACCAACTCCGCGCTGATCAACATCATGATGGCCTCGCGCCTCTGCTACGGCATGGCGAACGAACGCATCCTGCCGCGCGGCATGGGCCGGGTCCTGGCCAGGCGGCGTACACCGGTCGTCGGCATCGTCTTCGTCTCGCTGCTCGCCGTCGGCCTGGTGTCCACGGGCGAGATCGAGGGTCTGGGCGACACCACGGCGTTCCTGCTGCTGTGCGTCTTCGCCGTGGTGAACGTCGCCGTGCTGGTCCTGCGCAAGGACCGGGTCGAGCACGAACATTTCCGTACGCCGACGGTCCTGCCCGTGCTGGGCGCGATCACCGCGATCATCCTGGCCAGCCCGCTGGCGGACCGCCCGGCGGACGTCTACATCCGGGCGGGCGTGCTGCTGCTGATCGGCATCGGTCTGTGGGGGCTCAACAAGGTGGTTATAAAGGCACGCGGGGAGGAGTGAGGGGGCTGAGGTAGGGGCCTGCGGCGCTTTGTTCCTCTACCCGCCCCTTCCCGATGCTCCAGACTGACACTTCTGGAGTGATCAGCCCATGGTGGCATCCTCGCGGTCCATTGGTGGCTCCTTCGTCAGGGGGACGGTGCAGTCCATTTCGGCCCGCCGCAGACGTCGTCCACCGGCCAACTTGTTCAGTCGCACGATCTGTCGGGGGCCCTAGCCCAATGGCAGTCCGAGACCTTCGACGGCGCGCCGCTGCGGACCCATTCAGCGCGCAAATAGTGCAGCGTCACCGTGATGGCCGCCGCGGCGGCCACCCTGCCGATGGTCACCATCCGGCAGCCGCATATCCAAGCCGCCGTAACAGCGCCGAATGCGGCGACGGAGCCGGTGCGCATCAGCGGTCGCCCGCCGATGGGGCGGGCGACCGCTCTCATCCTTCTCGCCGTCGAGCGGCCGCCCGGCGGACGACTCCGTTACGCGGAGGGGATCACTCGTCTCAGTTCAATCACCCGTCCTGGGTGGGTAAGCCACACTTCCTGACCGCGCGGACTGACGGTCAGTCCGAATGCGTCAGCGGTCGGCGAGCCGAGACCCACGTAATCCTGGTACGCCGTCTCGATGTCCCACCACAGGTCTCGCTCGCCGTACTGCCACGCCTCGCCGGCCTCGGCACAGGCGCCCGAACCTGCCTGGTCCATCAGCCACACGGTGATCGTGCCGTCCTCTTCGGCGTGGACCATCGAGACGCCGGGCACCCGAGCGCCCGCGTAGATGGAGAAGCCGACGGTGAGCAGGAGCCGAGGGTCAATGTTGGTGTCACTGCGGCGGCCCGGTCCTTCGGCCAGCGGTGGGCGTGCGGGGGCTCGGTGAGATCTCATCGGCATGTACGACACACCGCCCCGGAATGGGCCTGACGCGATGCCTCCCTCCTGGATCGACAGCTGGACGATCGCGCCGCTCCAGAACTCCCCTGTCGTAGGCGCGACCAGAACGCCGCCCGGTTTCACCTGCCGCACCAACTCATGCGGTACGCGGCGCAGTGCGCACGTGGAGATGAGCCGGTCGTACGGCGCTTCGTCCGCATAGCCGTGCTCGCCGTCGGCCACCACCACCGTGGGCGCATAGCCCAGGGCCGCCAGGTTGTCCTTCGCCTGGTGAGCCAGAGGCGGGTCGATCTCCAGGCTGAAGACGTGCTCGTCGCCCAGGCGCTCGGAGAGAAGCGCCGCGACGTAACCGGTAGCGGTGCCGATCGCCAGCACCTTGGTGCCGTCCTCCACATTCAGGTGCTGAAGCATGGTGGCGACCATCCCGGGGTGGCTGTTGGAGGACGTGGCCACCCCGGGACCGTCGGCCGCCCCGTCGTCGATCTGGGTCACCACCGGCTCGTTGCTGTAGACGAGCTGCCACCACTCAGCCTCCGTGCTGACCGGCTCGCACCGCTCCGGCTCCTGGCGCCAGACCGTCGGTGGGATGAAGCGGTGGCGAGGGACTCGCTCCCAGACCTCGCGCCAACGCTCGGACAAGAGGCCCTGCTTGGCCAGTAACTCGACGAGCGCGGCGTGCTGTGGGTGCACCTGCACGGTGCTGCCCACCGTCAGTCCCCCGCCTGGCTGGTGACCTTGGGCGGCGGTCCGTCAGGGGACGGCGGAGGGGGCGGTGGGGTCCATGGTTTGTCGGAGGGCGGGCCAGCGTGCTTACCGTCATCGGACATGTGACTCTCCCGGTTCGATGTGATGGGTGAAGAGGCCTGCCTCGTCCGTCGACCTATCCAGGGCGTGGCAGCCGAGGCAGGAGTCAGGTGGCTCAGCTCGCAGGACTGCGGCCTGCCTCGCCGATCGGATTGTCGAGAGCCGGGGTGACACGCCAGAACGACGTCTGCACGGCCCGATAGCCGCGATGCCCTGGATTTAGGCCGGTGTGCTTGAGTGCCCAGATCTCAGCCGGCAGCCGCGAGCCGACAACACAAGCCGGGCTCTCCCCGCACGTCGTGCACTCCACGTCGTGCAACGGCTGCTGCGGTGCTCCGTCCTCCGTATCAGCGCCGAGGGTCCAGTCCGCGGCTCGAATGATCGCCTTGACGGTCACCGCGCCCCCTCGACGAGTCGCCGGTGGCCAAGGTCGATCAGCTCGGACACGGCATGAGGTGAGCACAGATCGCCGGCGCTCTTCAGGGGGACCGACCAATACGGGTCGCTCGTCTCCAGCGTGGTGCGGTCTGTACGCGGTACGCCGAGCCACGCCCCACCCCCTAGGCACCTGGCGAAGGGCGAGCGCCACGCCTCTGTAGTCCTTGGCGGCACCAGTGCGTAGAACCAGCGGTGCGGATCATGGATAACCGGGCCGTCGAGGACCTCTCCGAGGAATCCATCGATCACCGCCCAGTCGTTGCTACGTGCTGCGGCGCGCACCACCTCGGAAGGAATGCGCACGGCGTCGAACAGGCCGCCCACCCGAAGCATCGCGGGGGCGCCCGTGTCCCACTCCAACTGAGCTTCCTCCGGCGAGGGCAGTGTGCAAGCAAGCCAGTCGGCGGCACGCGTTCTCACCCCTTCCGTGCTCACGGTCGGCCCCCCAGGAGGCGTGAGGTGGCCCCGAGGGTGATGGCGCTCGGAAGACTGTCGAGCAATCGCGTCAACGTCGCGTGCAGACCGCGAGCTTCGACGAGGGAGAGGACAAGGTCGACGTCACCCTGCGGCTGGTCGAGGCGAAATAGAGCAAGCGGTAGCCGAACCTCGCCCGTTCCGCTGTCACTTGTCGCGGTTGCGGCTCGGCGCGGGGATGCGTGCCAGGCTTGGACGGTCATACGGCCCCCGATCGGCGGACTTTGATGGGCCGTCACCGTAGAGCCGTATCCGCCTGAGCAGGGGGACAGCCTGTCCCCCTGCCCCCAACGGACCCCCTACACGGCGGCTCTGATGCCGACCTTCTCGGCCAGTTGGTCGGCCGCAGGGCGCAGCGCGCGAGGAGCTGTCCGCCAAAGCTCGGCCGCCACCGTCCTCGCCGACGGGGTGTAGGCCACGGTTTCCTCGCCGATCTTGTGAGCGATCTCCATTACATGCAGAGCAGCGGTGCAGTCACCGCGCTGAAGATGACCGCGGGCGACCTCAACCCACAGCCGGGCGCGGCGCTCTGTCGACGGCATGATGTCCGGGTCGAGATCGTCAGCGAGAGCCAGTGCTTTGCCGGACGCGCGCAGATCCGTTGCCACCGAGATCGCGTGGAAGTCGACGTTGGCGCGGCCGAAGACTGTTGAGGGATGGACGTACGCGGACGGCAGGGACTTCGCGACCTGGTCGCCCGCATCCCAGTACCGCCAAGCGTCGCCCTCTCGGCCGTCGCGGGCGCAGGTGACGGCGGCGTGCAGCTGCAGGGCGCCGTAGATACCGCGCCAGTCGTTCGGAGCGCCGTCGAGGTGTGGCCGTATCAGGGCCGCCGCGTCCATGACCACCCTGAGCGCCTCTTCGGGATAGTCCGTTTCGCGGAGGATGTTGCCCATGTTCCAGGCGGCGGCCGCAATGGCGGCGGGCTGGTCCGCCTGCTGCGCTGCAGCCAGCGCCCGGTCAGCAACCACCCACGCGAGTTCGGCCGGCGCCACGTATGCGGTGGCTTGCCCGGTGAGGCGGTAGACGTCGGCGAGGGTGACCAGGGCGGCGCGGCGTTCGTCCCCTTCGAGCGTGCGGGCGGCGGCCTCGGCGTCGCGGATCAGGTCCGGGAGAAGGGCTCCCACCTCGGTACGGTTGTGCTTCGACGTGTGCCACAGCTTCCAGGTCTGATCGACGCGTCCCTGGAGAGATGCGATGGCCATCGGCTCCGGACGGTTGGCCGACAGACTGCGGCCCATGACGGCAGACCAAATACCGGGCATGGCAGGGTGGTTGAGCCGACCGAGCGGCACAGGCTGCGTCACCTGCGAGGAGCCGCCGGTGATGATCGACAAGTCCGAGACCTGAAGGGCTGCGGCCAGTCGCATCAGTAGGCCGTGGGAGCGGAGCGGCCGATCGCCTGACTCGATCTTCTTGAGCCAGTCAGGGCCGCGACCGCACAGACCCGCGAGGACAGGGCGCGACATGCCTCGGGACTCTCGCAGTAGTCGGATGCGCTCGCCGGTGCTGAGGTCGGTGGGGATGTCCACAGGTGCCCCTTCGTCTGGCCGGTGCCGTCTCGGCCAGCGTACGGCCGCCAGGTGTGCAGAAGGGAGCGTGGCGATGCGCTCCCCGCAGAAGCCAGCCGACGCGGGTGCGTGAAGAGGATCAAACATCTTCGTCGTCGTCTTCGTCTGACACTCTCTGACTCTGGGTGACAACGACGGTGCGGGTGACTGTCCCGCCTTGATTCTCGTGGGGCGGCTTCTGTTCCATGACCCTGAGCCCCCGAGCCCGTCGCGAATCCGCGGTCCACCCCGTGGACGAGCCCGACCAAAGAAGAGTCCCGAGCGCTGCGCATCTGAGGAACCGGGTCACGGCTCGTGTCGGTGTACACACGCACCGGGGGACGCCGACAGGAAGGCCACGGTGTGGTGTCCTGCTTACTTCCAGTCTGCGACCTCGTAGGAGGCCTTCGCATTGTGGGAGTTGCCCGGGATGTTCGCCCAGGCGAGGCGGTCGGCCTTTGCGTAGATGACGCTGAAGCCTTCTTCAGCGCCGACTCGCCACAGCTTCCCGGACTCGAACTCGTACACGTACTGGCCTGCGTCCCCGGCGGCGCTGCCGTTGCCCCACACGAGGTGATCGTCGGTGGAGCGCAGGAACATCGTGGATGGCCCGGCATGGCCGAGTTTGAACGTGACGGCGTTGTTGGTCTTCAAGTCGAGCGAGTAGAGCCTTGAATTTGCCTGTTCGGGGTTGGCGATGACCCAGTTCACGCGTGAGGATTTCACGGAGAGCGTGGAAACCTCCTGGCCCGCGGTGAGTGGGCCGCCTGCGACCAGCCTGTCGGTTCCGTTCGCCTCCCTCTTCCGGATCTCGAAGCGGTCCTTGGGGAAGCCGGGTGCAATGTCTGCCGAGCGGACATAGAAGAGCGTGTCACCCACCGCCCGGGGCAGCTTGGCGTGGTCAACAGCCGTTTCCAGGCCCGAACCGCCGGTCAGCTGCCGCGCCACCACCTTGACTCCGAACTTCGGTTTGCCGGAGGTCTGGTAGGTGGTGGCCCAGAACGCCTTGGACTGGCCGAGAGACACAGCGGAACTGCCTGAGGGTTCTGGCATCCCCTGCTGCCTGCCGCTGACAGAGGCGGAGTCTCCCAAGAGGGTGGTGGTCTTGGTGCCTGGATCGTAGGCAAAGACGCACCAGTCGAAGGCGTACAGATTTGTGCTGGCGGACTCGACCCAGGCAACGGTCCCGTCGCGTTCGTCGGCGTAGACGGCCTGGCGAGGAGTGTTGCGGCACGTGCCGTTCTTGGCGGCGGGGAAGGGGGAGAAGGACGTCGCGTCCTGGAGGCCAACTCGGCTCTGGCCGATGCGGACTACACCGTCAGTGCTCTTCGGTTCTGAGTTGGCGGCGGCCACCAGCCGACCGGATGCGGTGATGTCCAGGATGTTCGTCGTGAGGCCCGCACCCAGGTTGGCCTTGGGCGCGTAGCGCGGGTCGTACTGTCGGCCCGCGCTCGCCGACCGGGCAGTGTCTGTGCCGATCTCGGATGTCAGGTTGAACGATCTCCCTGCCGCAGGCTTCGTTGCCGTAGGTGCGGTGGGCCGGGCTGAGGGGGTGTCCCCCGCCGGCGGGCGGGGACTTTCCTCACTGGTACAGGCGGTCAGCCCGACGAGCAGGATCACGATGGGCAGCGCCGGGCTGACTCGCATGTTAGTAGGCGTATCCGTTCGACTGGAGGAAGTAGCTGGTGAAGTTGCGGGTGTTGTACGCGAACGTCTTGCTCACGCCGTTCCACACCGTTGTCGAGGGATCTGCCCACTTACTGCTTGAGCCGTTGGAGGTGTAGCCGTAGGCGGTTATCCAGTGACCGATCGTCTTGTTGACCGGATGGCCGTTGTAGTGCCGCCCGTTCGCGAACTCGACGGTGTCCGCAGCGATCGGCATACCGTTGCCGCCGATGCTGTGGAGCATCGTCTTCACGGCGTTCGTGGGTGTCGGCGAAGGGACCTGCACGTACCAGTTCTGCCCCCGCCACCGGTTGATACCCGTGACGAACTTCTTGGTTCCCCAGTCGGTCACGCGCGCGTTCGCGGTGTTCATGTGAGCGCTGTTCGCCAGGTTCTGCTGGCTGAAGGCATTGTTGTTGTAGCGGCTCCTGATCGACCCGTTCACGCTCTTGATCATCATGGCTGCGGTCGCCGGCCCGCAGAAGTAGCCTGTTGCCTGACCGTAGTGCCTCAGCGACAGCGTGCGACTACTGGGCGCCGCGGTGGCGGCATAGGGCGAAGCGGCGTTGAGCTGGGCTGCGCCCTGCTTGTCCAGCCCATATTTTTGAAGGAACGTCTTCTCCCGCTCGGCGTACTCCGCCTTACTGCTGCGACCCTCGTGGGCACTGAACCACGCGTCGGTCAGCGCGATTTTCTCCTTGGCCTGCGCGGACAGCTCCTTGCCCTGCTGCGGGCGGGAAACGTCGCCGCCCGTGTAATTACCGACGATTCCGCCGTGGGGTCCTTCCTCGGCGTGCGCTGCCGGAGCGATCACCATTACCGACCCGACAGCAGTGGTAGTGCAGATGGCGGCGATAATTCCGGATCTTAATTGACGTGGGACCCTCATTAGCGCTTTCCCCCTTTGCGTAGACCTAGCGGTGCCTGTCATTCAGAGGACTGCATGAACAGAGCATCCATGTGGCCGCTCGTCGTCCAACACCCTCTGTAGACCACAACGAAGCCAACACCTCGTGCGCCTTGACCGTCAACTGCCTTTGCGCTGGTCCCGGCACACCGCAACTTCACGGAAGCAGTAAATTCGCGTCACGGGAGTTCTAACCGGAAGTTCTAATTGATGCAGGAATCGGGAGGTTGCGCGAACGAGGGAGAGGCAAAGGGAACCTGCCATCCAGTTTCTCCGGCCCACCGTCGCGCATTGGGTGGCGCAATCTTGCCCCCCGTTTATGCCTCAAAGTCCAGCATCACAAAAGGGCGAAAAATCATTAAAGGTGCATGTGGTCGGTCGCCGACAACTCCTACAACTTCTGGCCATGCCTGATGGAAGCGACCGGCGACATGGGCGATTTCCATCAACGCCCGGCTTCCGTTTTTTCCAGCTTTCACCGATGCCTGTCCCGAGGCGGAGGTCGGCGAGCAGCGAACTCAGCCCTGACGGACACTCGACTTCAGGAGTCCTTGATGCGGCGTTTCCGGCTTCGCATCGCCACATCACGAACAGGCACCTGGCCACAGGGCACGTCGTGTCCGCCATCGCCCTAAGCGCCGACTGCCTGGGGGTAGGGGAAGAGAGAAAGCTCCGCCCGGCACGTCGGCACGCCTAATCCACGAACAACCCCCGCGCCGCCGCCTTCGCGTCGAACTCCTCCAGCCGCGCCTGCGCGTCCGGCAGGTCGTCGCACATCGCTTCGAGCAGCACCCGCCCCAGCAGCATCGGCGCGCACGCCGTGTCGAAGGCCAGGCCCGTGCCGACCGCCGCCGGGATCAGCAGGTCGCTGTGCTTGGCCACCGGCGCGAAGGCGGAGTCGGCGACCGACACGACGGTCAGGCCCTGCGTCCGGGCGTACGCCAGTGCCTCCACGACCTCGCGCGGGTGGCGCGGCAGCGCGAAGCACAGCAGCGCGGTGGCTCCCGCCCGGCGCGCGGCGTCGATGCGGTCGGCGAGCATCGTGCCGCCCTCGTCGAGGAGGCGTACGTCGGGATGCACCTTGGCGGCGAAGTACGCGAAGCCGCGGGCCTGCGAGGAGGCGGCGCGCAGGCCCAGCACCGGCAGGGGGCGGGACGCGGCGAGGATGCGGCCGGCCTCCTCCACGGGGCTGGGGTCGGCGAGCAGTTCGGCGAGGTGGCGGAGGTTCTCGATCTCGGCCTGGACCGCCTGCTGGTACTCGTTGTACGCATCCTCGCCCCGCGCCGCGGCCTCGGCGGGGGCGACGTCGCGCAGGTGCTTGCGCAGCGCCGGATAGCCGTCGAAGCCGAGCGCGACGGCGAAGCGGGTGACGGACGGCTGGCTGACCCCGGCCAGTTCGGCGAGCTCGACGCTGGACAGGAACGGCACATCGGCGGCCTTGCGCACCATGCAGTGCGCGATACGCCGCTGGGTGGGCGTGAGCCGATGCCCTTCGAAGAGCTGCTGCAGTCGTGCGGCAGGGCTGTCGTTCATGCCGTCCCCCTCAGGAAGTCCACCACCACAGTCTTACCTCGGGCATTGGCATTTATTCAGCCAACCCGAGACCTGCATGACCATATACAGGCGCGGTGGTGGAGGAAACCTGCCCCTCGGGGCGGAGCATAAGAGGGAAGTCCGCGTACGTCCGGATCAATACGTCCGGATCAATGCGTCCGTATCAAGGGGCCTCGGGAGTCACCACTGACCGTGGTTGCCGCTGTCCCGCCCGCCCTGGTAACCGCCGTCGACGGACTCGCGCCAGTGCACGACGACGTTACGGACGATGAAATTGTCGATCTGACCGCCCGACGACTGGCCGTGCTGGACCTGGATCGTGTTCCGCCCCTGCCGGAGGATGCCACGTTCGATCGGGTCCATCCAGGTCTGCCAGAGGACCTGCCCTCTGGCCCCTCTGGCGATGTCGAACTCGGCCAGGTCCCTGTCGTTGACGAGAATCCGGTGGTTGTTGAAGTCCACCCCGTAGACCTGGATCACCAGGTAGCCGTCCCCCACGGGGTCCTTGTCGATCTCGAACGACTCCAACGACGTCTGGTCGCCCATGAACCGTGACGAGCCGGGATCGAAGTTGGAGGGGGGTGTGCGCGTGCCGATGCGCTGGTTGAAGCGGATCATCCTGAAGTCGGATCGCGTCTCCATACTGAGCCTTCGTCCTTCCGGTGCGGGGGAGCCAGGCTGCAGTTCTGCCGGCCCGAGTTCATCCTTGGCCAGGCCTCCACGGCCCGCCAGCCGTGGCCCCCGAAGGGGTTATGCCTGGCAGCCCCCGTGCGCGGGATCAGGCGCGGATAACTTCCACGCCCGCCTCGGCGAACCGGTCGGCCATCTCGTCGGACACCGCGGCGTCCGTGACCAGCGTGTCCACCTGCTCCGTCGCACAGATCCGGGCGAAGGCCCGCTGACCCAGCTTGGTGGAGTCGGCGGCCACGACGACGCGTCCCGCGCGCTCGCAGAGCAGCCGGTTGATGGCCGCCTCGTCCTCGTCGTGGGCCGTGGCCCCGTGGACCGCGTCGAAGGCGCCCACGCCGAGGACCGCGGTGTCCATCGTGATCTGACCGAGGACTCCGCCCGCGAGCGGGCCGATGAGTTCGTACGACTGCGGGCGCGCGACCCCGCCCGTCACCACGATCTTGAACTGCGGCCGGATGGCCAGCTCATTGGCGATGTTGAGCGCATTGGTCACCACCGTGAGGGCGGGCGATCCGGTGGCCAGATCGGGGCGCGCGGCAAGGGCGCGGGCGACCTCGGTGGTCGTGGTGCCCCCGGTGAAACCCACCGCCTCGCCGGGCGAGATGAGTGCCGCGACGGCCGTGCTGATACGCCGCTTCTCCGCCGCGCGCCGGGACGTCTTGTAGCGCAGGGGGAGTTCGTACGAGACGCCGTGAACGAGCGCCCCGCCCCGGGTACGTACCAGCATCTGCTGTTCGGCGAGCTGGTCGAAGTCGCGCCGGATGGTGGCGGCCGACACGTCGAGCGCCGTCGCCGCCTCCTCGACGTCCAGCCGGCCCTGCTCGACCAGCAGATCCAGCAGTGCTTTCCAGCGGGCGTCGCGGGACATCCGCAGCTCCATTCCTCGACCGTTCGATGTGACACTAGCGCACCGCCACATGCTTGAAGTTGCGCGAAAGATGCGTATATCTTGCAGGAACGAGCATTCGGACCAGGGTGGGAGTACGGCGTGAGTCATGTCGAGAACGAGTTGGCGAGCCAGCCGGAGTGCTGGAACCGGGCCGCTGAACTGGCCGCGAGCCTGAGCGGCACGCTCCCGGCGGCGGGAGAGCGGGTGGCGATCGTGGGCTGCGGAACCTCGCTCTTCATGGCGCAGGCCGCGGCGGCGCTGCGCGAAAGCTCCGGACACGGCGAGACGGACGCCTTCGCGGCCTCCGAGTTCCCGACCGGCCGCCGCTACGACCGGGTCGTCGCCCTCACCCGCTCGGGCACCACGACCGAGGTCGTCGAACTCCTCGCGGCACTGCGCGGGCGGATGCCTACGACTGCGGTCACCGCCGACCCGGACACGCCGGTGATGTCGGCCGCCGACGACGTGGTCGTACTCGACTTCGCGGACGAGAAGTCCGTCGTACAGACCCGGTTCGCCACCACCGCCCTCACCCTCCTGCGCGCGCACTTCGGCCTGCACTCGGAGGCCGTCGTGGACGACGCCAGGGACGCGCTCGCCGAGCCGCTGCCCGAATGGCTGGTGGGCTGCTCGCAGTTCACCTTCCTCGGCCGGGGCTGGACGGTCGGGCTCGCCTCCGAGGCCGCGCTCAAGATGCGGGAGGCCGCGCGGTCCTGGACCGAGGCGTACCCGGCCATGGAGTACCGGCACGGCCCGATCAGCATCTCCACCCGTGGCACGGCCACCTGGATGATCGGCGACGCCCCCTCGGGCCTGGCGGACGAGGTGCACGCCACCGGCGCCATGTGGGTGGCCGGCGGCCTCGACCCGCTGGCGGAGCTCGTACGGGCGCAGCGCCTCGCGGTCGCGGTCGCGGCGGCCCGCGGGCTCAACCCGGACAGGCCGCGCCACCTCACCCGTTCCGTCATCCTCGCGGGAGCCTGACGATGCCTCTGGCCGAGACCGGCGCCCTGGTCGCCGAGGCCGCCACGAACCGGCACGCGGTGGCGGCGTTCAACATCATCACGCTGGAGCACGCGGAAGCGGTCGTCGCCGGAGCGGAGGCCGCGGGCGCCCCGGTGATCCTGCAGATCAGCGAGAACGCGGTGAAGTTCCGCTACGGGCGGGTCCTGCCCCTGGCCCGCGCGGCGGCGGCCGCGGCCCGGGATGCCGGGGTGCCCGTGGCGCTCCACCTGGACCACGTCAAGAGCGGCGAGCTGCTGCGGCAGGCGGCCGACGCCGGGTTCAGCTCCGTGATGTTCGACGCGGCCCACCTTCCGTACGAGGAGAATCTCGCCGCCACCCGGTCCGCCGCCGCATGGGCGCACAGCAACGGCCTGTGGATCGAGGCCGAGCTGGGCGAAGTCGGCGGCAAGGACGGCGCGGAGCCCCTGGACGCACACTCGCCCGGGGCGCGCACGGACCCGGAGGAGGCCCGCGCCTTCATCGAGGCGTCGGGCGTCGACGCGCTGGCCGTCGCGATCGGCAGCTCGCACGCCATGACGTCCCGTACGGCGGCACTGGACCACGCACTGCTGGCCAGGCTGGCCGACGCTCTCGAAGTGCCGCTGGTTCTGCACGGCTCTTCGGGCGTGCCGGACGGCGAACTCTCGGCGGCGGTCGCCGGAGGAATAGCGAAGGTCAACATCGGTACGGCCCTGAACATCGCGATGACCGGGGCGATTCGCGCGTACCTGGCCGCCAATCCGAAGGCGGTCGACTCCCGTACGTACCTCTCGGTCGGCCGGAGGGCGATGACGGCCACGGCCACCGAGCTGATCGGCGTACTGCGGGCGGGCTGACGGGGACCTGCGCATCCGGGTGAAGACAGGGCCAAGATCTTTCGGGCAGGTCGTCGGCGGATACGACATGGTGCACCGGCTCGTGGCAGCTGCCTGTGAAGCGATGCCGGACCTGCTCCGAGAGGACTCGACCATGCCCGTACCGTCCGCGATCGACCATCACGCCGACTCGTACAGCCTGGCCCACGCCTACTGGCTGGCCCAGGCGTCGGATCTGGCCTACAAGAGCGAGGCCGCCATCGAGGAGCGCGCCGGGAGCTGGGGCTTCGACCGGGTGCGTCATCACCACACCCGGTTTACGCCGCCGTTCCCGCTTCAGGACACGCAGGCGTTCACGATGGCCAGCGACCACATGATCATCACCGCGTTCCGCGGTACGGAGCCGGCGCAGATCCGGGACTGGCTCTCGGATGCCACGACGCCGCCCTGGCCCGGGCCGGGCAAGACGGGTTACATCCACTACGGCTTCGGGGAGGCGCTCGAATCCGTCATCCCGGACGTGAAGGACACCCTCGCGGAGCTCCGTACCAACGGGCAGAGCGTGTGGTTCACCGGCCACAGCCTCGGCGGCGCCCTGGCCATGCTCGCCGGGGCGCGGATGTATCTGGAGGAGCCGCGGCTGCACGCGGACGGCGTCTACACCTTCGGCCAGCCGCGCACCTGCGACCGGCTGCTTGCGGCCGCGTACAACAAGGGCTTCAAGCAACGCATGTACCGCTTCGTCAACAACAACGACATCGTGCCGCAGTTGCCCCCGGAGCCCGCGTACACCCACGTCGACCACCTGCGGTACATCGACTCCAGCGGCAGGATCCGCGAGTCCATGACCGTGCTGGGCGGGCTGGCCGACCGGGCCAAGGGCATGACCGCCGACCCCTTCGCCCCGGCCGCCGACGGCCTCCGTGACCACTCGATCCACCAGTACATCCGGGCGCTGGAGAAGAACCTCACCTGATCCGGGAGCACGGCCGTTCGGCTTCCCCCCGGGAAGAAAGGGGGGGTAGCCCCACTGCCACGCGCCGCGCCCGCTCCGTAAATTGGGTGCATGGAAGCCCGCGACCCTGAGCTCAAGAAGGAACTCGACGCCACCTTGCACGCGCGCAAGGAGCTCGGGCCGGACTACGAGTCCGCACTCATCGAATCGTTCCTGGAGAAGGTCGACCAACGCCTCGACGGTACGGTCGACCGCCGCGTACGCCGTCAGCTGGCCGAGCAGCAGATGGTCGTCGCCAGGGGCAGCACCAAGCCGGCGCAGAGCGGGGAGTCGAGCTTCGGGGAGCGCTTCGGCTTCGGCGCGATCTCGCTGGTTCTGGCCATCCCGCTGTCGGCGATCGGTGTCGTGAACGCGGACCTCAAGGGCCTGATCGTCGCCTGGGCCGGCATCGTCGGCGTCAACGCGGTCCACGCGGCGCGGGGCTGGCCGTGGATACGGCGGACCCGGGAGAAGTCCGACTGGGAGGACTAGGACACGCCCTGGTGTCCCGCCGGGGCGGGGCGGGGCGGGGCGGGGCGGGGCGGGTCAAAAAATACCGCGGGGACCGCCGCACCCCCGGTTGCCCAGGGGGCGGGACGACGGCGGTCCCCGCGGGACACGGTCCGGGTCAGGGCCGGTCTCCGCGTCCAGGCGTCCATGGAGGTCCGGGAGCCGCTCCGGTTGTCCTTGACGCCGACAACAACCAATGTGCAGGACGCGTGTTAAGCCGGTGCTGCGCGGACGTGTCGCGCTCGTACCACTTTTGCGAAGCTACGCCCTCACCGCGCCGTCGCTGCGGCCTCGTTGAGGTTCGCCACGGCCTCGCACGGTTCGCTACGGCTTCGCCAGGAAGGCCAGCAGGTCCTGCCTGCTCACCACACCCGTCGGCTTGCCCTCGACCAGCACGATGGCAGCGTCGTGCTGCCCCTTGCCGCCCAGTACGGACATCAGGTCCTCCACCGGCTCGCCCGAGCCGACCTGCGGCAGCGGCGCGCTCATGTGCTTCTCCAGCGGGTCGTTCAGCGACGCGCGCTGCGCGAACAGGGCGTCGAGCAGGTCCCGTTCGACGACCGAGCCGATGACCTCCGCGGCCATGACGTCGGGGTGGCCCGCGCCCGGCTTCACGATCGGCATCTGCGACACGCCGTACTCGCGGAGCACCTCGATCGCCTCGCCGACCGTCTCCTCCGGGTGCATGTGCACCAGCTTCGGGATGTCGCCCTCCTTGTGCTGCAGGACGTCGGCGACGCTCGCGTGCTGGCCCGACTCCTCAAGGAAGCCGTAGTCCGCCATCCACTCGTCGTTGAAGATCTTGCTCAGGTAGCCGCGGCCGCTGTCCGGCAGCAGTACGACGACCACGTCGTCCGGTCCGAGCCGCTCCGCGACGCGCAGTGCGCCCACGACCGCCATGCCGCAGGAGCCGCCGACCAGCAGGCCCTCCTCCTTGGCGAGACGGCGCGTCATCTGGAACGAGTCCTTGTCCGACACGGCGACGATCTCGTCCGTCACGGTCCGGTCGTACGCCGAAGGCCAGAAGTCCTCACCGACGCCCTCGACGAGGTACGGCCGTCCCGAGCCGCCCGAGTACACGGAACCCTCGGGGTCGGCCCCGATGACCTTGACCTTGCCGCCGCTGACCTCCTTCAGGTAGCGGCCGGTGCCGGAGATCGTGCCTCCGGTGCCGACGCCCGCGACGAAGTGGGTGATCTTCCCGTCCGTCTGGTCCCACAGCTCGGGACCGGTGGTCTCGTAGTGCGAGCGCGGGTTGTTCGGGTTGCTGTACTGGTCGGGCTTCCAGGCGCCCGGCGTCTCTCTGACCAGACGGTCGGAGACGTTGTAGTACGAGTCGGGGTGCTCGGGGTCGACCGCCGTGGGGCATACGACGACCTCCGCGCCGTACGCGCGCAGCACATTGATCTTGTCCGTGGACACCTTGTCCGGGCAGACGAAGATGCACTTGTAACCCTTCTGCTGCGCCACTATGGCGAGCCCGACACCGGTGTTTCCACTGGTGGGCTCGACAATGGTGCCGCCTGGCTGGAGCTCGCCGCTCTGCTCCGCCGCCTCGATCATGCGCAGGGCGATCCGGTCCTTCACGGACCCGCCAGGATTGAAGTACTCGACCTTGGCCAGGACTGTTGCCTGGATGCCGGCCGTCACGCTGCCCAGCCTCACAAGCGGGGTATTGCCGACGAGGGTGATCATCGAGTCGTGAAATTGCACGGTGGTCTCCGGGGTCTCCGTGATGGTGATGCCAGCGTATGCGGCTCACGACCCTCGGTTCACCTCAAGGCGAGATTGAAGAACGCCCACTACCGGGCAGTAAGCACTTGTGCGGGAGGCTCGAAGGCTTCGAGGAGGTGGCTGCGACTGTGTCGAGAGCGAGGGTGGCACGGCGGATCGCCGCTGGCGCGGCGTACGGAGGCGGCGGCATCGGCCTGGTCGGTGCCGCCGCGGTGGGGATCTTCCTCGCGGAGGTCCAGCTGGCGAAGCGATCGGTGGGGGGCGGGCGGGCGCCGGTTCCGCCACCGGCGGACGGGATCTACGGCATGCCCCCGCCTGGGCCCGGGCAGTCCGCGGATCCGCCGCTGCGGCTGGCCATGCTCGGCGACTCGACGGCGGTGGGCCAGGGCGTGCGGCGGGCCGGACAGACGCCGGGGGCGCTGCTGGCCTCGGGGCTCGCGGCGGTGGCGGAGCGGCCGGTCGAGATGCGCAATGTCGCGCAGCCGGGGGCACAGTCCGACGACCTGGAGCGCCAGGTCACGGCGCTGCTGACGGATCCGGCGCGGCGGCCCGACGTCTGCGTGATCATGGTTGGCGCGAATGACGTCACGCACCGGATGCCGGCCACGCAGTCGGTCCGTTACCTCGTTTCGGCGGTACGCCGCCTTCGCGCGGCGGGGGCGGAAGTAGTCGTCGGGACCTGCCCCGACCTGGGCACGATCGAGCCGGTCTACCAGCCGCTGCGGTGGCTCGCCCGGCGGGTGTCGCGGCAGCTCGCGGCGGCGCAGACGATCGGCGCGGTGGAGCAGGGCGGGCGTACGGTGTCGCTGGGCGACCTGCTGGGCCCGGAGTTCCAGGCGAACCCGCGTGAGCTGTTCGGACCGGACAATTACCACCCCTCGGCGGAGGGTTACGCGACGGCGGCGATGGCCGTCCTGCCCACGCTGTGCGCGGCGCTGGGCCTGTGGCCGGAGACGGACCGCCTGGACGCCACGCGCGACGAGGGCATCCTGCCGGTTGCGAAGGCGGCGGCGGAGGCGGCGTCGGCGGCCGGCACGGAGGTCACGGCGGCCCGAGCCCCCTGGGCCCTCCTGAAACACCGCCGCCGCAGGCGCCTGCCGGCCCGGACGGAGCCCACGGAACCGGCGACACCGGACGCGGCGCGGGGGTGAGGGGCGGGGGTGCGGTGTGGCGGGTGCGGTGCGGTGCGGCCGGGGTCGGCGGGTGCGGGTTGCCTGCGGCGCAGTTCCCCCTACCTGCCCCTTCCCGAAACTGGGGGCAAGCCCCCAGACCCCGTTTGTCCTCAAACGCTGGACGGGCTGAACATTTACCAGAAACTGAGCGGGCGCTTAGAAAAGAGGTCCGCATCACATGGTCCGGGCGGTGACCCGGGCCATACGTGCGGGTAACTTCCCAGACAGCCCTGCATACTCGCCCCCTCATGGAGCCGTGATGACCGAAGCCGTGATCGTCTCTGCCGCCCGTTCGCCCATCGGCCGCGCCTTCAAGGGTTCGCTGAAGGACCTGCGGCCCGACGACCTGACCGCCACCATCGTTCAGGCCGCCCTCGCCAAGGTGCCCGAGCTCGACCCGCGCGACATCGACGACCTGATGCTCGGCTGCGGCCTCCCCGGCGGCGAGCAGGGGCACAACCTGGGGCGGATCATCGCCGTACAGATGGGGATGGACCACCTTCCCGGCTGTACGGTCACCCGCTACTGCTCCTCCTCCCTCCAGACCTCCCGCATGGCGCTGCACGCCATCAAGGCCGGCGAGGGCGACGTCTTCATCTCCGCCGGTGTCGAGATGGTGTCCCGCTCCGTCAAGGGCAGCTCCGACGGCATGCCCGACACCCACAACCCGCTCTTCGCCGACGCGGAGGCCCGTACCGCCGCCGTCGCGCAGAGCGAGGGCTCGGACTGGCACGACCCGCGCGAGGACGGGCTGGTCCCGGACGCGTACATCGCAATGGGGCAGACCGCCGAGAACCTCGCCCGCCTCAAGGGCATCACGCGCGCGGAGATGGACGAGTTCGGCGTACGTTCGCAGAACCTCGCCGAGCAGGCCATCAAGAACGGCTTCTGGGAGCGCGAGATCACCCCCGTCACGACCCCCGACGGGACCGTCGTGTCGCAGGACGACGGCCCGCGCGCCGGCGTCACCCTCGAAGGCGTCCAGGGCCTCAAGCCCGTCTTCCGCCCCGACGGCCGCGTCACCGCCGCCAACTGCTGCCCGCTGAACGACGGCGCAGCCGCCCTCGTGATCATGAGCGACACCAAGGCGCGCGAGCTCGGCCTGACGCCGCTCGCGCGGATCGTCTCGACCGGCGTCTCCGGCCTGTCCCCCGAGATCATGGGCTACGGCCCCGTCGAGGCCAGCAAGCAGGCACTGAAGCGCGCCGGGCTGACCATCGGCGACATCGACCTCGCCGAGATCAACGAGGCCTTCGCCGCCCAGGTCATCCCGTCCTACCGGGACCTCGGCCTCGACCTGGACAAGGTCAACATCAACGGTGGCGCCATCGCCGTCGGCCACCCCTTCGGCATGACGGGCGCCCGCATCACCGGCACGCTGATCAACAGCCTCCAGTTCCACGACAAGCAGTTCGGCCTGGAGACGATGTGCGTGGGCGGCGGCCAGGGCATGGCGATGGTCATCGAGCGCCTCAGCTGATCACGCGGCCCCCCGTCGGGCGCCTCGTCGCACCCGGTTCGTAACCCAATCTCCCCCAGGATGTGATCTATCTCCTGGGGGAGAGGCATATTCCCAGGTCAGCGCCCATTCGGGGCTAAACAGCCAACCAAAAGACCTGTCCAATTCGTGACGTAATGCACTGACAGGTGGCGCAGGCCCACGGCAAGCTGCTGTAGGAAGTCGGGGGATCGATGAAACCGGGAGTAAGTCAGTGAGCGCCATGTCTATTGCCCTGCTGCTGACCACGGCCGCTGCCACGGCCGTGGGCGCCGCTGCCCTGCACGCTGTCCACGGACTGCGCAGGCAGGTCACCGCCCTGCGCACCGAGCTGACGGCCGCCGCGTTCGGCCGTGCCGGAGCCGCCGTCCCCCAGCAGACCCGTGCCGCCGAGGCCGACGGCATACGGGCCGCGGTCGCCGAAGCACTCGCCGAGGAACGTGAGCGCGAGCTCGCCGAGGCGCGTGCCTTCTGGGCCGCGCAGGAAGCCCGCGACGCCGCGGACGCCCCCTCGCTGCTCGGCGGCCTGACCGGGCTCGGCGACGACAGCCCGCCGTTCTTCGTGCCGCGCCAGGCCGACTTCGCGGGCCTTGAGGCCTTCGACGCGTACGAGGCCCTGGAGGCACTCGACGGCCCCGACGGTCCCGACGACCTGGAGCCGGCCGACGCGTACCCCGAGGACTCCGCCGAGCTGGCCGCCGCCCGCCGCCGCCACCCCTCGCACCCCGACTTCGTCCCGGTCCAGACGCCGGTCGTCACCGACCACGAGCGCACCGTGACCCGCCTCGAAGAGCTCGCGGCCGCCCGCACCGAGCTCGCCGACGTACGCCCGGGACCGCTCGGCACCCTCGACGTGTACGTCTTCACGGACGGTACGACGCTCTGTATGACGCCGGGACACCGCGAGACCGCCGAGCGCCTCGCCGAGGCCCTGCGTGACGGCGAGACGCCGATACTGCTGGGCGGCTCCGGCATCTCCGGCGCGTACGCGCTGACCTTCGCCTGCGGCGAGGACAGCGTCTACATCCTGGCCGACCGGGTCATCGCCTCGATCTAGAGCGACGCCTCGGAGCCACGCCTCACCACCCCGGCCACAGGCCACGCCTCGCGGCCGCGCCCGCGCCGCCGCGATCTAGAGCTGCGCCCGCGCCGCCGCGGCTCTCACCAGACTCACGGCCTCGTCCAGCTCCTGCTCCGACGGGGCCGTTTGCAATGCCACGGCCAAATCATGGCCTGCCACCGCCAATTGATCAGCCACCGCGAACGCACCCGCGTCCGGCATGATCCGCGGCTCGCTCTCCGGCTCCTCCAGCCGCTGTGCCCGTACGGCCAATTCCCTGGCCAGAGCAAGACCTTCGGCGGCGGCGCCGCGCTGCAGGCGGCTCTGCGGGGCGGCCCGCAGCCGGTCGGCGAATCGGTCCACGGCGGCCGTCAGAGGCGTTGTATCGAGCACTCCGCGACCCTACGCGCCCGCCCTGGACTGTTGCCAACGGGCGAACGCTCAGGCACGGTGGCGTGAAGGAGCACTCGCGCAATGCGTCCGGAGGCGCCGAATGTCCCAAGTCTTCTCCGAAGAGACCCATCGAAATCTGCTCTCCCGTATCCCCCACTGCACCGGTCGTGAAATCTCCGACTGGCTCCGCACCGTAGATGACGGCCCAGCCCTCTTCCGCTTCGACGAGAAGGTGAGCTGGCTCCGGAGCGAACACAACCTCGCCTACGGTCACGCGAAAGCAATCGTCCACGAGTACGACTTGAGGCGGGCCGCGCGCCGCCTGCTCTAGCGGACAGCGGTCGGCAACGCGGAAGGGCCCGCCCGGCACACGCCGGACGGGCCCTTCCTCATTGCCTGGGACTGCTAGTCGTCGCCGCTGAAGATGGCGACAAGGCGCAGCATCTCCAGGTAGATCCACACCAGCGACATCGTCAGACCGAACGCCGCCAGCCAGGACTCCTCACGCGGAGCACCGTAGGCGACGCCGTCCTCGATCTGCTTGAAGTCCAGCGTCAGGAAGAACGCGCCGAGCAGGATCGCGATGATGCCGACGACCGCGCCGAGCGGACCCATGCTGCGCAGGCCGCCGTCCTCGACTCCGCCGAAGACCACGAGCAGCAGATTGACCGCCATCACGAGAATGAAGCCGATGGCGATGGCCATGCCGATACGGGCATACCTGGCGGTGACCCGGATCCAGCGCTGCTTGTAGGCGAACAGCGTTCCGGCCGCGACCGCCATCGTGCCGAGGACCGCCTGGAACGGGGCTCCCGACCAGCGCTCGTTGAACATCTCGCTGATGACGCCGAGGAAAACGCCCTCGAAAGCCGCGTAACTCAGAATCAGCGCGGGAGACGCCTTGCGCTTGAACGACTGGACGATGGCCAGTACGAAGGCCACCAGCGCGGCACCGACGGCCAGACCGTAACTGGTCGGCGTGGTCGGCAGCAGCGCCCAGGCGAGCGTGGCGCCGACGACGACGGTGCCGAGCGTCATGGCCGTACGGGTCACGACGTCGTCGAGCGTCATCACGTCGGTGCGCGCGGGCGCCTGCGGGGCGCCGTACTGCGTGTCCTGCTGGGCGTACGGGTTGGTCGCGTACGGGTTCGTGGCGCCCTGGGCATAAGGGTTGCCCTGCGTCGCACCGACGGCGGGGCCCCCGGCCTGCGGTGCCGCGTTGAAGCCCGCGTAGCCGTTGTCGCGGCTGAAGCCCCGTCGCGAGAAGACCGGGTTGCTGCTCCTCATCTCACTCCTCCATGGCCACCGTGTGTGGTCTCTGGACAAGAGTAATGGGAAAGCAAAAGGAACACCCTAGTGCCAGAGGAGGATCTTTCGAGGATCCCGCCTCTACGGCGAAAGGTGCCCGGAGCCGGACTCGAACCGGCACGCCCGCGAGGGCAGCGAGGTTTAAGCTCGCCGTGTCTGCGTTCCACCATCCGGGCCAGGTGCGCGGCTCCACAATTCGCGGGTCAGAGCCTATCCGGAGGCTTCCCCCGAACAGCGGAACGCCTGGCCGATGTTGTCTTATTTTATTGACGCTTGAGGGCCCGTCAGCGCCTGTAAAGGGCCGTCGGCACATGCCGGGCGCGGTAGGCGGCCGCAAGGGCCGGCGTACGGGAATGACGGAAACTCGCCTGCGCGCGCCTCTTTTCACGCACGCCCTCTGCCCTGCTTCGTCCCTCCCCCGGTCTCAGGGGCGACGTCATACCAAAGGAGGACGGGCGAGGGCGCCGATGCGACTCAAGAGGGCCCCGGGAACGGGCTCGGGGGCTGATCCGTGGGGGCCGAACGGACGGGACGATGAATCCGTTCCCGTAATCGTCCGCGACAGGAGTCCCACTCGTGACCACCACCACCGCTCACCGCGCCACCGCGGTGGCAGCACGCGCCACGGAGCTTTCCAAGGTCTACGGACAGGGCGAGACCCAGGTGGTCGCCCTGGACCGGGTCACCGTGGACTTCCGGCAGGGTGAGTTCACCGCGATCATGGGCCCGTCGGGATCCGGCAAGTCGACGCTGATGCACTGCGTCGCGGGCCTCGACTCGTTCAGCTCCGGCTCCGTACGGATCGGCGAGACCGAGCTGGGCACCCTGAAGGACAAGCAGCTCACGCAGCTGCGCCGGGACAAGATCGGCTTCATCTTCCAGGCGTTCAACCTGCTGCCGACGCTCACCGCCGCCGAGAACATCACGCTGCCGATGGACATAGCGGGCCGTAAGCCCGACAAGCAGTGGCTGGAGAAGGTCATCGGCATGGTCGGCCTCTCCGACCGGCTGAGCCACCGGCCCACCGAGCTCTCCGGCGGCCAGCAGCAGCGTGTCGCCGTGGCCCGCGCGCTGGCGAGCCGCCCCGAGATCGTCTTCGGTGACGAGCCGACCGGAAACCTGGACTCGCGCTCCGGCGCCGAGGTGCTCGGCTTCCTGCGGAACTCCGTGCGGGAACTGGGCCAGACCGTCGTCATGGTGACGCACGACCCGGTGGCCGCCTCGTACGCGGACCGTGTGATCTTCCTCGCCGACGGCCGGATCGTCGACGAGATGCTGAACCCGACCGCGGACGGCGTACTCGACCGGATGAAGGAGTTCGACTCCAAGGGCCGCACCAGCTGATCATCCCGGCCCGCAGCCCGCCCGGCCTCCCGGCCGCCCCACCCCAGGACTGACAGAAACATGTTCCGTACCGCCCTGCGCAATGTGCTCGCGCACAAGGCCCGACTGCTGATGACCGTGCTCGCGGTCATGCTCGGCGTGGCCTTCGTCTCCGGCACCCTCGTCTTCTCCGACACCATCGGCAACGCCTACAAGAACAAGTCGGCGAAGAGCTTCGACCATGTGTCGGTCGCCATCCAGCCCGACCGTTCCTCCGAACCCTCCGGTGAGACAGGCCAGGGAGCCAAGCAGCAACCCCTGCTGACGGACGCTCTGCTGAAGAAGTCTCAGGACCTTCCCGGCGCCTCCTCCGTCATCGGCGACATGTCCGGTTTCACGGCGCTCGCCGACAAGAACGGCAAGCTCGTCGGCCAGAACTGGGGCACCACGGGCGCCAACTTCTACCCCGGCGCCGACGGCAAGGACTCCCGTTACGACTTCACCGCCGGGCACGCACCGCGCAAGGCCGGTGAGATCGCGCTCGACAGCCGCACCGCGGAGCGCACCGGCTACAAGGTCGGCGACACCGCCCGGCTGTCCACCGACGGACCGGTGGCTGAGCAGCGGGTCAGCGGCATCTTCGACACCTCCAACGGCAACGTGGTGGCCGGCGGCAGCCTGGTGCTGTTCGACAACGACACCGCGCGCAAGATGCTCGGCAAGACCGAGTACGACCAGATCGACATCAAGGCGGCGGCCGGCACCTCCCAGGCCGCCCTCAAGAGCGCGGCCGAGAAGATCCTGCCGAAGGACACGATGGCCGTCACCGGTGACACGCTCGCCGACGACCAGGACCGGATGATCGCCGCGCAGACCAGCGCGCTGAGCCAGACGCTGCTCTACTTCGCCGCCATCTCGCTCTTCGTCGGCATCTTCATCATCGCCAACACCTTCACGATGCTGGTCGCCCAACGCACCAAGGAACTGGCGCTGATGCGCGCCATCGGCGCCTCCCGCCGCCAGGTGACGCATTCCGTACTGACCGAGGCGTTCCTCGTCGGCCTCATCGCCGCGGTGACCGGCTTCGCCCTGGGCATCGGCGTGGCGGTCGGCCTGCGGTCCCTGGTCAACTCCATCGGCGCCTCGCTGCCGGAAGGACCCCTGGTCATCGCCCCGACGACCGGCGTCGTCGCGCTCGTCATCGGTGTGGTCGTCACCATGCTCGCCGCCTGGCTGCCGGGCCGCCGGGCCGCGAAGATCCCGCCGGTCGCCGCGATGAACAGCGTGCACGCCACCCCGACCGTGCGCGGTCTGGTCGTACGCAACACCATCGGGTCGGTCATCGCCGCCCTCGGTCTCGGCGCCCTCTTCATGGGCGTCTCCGCCGGCAAGGACGGCATGCCGTACATGGCGCTGGGCGCCGGGCTGATGCTCATCGGCGTCATCGTGCTCACGCCGCTGCTCTCCCGCCCGTTCATCGCCGCCGCCACTCCGCTTCTGAAGCCGTTCGGAGTGACCGGCAAGCTGGCCCGGCAGAACTCGCTGCGCAATCCGCGCCGTACGGCCTCCACCGCTGCCGCGCTGATGATCGGCCTCACCCTCATCACGGCGATGACCGTGATCGCGACCTCCATGCAGACCGCGATCAACAAGATGGCGGCGGACTCCCTGAAGTCCGACTACACCGTCTCCATGGCCAACTACCAGCCGCTGTCGCCCGAGGTGAACAAGAAGCTGGCGGCCCTCCCCGACGTCGAGGCGAGCAGCCCGATGCGCGTCGCCTACGGAGAGGCCGACGGTACGTTCACGAGGATCGCCGGCGTCGACCAGAAGCACATCGGTGACCTGCTGAACCTCGACTTCACCAGCGGCTCGCTGGACGGCCTGACCGGCAACTCGACGATCATGGATCACGACACCGCCGACCGGAAGGGTCTGAAGGCGGGCGACACCACCTCGGTGAAGTTCGACGACGGCAAGACGGCCGAGCTGAAGGTCACCGGCGTCTACCGCGAGAACGACATGCTCAATGGGCTCTTCACGCCGACCGCCGTGGTCGACCCGCACCTGGAGAAGACCGCCGACGAACAGGTCCTGCTCAAGATGAAGAACGGCCCCTCCGACCGGGCCGAGGACTCCATCGTCAAGGCCCTCGGCGAGAACCCCGCCATCAAGATCCAGGACAAGCAGGACATCAGCGACGAGGTCGGCGGCGCCATCAACCTCATTCTCAACATGCTGTACGGCCTGCTGGCGATGGCCGTCCTGATCGCGGTGCTCGGTGTCATCAACACGCTGGCCATGTCGGTGTTCGAGCGCAAGCACGAGATCGGGATGCTGCGGGCGATCGGCCTCGACCGGTCGAAGGTCAAGCAGATGGTGCGCCTGGAGTCGGTCATCATCTCGCTGTTCGGCGCGGCGCTCGGCATCGGCCTCGGGATCTTCCTGGGCTGGGCCGCGGGCAGTGGCATCAGCGACTCGGTGAAGACGTACGCCATGGAAATCCCCATCGCCCGGATCGGGGTCTTCCTCGCCATCGCCGCCCTGGTGGGCGTGCTCGCCGCCATGTGGCCGGCACGCAGCGCGGCGCGGCTGAACCCGCTGGCGGCGATCAAGGCGGAGTAGCCGACGGAGTGGAGCGGTACGCAGACGGCGAAGGGCCGGCCCACGGGGGGTCGGCCCTTCGCCGTCTGCTTGCCGGGGGTGCGTATCAACGACCTCCGGAATTCCTCCAGTCACGCGACCGCAACGGCATGCCGGACGTGCCGCCCTCCCCGGACCGTACGGCGAGTACCTGATTGACGCCGATCTTGTTGTGCTCGAAGGAGAGCGCGGAGGCCGCCATGTAGAGCTGCCAGACGCGGGCCCGCCCCTGCGAGGTCGCCCGTACCGCCGCCTCCCAGTTGTCCTCCAGGTTGGAGACCCACTGGCGCAGCGTCAGGGCGTAGTGCTCACGGAGCGACTCGACGTCGCGCACCTCGAAGCCGGCCTCCTCCAGCGTCGCGACGGTGCGGCCGACCGGCGCCAGCTCGCCGTCGGGGAAGACGTACGCGTCGATGAACTCGTCGACGTGGTACGACTCTTCGTCCGGTTCGGGGCGGCGGGCGATCTGGTGGTTGAGCAGCCGGCCGCCCGGCTTGAGCAGCGAGAACAGCGTGCCGGCGTACTCCCGGTAGAGCGCCGAGCCGACGTGCTCGGCCATGCCGATCGACGAGATCGCGTCGTACGGACCGTCCCTGACGTCCCGGTAGTCCTGGACCCGGATCTCGATGCGGTCGGTCAGGCCCTCCTCGGCGATGCGCTTGCGGGCGAACGCCGCCTGCTCGGTGGAGAGCGTGACACCGGTGACCTGGGCGCCGTACTCGCGCGCCGCGTGGATGGCCATGGAGCCCCAGCCGCAGCCGACGTCGAGCAGCCGGACGCCCTCCTTGAGGCCGAGCTTGCGGCTGATCAGGTCCAGCTTGTCGCGCTGGGCCTCTTCGAGGGTGAGCCCTTCATCGAAGTACGCGCACGAGTAGACCATCGACCGGCCGAGCACCAGGGCGTAGAAGTCGTTGCCCACGTCGTAGTGGTGGCTGATCGCTTGCTTGTCGCGGCGCTTGGTGTGCAGCGGGCCGCTGCGCCGCCTGACCTCTTCGCGGGGCGGGGGAGGCGGCGGCCACAGGCCCACCAGGCCGATCAGGCCGCGGGCGGCGGCGCGCAGGCGGGGGTCGCGCACGGGATGGATGGGGGACTTGGTCTCGGCGCCGCGTTCCCAGAGCAGCCCCGCGAGGCGGTCCAGGGCCTCGTACAGATCGCCCCGTACCGAGATCTCGCCCGCCACCCAGGCCCGGGCGAGGCCGAGTTCGCCGGGCTTCCAGAGCAGGCGGCGCAGGGCACGGCGGTGGTGGATGACGAGGGTCGGCGCGTCGGGCGGGCCGGACTCGCTGCCGTCCCAGGCCCGGATGCGGACCGGTAGTGGTTGCCCGAGGAGTTCCTCGGCAAGCGTGGTCAGCCGCAGGGCGGCGTCGGCCATGGTGCACACCTCCGTGACAGTGGAGCCCGGATGCCTTGGCGACATTCATTCCACATAACACCGGGCGCCACCCCGCAACATCCCGGTAGCGGGGTACCGAGTACCGGGAAGTGCGGGAATGCCGAAGGGGCCGCCCGCACCACGGATGGCGGGCGGCCCCCTCGGGCTGCGACGTACTGGCTGTACTAGGAGGCCTTGGCCTTCTCGCCGTCGGCGGGCGCGGCGGCCTTGGCGGCCGGAGCCGGTGCCGGTGCCGGCTTGGCGGCCTCGTAGAACTCCTCGCGGGGAGTCTCCATGGCGCCGAGCGAGACGACCTCGCGCTTGAGGAACATCGCGAGGGTCCAGTCGGCGAGGACGCGGATCTTGCGGTTCCAGGTCGGGACGGCCATGCCGTGGTAGCCACGGTGCATGTACCAGGCGAGACGGCCCTTGAGCTTGATCTTCACCTTGCCCATGACGATCATCGCGACGCCCTTGTGCAGGCCGAGACCGGCGACCGCACCCTTGTTGGCGTGGCTGTACTCCTTCTGGGGGAAGCCCCTCATGCCGGAGATCACGTTGTCGCCGAGGACCTTCGCCTGACGGAGCGCGTGCTGGGCGTTCGGCGGGCACCAGGCATTCTCGACGCCGGCCCTGCGGGCGGCCATGTCCGGGACCTGGGCGTTGTCGCCCGCGGCCCAGATGTAGTCGCTGCCCTGCACCTGGAGGGTGGCGGCGGTGTCCACGTGGCCGCGCGGGCCGAGCGGCAGGCCGTAGCGGGCCAGCGCCGGGTTCGGCTTCACACCGGCGGTCCACACGATGGTGTTGGAGTCCACTTCGAGGCCGTTGTTGAGCACCACGTGGCCGTCGACGCAGGAGTCCATGCCGGTCTTGAGGTAGACCTCGACGCCGCGGCTCTCCAGGTGCTCCTTGCCGTACGCGCCGAGCTTCGGCCCGACCTCGGGAAGGATCTTGTCGGCCACGTCGACGAGCAGGAAACGCATGTCTTCGCGCTTGACGCTCGTGTAGTACTTCGCGGCGTCGCGGGCCATGTCCTCGACCTCGCCGATGGTCTCCGCACCCGCGAAGCCACCGCCGACGAAGACGAAGGTGAGCGCCTTGCGGCGGACGTCCTCGTCGGTCGTGGAGTCTGCCTTGTCCAGCTGCTCAAGGACGTGGTTGCGCAGGCCGATGGCCTCCTCGACGCCCTTCATGCCGATGCCCTGTTCGGCCAGGCCGGGGATCGGGAAGGTGCGGGAGACCGCGCCGAGCGCGATGACCAGGTAGTCGAAGGGCAGCTCGTAGGCCTCGCCGACGAGCGGCGCGACGGTGGCGACCTTGCGGTCCTGATCGATGGTCGTGACCCGACCGGTGAGCACCTCGGCCTTGGGCAGGACGCGTCGCAGCGGTACGACAACGTGCCTCGGCGAGATGCTGCCGGCGGCAGCTTCGGGGAGGAAGGGCTGGTACGTCATGTACGAGCGCGGGTCGACGACCGTGACGGTCGCTTCCGCATAACGCATCTTCTTGAGAATGCGTCGTGCTGCGTACAGGCCTACGTACCCACCGCCTACTACGAGGATCCTGGGACGCTCCGTGGTGCTCATGCCATCGAGTATCCACCCCACCGAAGGGGGTGGCTCGTGAGCCCCTTCACAAGCTCCTTGGGGCACTCTGCTACACTCCGCCGCCCACGTGACACAGGTCATGGCGCGGCGGGGGAACCAGGGTGTAGGGCGGCACGTTGAAAACCCCCCGTGAGCTGGCCCCTCGGCCTATATCCGGGGGTGGACCACCGCCCCGGTCCACCCGGACATGACGCGTCCGGAACGGTCCGAAATGGGACCGCAGGACGCGAGTTGGGCCCCCGACCGCCCCGCAGGGGGCAGATCGGGGGCCCAGAGACCCCAATTCCTTGTGAAGAACTTCACGAAGTTCGTCGGCGGGTGCCTCTCAGGCGATGGACCAGCCGATTCCATCAAGAATGTCGTGCTCGCTGACGACGACCTCCGAGGCCCCGGTCCGCTCCATGATCTCCAGCAGTACGAGCGCTCCCGCCGCGATGACATCCACCCGGCCGGGGTGCATGACGGGGATCGCGGTCCGCTCCGCGTGCGTCGAGATGAGCAGCTCGCCGGTGATCCGCTTGACCGACTCGTACGTGACGCGCGAGTGGTGGATCAGCGCCGAGTCGTACGCGTGGAGCCCCAGCGCGATGGCGCCCACGGTCGTCACCGAACCCGCGAGCCCGACCAGGGTGTGCGCCTCGCGGAGCGGCACCGTCTCCTCCGCGAGGTCGAGGGCGGCGCGGATGTCGGCTCGTATGGCCGTGATCTGGCCGAGGGTGGGCGGGTCGGAGACGACGCCGTCGCGCATGAGGTGGCGCTCGGTCATCCGTACGCAGCCGATGTCGACGGAGCGGGCGGCCCGTACGTGGTCGTCGCCCACGACGAACTCCGTGGAGCCGCCGCCGATGTCGACCACCAGGTAGGGCCTGGGCAGGTCGGCGCGTCCCGCGAGCTCCTTGGTGGCGCCGGTGAAGGAGAACTCGGCCTCCTGGTCACCGGTGATCACCTCGGGCTCGACGCCGAGGATGTCGACGACGCCGCGGACGAATTCCTCGCGGTTCTCGGCGTCGCGCGATGCGGAGGTCGCCACGAAGCGGATCTTCTCGGCGCCGTGCGCCTTGATGACATCGGCGTACTGGCGACAGGCGGCGAAGGTACGCTCCAGCGCCTCCGGGGCGAGGCGGCCGGTGCGGTCGACGTCCTGGCCGAGGCGCACGATCTCCATGCGCCGGTCGAGATCGACGATCTCGCCCGTCCCGGGGTCGGCGTCGGCGACGAGCAGCCGGATGGAGTTCGTACCGCAGTCGATGGCGGCAACACGGGTCACTTGTCTTCCTCCTGGCCGGTCTTGTCGGCGCACGGCGTCACGCACGGGCCCTTCGCCCACCACTCGGGCAGCAGCGCGAGCGCTTCGTCGCCGAACGGGTTCACCCCCGGCCCGGCCGCCAGCGAGTGGCCGACCAGGACGTGCAGGCACTTCACGCGGTCCGGCATGCCGCCCGCGCTCGGGAAGCCCTGGAGCACCTCGATCGCGTCGCGGCGCTGGATGTAGTCCTCGTGGGCCGCGCGGTAGGCGGCGGCCAGCTCCGGGTCGTCGGCGAGCCGGTCCTGCATCTCCTTCATCAGTCCTGAGCCCTCAAGGGTGCCGATGGCGCCGGCCGCGCGGGGGCAGGTGAGGTAGTACAGCGTCGGGAACGGCGTGCCGTCCTCCAGACGCGGGGCCGTCTCGACCACGTCCGGCTGTCCGCACGGGCAGCGGTGCGCGATGGCGCGCAGGCCGCGCGGCGGGCGGCCCAGCTGCAGCTTGAACGCGGCGATGTCCACCTCGGTGGGCTCGGTGCGCGGGGTGGTCGGGGGTGCGGCGTCCATGCGTGCGTTCGTGCCTTCGTGTTGTGTTGGCTTGCTGATTACCACGTGCTGATTACTGCTTGCTGCTTGCTGATCACTACTGCTGGTCCGGGCGGTCGGCGTTGTCGACGCCGTCCCAGAGGTTGGAGTACCAGGGCCGGTCCGCGGCGCCCTGGTCGTCGCGGCGCTTGTCGCGCGCGTCCGGGTCGAAGACCGTGAAGCCCGTCTCGCCGGGGCGTACGAGATGGAGGTGCTCACGGGCCAGGCGCTCGATGTACGCGTCGTCCTTGAGCCGGGCCTTCTCGTCGCGCAGCTGCTCGACCCGGGCGCCGGCTTCCTGCATCTTCCGCTGCTCGTCGGCGATCTCACCGCGCTGCGACACGTACTGCCGCATTGGATAGGCGAGCGCCACGATGAGCGAGCAGAGCACCAGGACGAGCAGCGCCGCCCGGCCGGTGAGCCGGGAGCGGCGGGCCTGACGGCGGGTCTGGGACCGGTAGACGCGGGCGGCGGTCTGCTCACCGAGCAGCCTCAGCCTGGTCGCAGTGGAGAACCGGTCCCGGTTCTTCGCGGCCATGTCTCCCGCCTCCCCTTATACGCGCGTACGTCCCCGCACACGGTACGGGACCGTGGGCGGGGACGTAGGGAGGCTGGGGCCTTCAGCCCTTGCTGTGCTTAACCCTTGCCGCGCTTATCCCTTGAAGCGGGGGAACGCGCTGCGGCCCGCGTACACCGCCGCGTCGTCGAGGATCTCCTCGATGCGCAGCAGCTGGTTGTACTTGGCGACGCGCTCGGAGCGGGCCGGGGCGCCGGTCTTGATCTGGCCGCAGTTGGTGGCGACGGCGAGGTCGGCGATGGTGACGTCCTCGGTCTCACCGGAGCGGTGCGACATCATGCACTTGAAGCCGTTGCGCTGGGCCAGCTCGACGGCGTCCAGGGTCTCGGTCAGCGAACCGATCTGGTTGACCTTGACGAGCAGCGAGTTGGCGGCGCCTTCCTCGATACCGCGGGCCAGGCGCTCCGGGTTGGTGACGAAGAGGTCGTCGCCGACGATCTGGACCTTGGTGCCCAGCTTGTCGGTGAGGACCTTCCAGCCGGCCCAGTCGTCCTCGAAGAGCGGGTCCTCGATGGAGACGAGCGGGTACGCCGCCACGAGCTCCTCGTAGTACTCCGTCATCTCGGCGGCCGAGCGGGACTTGCCCTCGAACTCGTACGCGCCGTCCTTGTAGAACTCGGACGCGGCGACGTCGAGCGCGAGCGCGATCTGCTCGCCCGGGATGTAACCGGCCTGCTGGATGGCCTCGAGGATGAGGTCGAGCGCGGCGCGGTTGGAGTCCAGGTTCGGGGCGAAGCCGCCCTCGTCGCCGAGGCCGGTGGACAGGCCCTTGGTCTTCAGGACGGACTTGAGGGTGTGGTAGACCTCCGTGCCCCAGCGCAGGGCCTCGGAGAACGACTCGGCGCCGATCGGCGCGATCATGAACTCCTGGATGTCGACGTTGGAGTCGGCGTGCGACCCACCGTTGAGGATGTTCATCATCGGAACGGGCAGCAGGTGCGCGTTCGGGCCGCCGAGGTAGCGGAAGAGCGGCAGGTCGGACGCCTCGGAGGCGGCGTGCGCGACGGCAAGCGAGACGCCGAGGATGGCGTTGGCGCCGAGGGAGGCCTTGTTCTCGGTGGCGTCCAGGTCGAACATCGCCTGGTCGATCAGGCGCTGCTCGGTGGCGTCGTAACCGACGAGCTCCGGGCCGATCTGCTCGATGACGGCGAGGACGGCCTTCTCGACACCCTTGCCCTGATAGCGGTCGGGGTCACCGTCGCGAAGCTCAATGGCCTCGAACGCTCCGGTGGAGGCACCGGACGGAACAGCAGCACGACCGGTGCTGCCGTCGTCGAGGCCGACCTCGACCTCGACCGTGGGGTTGCCTCGGGAGTCCAGGATTTCCCGGGCTACGACGACGTCGATGGACGGCACGAGCATCTCCTTCTGGGATGTGACGCTTGGGTGCAGGGTCGCTTTGGCCTTGCGGCAAGAGCCTATCCGGCCCGGGCGCATCGGCCAGCCGATGGCCCGCCCCGTGGGACGAGAAGGCGCCCGAATACCCCCAGGACGGTACGAAACTCCTGGCCGGAAGTCGCGACGTACTGGGCAGTAACGACAAAACCCCGGCCCGGCGCGTACGGGGGAAGACACGCCGGGCCGGGGAGCTTTGTGGGGTCGTCAGGCTCAGCCGAGGTGCAGCTGCTGGCCCGGGAAGATCACGTCGGCGTCGCTGATGATGTCCTTGTTCAGCTCGAAGATCTTCTTCCAGCCGCCCTCGACGTCCTCCGCCTCGGCGATCTTGCCGAGGGTGTCGCCGGACTTCACCTTGTACTCGCCGTCGCCCTTCTTCACCGCCTTGCGGCCCTCGCCGCGGGAGGCCGCCTGGGCGTCGCCGGAGCTGCGCTCGGCCTTGGGCTCGGCCTTCGGCTGGGCCGCCTCGGGCTGGGCCTGCTCGGCGGAGCCACTGTCGTACGCGGCGCCGGACAGGCCCACGCCGCAGTTCGGCCACGCGCCCTTGCCCTGGCCGGCCAGGACCTTCTCGGCTATCTCGATCTGCTGCGCCTTGGAGGCCTGGTCGGCGGTGCCGGCGTACGCGGTGCCGCCGTACGCGGCCCAGGTGGACGCCGAGAACTGCAGGCCACCGTGGTAGCCGTTGCCGGTGTTGATGGACCAGTTGCCGCCGGACTCGCACTGCGCGACCTTGTCCCACTCCCCGGCGCTGGCGGCCGAGGCGGACGTGGCACCCATCAGCGGGGCGGCGACGGCGACACCGGTGATACCGGCGAACGCGGCGAACCGGACGGCCTTGGACGGGCGACGGTGCTTGGCCTTGCTGGAAAACAGCATGCGACATCTCCTCACCGACGCCTACGAGGTGAGCTGTCGGGTTCGGGCCATGTGAGTTGCCCGGCCGCGCGACCTGGTGCGATCTGTCGCGCGGCTTCACCCCAAGCCGGTTCCGGTGCGTCCTTCGACGTTCGCCTTTCGGCGTTCGCCCTTCGACGGCCGGGCCCGGCACTTACCTGGTTCCCCCGCTCCTGCCTACGGCGCTTTACGCGTCAGCTACTCCCCCGACCGACGGCAGGATTCGGCGTGACGGTCGACGGGGCCCGCGGTGGCGAGCGATCCGACCGTAAACACATGACTCCCCGATGTTCAAAGACGCACATCGAGGAGAAATCGCCCCTACTTGCCTTCGCATAACCGGCATTCACGCAGGTCAGAGGCGAAACGGGTGGAGCGTCCGGACCGACCGCGCCAGTTGAGGCAAAGAGACCCTTGTCTCACTGGCTCCAATTCGGACATAGCAGCCCGAACTGCCCCTGTTTTCAGCTCAGATCAAGGCGCTGGCCAGGAAGGATGAGGTCCGCGTCGGACCCGATGGCCTTCTCGTTGGCCTCGTAGAGCGCGGGCCAGCCGCCGGGGACGTCGTGCGCGTCGGCGATGGCCCAGAGGTTGTCACCGGTTCGCACGGTGTACTCACCGCCATCCGCATTGCGTGCCTTGTCCGCACTGCCCGCGTTCGCCGCATCGCGTGACGATCCGTCACCTCGGGAGGCGTGGCGGCCCGATTCATGCTTGTTGCCCGAATCGCCTGCTGCGGCGTCGGTGCGGTTCTCCTCGCGGGCTTCCTCGCCGCGGTGCTTGCCCGAGGGGGCGCTCTTCTCGGGGGCGGGCGGAGTGGTCTCGTCCGCGGGGGTGGCGTCGGGGGCCTTGGCGGGCTCGGAGGCGTCCGACCCGGCAGGCTCCTCACTCACGTCGGCCTTGTCGGCCTCGTCGGCCTTCTTTGTCCTGTCGGCCTCGGAGTCGGAGCCCACGATGTCCTCAAGGGGCTCGGACCGTTCCGAAGTGTCCGGGCTATCCGGAGCCTCCGACGGCGTCGGCTCGGCGGGCGTGCCGACGCCCGGCGGGGTGTCGTCACCCTCCACCAGGCCGGAGATCGTCGCGCAGCTGGGCCACGCCTTCGGCCCCTGGTCGGCCAGGACCTTCTCCGCTATCTGGATCTGCTGGGAGCGGCTGGCGAGGTCGGCGCGCGGCGCGTACGCCGTACCGCCGTTGCTCTCCCAGGCCTCCTGCGAGAACTGCAGTCCGCCGTAGTAGCCGTTGCCGAGGTCGGCACTCCACATGCCTCCGCTCTCGCACTCGGCGACCCGGTCCCAGGTCGTGGCCTCGGCAGCGTTCGCGCCGGTCGCGCCGAGGAGCGGGATGGCGATGGCCGATCCGGCGACGCCTGCCGCGACGACGAGAGCTGGGGCCTGACGCGGGCGTCGGTGTCGACCGTTCCCGGAGCGCATGCGGTTGCCTTTCGAGTGACGGCTGAGGTTGACGGTGAACGTAGCCGTACTCGAACGCTTGTCACAAGTCGATGCAGCAGAGATCACGTGAAGGTCTCATACTTGACGTACCGTCAAATTTTTCCGGCGTCGAACTCCACAGGAAGCGTGCGCAGTCCGCGCATAATGAGGCCCCCACGCCACCGCAAATCGTCATGTTCCACCGCAAGTCGCAGATCGGGAAGGCGTCGAAGCAGCGTCGCGATCGCCGCCTGCCCTTCCAGCCGGGCCAACGGTGCACCGAGGCAGTAATGGATGCCGTGCCCGTACCCCAGGTGCGGGTTGTCGCGGCGCGAGAGGTCGAGCATGTCCGGATCGCGGAAGCGCTCGGGGTCCCGGTCGGCGGCGGCGAGCACGACGAGTACGGGGTCGCCGGCCGCGATGTCCTGGCCGCCGAGGGTCAACGGCTCGGTGGCGTACCGCCATGTCGCGAGCTCCACCGGCCCGTCGTAGCGCAGGAGTTCCTCGACTCCGGTGGCGAGCAGCTGCGTATCCCCCTCGGCGAGTGCGCGCTGGAGCCGCTCGCGCTGCTCCGGGTTGCGCAGGAGCGCGTACACACCATTTCCGATCAGATTGACCGTCGTCTCGAAGCCGGCGAAGAGCAGGATGAAGGCCATCGCGGCGGCTTCGTTCTCGGTGAGGTGCTCGCCGTGGTCGCTGGCGCGGATGAGGCCCGAGATGAGGTCGTCGCCCGGTTCTTCCCTTTTGCGGTGGATGAGTTCGGCGAGGTAGTTGCGCATCTTTTTCACCGAACGGGCAACGCCACCGCGCGGACCGCCTCCATGCCGAATCATCATCCCGGCCCAGTCGCGGAAGTCGTCCTGGTCCTCGCGCGGTACGCCGAGAAGGTCGCAAATGGCATAGATGGGGAGCGGGAAGGCGAACTCGTGGATGAGGTCGGCGCTCCCCTTCTGCGCGAAGCCGTCGATCAGCTGGTCTGTCAGCTCTTGCACGCGCGGTGCGAACTCGGCGACCGTGCGTGGCGTGAAGGCCTTCGACACCAGCCGCCGCAGCCGGGTGTGGTCGGGCGGGTCGATGTTCAGCAGATGCGTCATGAGCTCGGCCTTGCGCTCACCCGGAATGCCGGTCCTGCGCTTGGCGTGCGCGGACCCGGCGTGGTGCGCCGGATCCTTGGAAAGCCGCTGGTCGGCCAGCGCCTGCCGGGCATCCCCGTACCGCGTCACCAGCCATGCGTCGACCCCGCTGGGCAGTGTGGTCCGGTGCACGGGCGAGTGCTCGCGCAGCCAGGCGTACGCGGGGTAGGGGTCGGTGGCGAACTCCCAGGTGAAGAGCGCGGGAGTGGGGCCGGAGGCGTGCTGGTCGGGCATGCGTCGACACTAGCTGCGGGCGGTGCCGGGTGCGCTGGGCCGTCCCCTGCGCTCCCGTTCCAGCTGTGACATTTTGCGGCTGCCGCCGCGTGAGGGGCTCCGCGCCGGACCCGCGCCTACCGCCGCCCCGCCGCCTCCGTTGCGCGGATCGCGTCGCGGTATGTCCTGCCCGCTGCTCGCAGTGCCGCCTCCGGGTCTACACCGGCCGCCTCTGCCCGTACCGCCAGGGCCAGCAGTTCGTAGCCGATGCCTTCGCCCGTCGGGAGTGGGACTTCCAGGCCTGCCGTTCGTACGCGGGAGGCCAGTTTTGCCGCCAGGGCCAGGCCCGGCTGGCCCAGGGGGACGCCGTCGGTCAGTGAGTCGCGCTGCTTTTCGGCCGCCTTCGTGCGGAGCCAGTGCTCCTTGACCTCCTCTGGCGTCTCGGCCTTCTCGTCGCCGAAGACGTGCGGGTGGCGGTGGATCAGCTTCTCGACGATCGTGCCTGCGACGTCGTCGATCGAGAACGGCTCGTCCTCGTCCTCCTGCGCGATGCGCGCGTGGAAGACGACTTGGAGGAGTACGTCGCCGAGCTCCTCGCGGAGTTCGTCGCGGTCGCCGTCCTCGATGGCCTCGACGAGTTCGTACGCCTCCTCGATGCCGTACTTCGCGAGGCCCTTGTGGGTCTGCTGCGACGACCACGGGCATTCGAGGCGGATGCGGTCCATGACCTGGATCAGGTCGAGCAGGCGCGCGCCCGGCAGGTCGTACGAGCCGGGGAGCAGCTCCAGGTCGGGCATCTGGACGCGACCGGACCCGGCCAGCCTGGCGAGGCCGTCGGTCAGGGCCTTGTCGCCCTCGCCCGAGGGGATGACGACGACGGTGCGGTCGCCCTCGCACGCGTCGAGCAGCTCCTGCGCGGTCGGGGCCGCGTGCTCGACGGTGATGCCCGCCTCGCGCAGGTACGGCAGCTGCGGGTGGCCCGCGTCGGCGCACAGCACCTGGTCGGCGGCCCGCAGCGTCTGCCAGGCGGGCCAGGACAGCAGGCCGGGCGCGACGCGGTGGCTGGCGGTGAGGAGGACGATGCGGCCGGGGTCGGCGGGTGCGGGTGCGGAGGCTTCGCTGGTCACCTCTCGAACGTACCTCGCCCCTGTGACAACGCCGCTACACGCCCTCGGGGGCGGCCGCCTCCTTGGTGACCTGCGTGATCCACGGGGCCTTGTAGTCGCCGAGCTGCATCTTCTCGTCGTCCCAGGTGCCGTAGCGCGGGTTCACGTCGATGCGCAGTGCCTTCGACGCCGCGATGAACGCCTCGTTCACCTTCTTCTGGCCGGCGGGGGTGTTCGTCGCGCCGATCGCCGCCGCGAGCTTGCCGACCAGGACGTCCCTGCGGATGGCGTTGTCGATCTGGTCCGGGGCGACGCCGCGCTGCTGGAGATACATCGCGGCGAGCTGCTCCTCGCCGCCCGCCTGCCGCACCGCGTCCGCCTTCGCGGTCTGGATCTCCTTGCGGCTCACGCTCACACCGGCATCGTCGGCGGCCCGCTGCACGATCCGGTCGACGATCAGGTCGTAGAGCTTGGCGCGGCCGAGCTGCCCGGTCGAGCCGACCAGCTGGGCGGCCTGCGGGGAGGACTGCTGGGCCTGGCGTACGTCCTTGACCTGGTCCTGGAGCGCAGCCACCTCGATACGACCGCCGCCCACGACGGCCGCCGCTCCTGGATGCGCCTCATTGCCGCAGGCCGCGAGGAACGGTGCCGCGACGAGGAGCGCGGCGGAGACGGAGAGCGCGGTGCGACGGCGGCGGTGCAAAGGGTGCCTCCCGGCGGTGATCGTGCGGCATAGCAACGAAAGTGCGACGAACGACCTTGCGGTGATCGATGTTAGGCAGTCGGAGTGGTCCGGGCCACTGATTCGCCCAACGATTCGTTCGCGTTCGGGGATGCGCTGTCCCCGGAGTCCCTGGAGGGACCGCCGAGCATGATCGTGCGGGAGACCACGAAAGTGATCGGGATCGCGGCGGACGCGGCGATCAGGGGGGCGTACGTGCTGGTGAAGTGCAGGACGTCCACCAGGAGGTAGACGCCGCTCGTGGTGATCACGAAGTTGGCGGCGTTGGTGAGCGGGAAGAGCAGGAACTTCCGCCAGGTGGGGCGCGTGTTGTAGGTGAAGCGGCAGTTGAGGAAGAAGGAGCCGGTCATGCTGACGGCGAAGGCCACGACGTGCGCGGCGACATACGGCAGCCAGGGCAGGAGCAGCAGGTAGCAGGCGTAGTACGTGCCGGTGTTCACCACGCCCACGAGGGCGAACCTGACCAGCTGACGGCGGATCATCGGCGGACGAGCTCCCTGCCCTGCGGCTGCTGGGTCGCGACGGCCGCTGTCTCCACATTCGTCGCCTGAACCAGGAAGTGCGGGCGCCTTTTCACCTCGTAATAGATGCGGCCGACGTATTCGCCCACAACACCGATCATCATCATCTGCACGCCGGCGAGTGCCGTGAGGGCGACGAGCAGCGTCACATATCCCGGGGTTTCCACTCCGTTCACGACGGCGTCACCGACAATCCACGCCGAATACGCCATCGCGACGGCGAGAAGCAGCAGGCCGAGATAGAGCGCGGCCCGCAGTGGCTTGTCATTGAACGAGAGAAGTCCGTCGAGCCCGTAGTTGAGCAGCTTCGAGAAGCTCCATTTCGAGCCGCCCTCCTCGCGGACGGCATTCTCGTACTCGAAGGTGACCTTGGAGAATCCGACCCAGGCGAACAGGCCTTTGGAGAAGCGGTTGTACTCGGTGAGTTCGAGTACGGCGTCGACGCCGCGGCGCGACAGCATGCGGAAGTCGCCGACGCCGTCGACGAGCTCGACGTCGACCAGACGGTTGATGAGCCGGTAGTACGCACGGGCGGCAAGCGTACGCGTGACCCTGTCGCCCTTCCTGGTGCGGCGGGCAATGACCTGGTCGAAGCCCTGCTCGTGCAGCGCCACCATGCGGTGGACCAGCTCCGGCGGGTGCTGGAGGTCGGCGTCCATGATGACGACGGCGTCGCCGGACGCGTTGCGCAGGCCTGCCAGCATCGCCGCCTCCTTGCCGAAGTTCCGGCTGAAGGAGACATAGCGCGTACGCGGATCCGATTCCGCGATCTCCTGGAGGATCGCGAGCGTACGGTCGCTGCTTCCGTCGTCGACATAGACGAGTTCGACGGGGTGGCCGAGGCTGCCGAGCTCCTCGGTCACGCGCTGGTGGAAGCGGCCGATGATCTCCTCTTCGTTGAAGCACGGCACAACAATTGAGATGAGCACGGCTCTCCCCGGTGGGCACTCGGTTGAGGCAGGCGGTCAGCGAAGAACAGCCCCCGGATATGGCGGAGGTCGACGCTCCACATGACGCTGGGGCATCCAATAAGTGAACTCGCCAGATTATGACCGCTTTTAGCCGGAGCCGGTGTCATTGACATCTCTTTTGCCTTCACATGCTGGCTTATTCGGTATGACACACAGTAGAACGATCATTATGTCGACTACGGATTCGGTCAGAGGCCGCGCCATGGCGCTCTCCGCGCTGATCACCGCCGTTTCCGTGTGCGCGGGGGACGCCCTCGCCCGTAGCCACCCCTTCGGCCCGCGCACCCGCAGCGTGAACGACCTCGGCAACCAGTTCGTGCCGTACCACGCCCGTCTGTGGGACCTGCTGCACGGGCGGGCGGACGGCGGGGCGCTGGTCAACTGGCAGTCCGGGTACGGCACGAGCTTCCTGCCCGACATCGGCACATACGTCAGCAGTCCCTTCGCGCTGCTCGTCGGACTCTTCCCGCGCGACGAGATCGACCTCGCCGTGTACGTCGTCACGGTGCTCAAGATGGCCGCGGCCGCCGCCGCCATGACGCTCCTGCTGCTCGCCCTGCGCGAAGGCGGCAGCCGGTGGTGGGCAGCGGCGGTGCTCGGGTCCTCGTACGCACTGTGCGGGTGGGCGGTCACGGAGGCCGTCTACAACCCGATGTGGATGGACGGCCTGATCGCCTTCCCGCTGCTGTGCCTGGTGGGCGAGTGGGCGCGTACGGGCAGCCGTCGCGTCCTTGGTCCGGTGGTCGTGGCCGTCGCGTGGACCGCGAACTTCTACACGGCGTACATGGCCACCCTCGGGGCCGGTCTCGTCCTGCTGCTCCGGTTGCTGACCGAAGAGCCTGTCGTACGGGCACGGGTTCGGGCCATGCTGCGTGCCGCCCTCACCACGTTGCTCGGCATCGGTCTCGCGGCCCCCGTCCTGGCCGTTGTCTTCCTCGGGGCGAAGCACGCCTACCCCGGCTGGACGAAGGATTTCGCGCCCGCCGGGTGGAGTGATGTGTTCGCCCGCGCCCTCCCGGCGACGTACAGCTTCTTCACGCCTGCCGTCTTCCTCGGCACCGGCGCACTGCTGCTCGCCTGCACGCTGCCGTTCAACCGGGCGGCACGGCGGCGCGAGCGGGTCGGCTGGACCCTGCTGGCCGTCGCCGTCGCGGTGTCGATGCAGTGGGGGCCGACGCACCTGGTGTGGCACGTCTTCGCGACGCCCAACGGCAGCCCCTACCGGCAGACGTTCGTCCTCAGCGGGATCCTGGTGATCGCTGCCTGGCTGTCGGTCTCGTACGGCTGGCCCGGGCGGCGCGCGCTGCTCGGCGGGACGGGCGTGGTCGCGCTCATGGCCCTGGGCGCGGTGACAAGCCCCCGGATCACCGCCTGGACGTACCCGCTCTTCGCGGCCGGGGTGGCGGCGGCGGTGGGCGGGGTGGTGCTGGCCCGGCGGGGCCGGGTGCTCGGGGTGGCCGCCGCACTGCTGCTGATCTGCGCGCAGGTCGGGCAGGCCGCCGTCACCACCGCTCACGCCGACCGGCAGCGCCTCAACAGGCTCGACGACTACGCGCCGTGGGGAGCACGGCAGGAGGCCCAGGCGGACGCGGTGGCGGAAGCGGACGGGTGGCCGGCCTTCCGTACCGAACCGGGGCGTGAACAGACCACGGCCAACGACCCGCTGACCGTCGGCGGCCAGGGCGCGTCGTACTACAGCAGCCACACCCCTGACGTCCTCACCCGCACGCTCGCCGCGCTCGGCACCGGCTGGACGTCCAACGGCCGGTCCGTACAGAGCATCGACAATCCTGTGACGGACGCCCTGTTCTCCGTCGGCGCACGCGTGCACATGCCGCGCGATCGGCACCAGCGCTGGGCGCGGCCCGACGACCGCAAGGTGACGGTGACGCGGGCCGCCGTGCCGCAGCTGGTCACTGTGCGCCCACCCGGTACGGAGCCGCGCTTCGGCGTCTCGCCCTTCCGTAACCAGGAGAAACTGCTGGGCACGTCCGTCTATACGCTCCCGGCCACCGCACTGCGGTCGTCCGGGACGCTGACCGCCACCTGTCCGGCCGGCAGTGAAGTCTTCCTCTGGGCACCCGATTTCTTCGGTACAGCGCGCCTCCAAGGCGGCGGTACAGAGGCCGACATACGCGGCGGGCTCCCCGCGCGGCGTGCGGCCGTGCAGCCGCTGGGCACCGTACCGGCCGACGGCCGCGTATCGATCACCCTCAAGGGAGGGCCGGCCAAGGGGCTCCCCCGCCAGAGCGTCGGCTGCCTGGACCGGGACCGGCTGGCCGACGCCGTGGACGGCCTCAGGGCGGGCGGCGCGACCGCTGTGCATGTCACGGACAGCGGCGTACGGGCGGTCGTCCCGCCGGGCGCGAAGGGAACGGCTGTCTTCGCCATGCCCCGCATCGCGGGCTGGAGCTGCGCCACCGACGGCGGAAAGGCCCGGCCCGCCGGCTCCTACCTGGGCCTGGTCGCCGTCCCCCTGGAGGGTGACGGCCGGGCCGTCACCCTTGCGTGTGAATTCAGCCCGCCGGGCCTGCGCATCGGCGTGCTCGTGGGCGGTCTTTCGCTGCTCGTGCTCCTGGCGGTGGCCGCCGTTCCACGGTTTCAGGACCGCCGCAGGAGCGCCATGAAGACTTCACCCCAGGACCATCGGCCCGTGGCCCACGCGGCATGAGCCCAGGCATACGGTCGGGCACCTGCCCCCCACCCACAGGACCGAAGCCAGAGGCGAATCCGCATGCCATCTCTGCTGAGCAACCGGCTGACGAAGTGGGCCCTGCGCCCTGTCGCCGCGCTCGTCGACCAGCGCATCTCACGCAGCACCGCCGGACTCCGCAAGGAAGTCACCGAGCTCCGGCGCAGGCAGCACGGCATCAGCATGCTGCTCGACCGCACCGGGCGCGGCCAGCACCGCATGCCGACACCCGATCAGATCAGCACGCTCGTGAGCGAGGTCGGGGCCGCGACGGACGAGAGTGAGCGCGCCCGCCGCAATGTCACCGTCGCCTACCGCAATGTGGTCGCCATCGAGGCGCTGGGCGTCGGCCGCATGGCGGGCGGTACGTCCAATGTGTGCGGCAAGCTCGCCACCATCCCGCTGCTGGCGCCGCGCAACGGCAATGATCTCGAAGTCCTCGAAATCGGCACGCTGCACGGCCTGTTCGCGGCCGCCCTGATGCGCATGCTGCACCGTACGGGCATCGAGGCGACGCTGACGATCGTGGACCCGCTGGCGGGCTCCCAGCTTCAGCCGGGCACATCGGACTACGAGGAGCCGACGGGCACTCCGGTCCGCGAGGACGTCGTACGGGCCAACCTGGCGCTCGGCGGCGGCCGTCCGGGCGTCGAGGCGCGCATCAGGCAGGGCTTCTCCGGCGATCCCGACGTACGGGCGGAGATCTCCGACCGGAAGTACGGCGTGATCGTGGTGGACGGGGACCACTCCTTCGAGGGGGTGCGCGCCGACCTGGAGTGGGTCGAGCTGATCGCCGCACAGGGCGGGATCGTGGTCCTCGACGACTACGGCGACGGGCGCTGGCCCGGGGTGAAGGACGCCCTGGACAAGCACCTGGCGGGCGGCGACAGCCGGCTCCAGATGGTGGGCCGGGTGGCCACGTCCGCGTTCCTGCGGGCGCACTGACCAACCGGCACCTGTATCGGGCGCCGCTGCCGCCCTGTATCAGGCGCCGCTACGGCGGCCCGTAACAGGCGCCCTGCATCCGGCGGCCCGCATCAGGCGCCCCGCATCCTCTGGTGCCGGTCGAGGGCGCGGCGCACCTCGGCCGGCAGTGGGTGGTACGCCCCGTACGCGCGCTCAGCGTCGTACAGCAGGCCCTGCAACTGGCCGTGCGCGGCGGCATGGTCGCCCATCGCGAGCAGCAGGTTCGCTATGCGGTGCCGGATGTCGAAGGCGCGGGCGGTGGCGTCGGCTGTGGCGGACGAGGCGGCCGCCCCCTGCCCGTACTGGTTCTCGTAGTACGGGAGCAGGCCGCGGTACTCGGCGAGCGCCGCGGCCGGTTCGCCGAGCTGCTCCAGGCACTGCGCCGCGTCGTAACGGAACTGGAGCGCCTGCGGGTCGGCCAGGCCCGACTCGGCCGCACGGTCGTCGGCGAGGCGGCGCAGCTCGGGCAGGGCGCGGCGGTACTGCCCGTCGTCCAGCAGCGTCGCGGCGTACTGCTTGCGCAGGATGCGGACGACCGGGGAGCGCTCACCGTGCTGCGCGGCGGCCGCGGGGAGGATGCCGCCGAGGATGTCGACGGCCTGCGTGATGCGCCCTTCGCCGAGGAGCTGCTTGACCTCGTCGACCGCGGCCGCGACGTCCGGCTGCGCCTCGGTGGGCGTCGGCTGGGCGACGGGCGGGGTGGTGGCGCGGTCGGGCCAGGGGGCGTGCGGGCGCAGGAAGGGGCGGGTCGGGTCGAGCGGGCCCGACGGCACACCACCGTGCGCCGGCAGCAGCGGGACCAGGGCCTCGTAGACCTCCTGAGCGGAGGAGGGTCGGTGCTGGGGATCCTTGGCGAGCAGCCGCAGAACGAGCGCTTCGAGCGGCTCGGGGATGTCCTGGCGGAGCTGGCGCACCGGGAGGGGCGGCTCGTACAGGTGTCGGTGGAGGACCCCCAGGACGGTGGATCCGGCGAACGGGACATTGCCGCTGAGGAGTTCGTGCAGGAGGACGCCGAGTGCGTAGAGGTCGGTGTACGGGCCGACCGCGCCGCCCATCGCCTGTTCGGGCGCCATGTAGGCGGGGCTTCCGATGGGTGACCCGGTGTGGGTGAGGCGGGTGGTGTCGGTGTCGAGGACGGAGGCGACGCCGAGGTCGAGGACGGTGACTGTGCCGTCGGGCTTGACCATGACGTTCCGCGGCTTGAGGTCGCGGTGGACGATCGGCACGGCGTGTACGGCGGAGAGCACGGCGCATAGCTGGGCGGCCACGGAGACGGCCCACGGCCAGGGGTACGGGTCGTGCTCGGCGAGGTGGTCCGCGAGGTCGGCGCCCTTGACGTACTGCATGACGAGGTAGAGGTCGTCGTCGTCGCTGCCCGCGTCGTGGACGGTGACGAGACCGGGGTGGTCGACCTGCGCGGTGACACGGCACTCGCGCACGAAGCGGCGGCGCATGTCCTCGGCGGCGGTGGCGGCGGCCATGCGGTCGGGGCGCAGCAGCTTCACGGCTACGCGGCGGTCGAGGCGCTGGTCGTATGCGTTCCAGACCTGGCCCATGCCGCCCTGCCCGATGACGGTGGCCAGCTCATAACGCCCGGCGATGATCCGTCCGTTCACCGGTCCTGGTCACCCCGCTGGTCCTTGCGCAGGAGGTCGCTCAGTTCGTCGAGCTCGGCGCGGACCTGGTCCATGCGGTGGGGTGGTTGCTGCTGTGGCGGCTGAGGCTGCTGCACCGGGGCCGGATTGGTCGCCGGGGTGTTCGCGTACGGGTTCGGGTAGCCGTAGTGCGGCGGGGCGGCTGCCGGGGCTGCGTACGGCCCGTAGGGGACGCGCGGGGCGGGGGGCGTGTACGGGGCGCCCGTCGCCTGGAGCCGTGCGTAGTACCGGATGTCGAACGTCAGGAAGTACCCGGCGCTCGCGGCTCCGAGGAGCAGGATGCAGGCCAGCGCGATGTCGGTCCTGACGTCGCCCTCGGGCAGCGTGCCGACGACGGCGAAGCCCGCGATCGCGACCGGCAGGCTCAGCCAGGCGAGGGCCCAGTCGAACCGTCGCCCCCGCAGGATGGCGATACGGAACAGCGGCACGCACGACAACATGCCGCAGCTGAATACGGCGCCGACCGCGAACAGCACACGCATGGTGATGACGACGCCGTCGCTACGAACGGGCGGCGCGCTGCCGGAGCCGTGCATGGCTGCTCCTGAAAGCTGGTGGGACCCGCACATGGGGACGTGCACGGGGACAACGCGCGTCGTGGGGTACGCGCTTCGAGCGTATACACCGACACTGACAACGGTCTCCGGGTTGTACGGATCCGGTGTGGCGCACCTCACCCCGGACTCGCCGTCCCTCACTCGGGCCCCACGTCCCCCGGCTTACTCCGGTCGTACGGTCCCGTCCGTCAGCCCGTCGTACAGCCCCTGCACCAGCTGCTCGCCGAGGCGCCCGGCCATGCGCAGGGCGTCCTCGAAGGCGGCGAGTGTGCGGAAGCGTTCGCCGTAGAGCCGCTGGTCTTCGAGCGGCAGCCGGGGCAGCTGGAGGCGGCGTACATCGAGCCGGGTCGAGGTGGAGGCATAGCTGCTGGCCTGCCGGTTGTTGGCGGTGCCGCGCAGGAACCCGGCGAGGAACCAGGGGTCCAGTGCCTCCGGGTCCGGCCTGAGCAGCTGGAGGCTGCGGCCGAGGGCGGCGCCCGCCGTCGCCTCGTCGACGACGCGGACGACGGCGCCGCCGCCCAGTACGGGCACGACGATGTCGCCCGCCTCGACGAGTACGGGGTCTTCCGCCGGTCCTTCGGGAAGGGTGCCGGAGGGTGCACCTCCCGTGAGGACGTCCTGTTCGGTGAGGACGGTTTCTCCCGATCCGGCTCCCGCGCCGCCCGCGCGCAGTACCAGTGCCCCGGCCCTGGCGAGTTCGCCGACGGTGGTGGCGGGCCAGCGGACGGGCTGCGCGGACTCGACGGTGGAGGGCGTGAGTTCGGTGGTCATCCGCAGCGTGTCGGCCAGCTGCTCCCGTACGTCGGCGAGTTCGGCGGCGCCGCCGCCCGCGGCGGGGGGCGGGAGGTGGCGGGCGGGGGCGAGGTCGACGTCGTCGTCGAGGAGCTCGATGACGGACACGGCGCGGCTGACACCGGGGCGCTCCTCGACGGTGCCCCGGCGGTCGAAGGTCTGCCAGGTGTCGAGGACGGTGGTGTGCAGGGCCTGCCAGTCGAGCTTGTCGCGGCCGGCGGCGGAGAGGTCGGCGGTGTCGACGAGGAGGAGTTCGTGGGCGGGCCGGCCGTCGGCGGCGGGCTTGCGCAGCACCCACAGGTGCAGCGGGATGCCGTACGGGGGCGCGGCGCCGGCGGGCAGGGCGACGACGGCGCGCAGGGCGCCCCGGCGGAGCAGGTCGGCGCGGATGCGGCGGCCGGAGCGGCGGGAGGCGGCGGCGGGTGGCATCAGCAGGACGGCGGTGCCGCCGTCGCGCAGCCGGGCGAGTGCGTGCTGGACCCAGGCGAGTTCGGACTCCGTACGGGCCGGGAAGCCGTACTCCCAGCGTGGGTCGTACGCCAGCTCGTCATGGCCCCAGTTGCGTTCGTTGAACGGCGGGTGGCAGAGGACCGCGTCGGCGGCGAGGTGCGGGAAGGCGTCGGCGCGCAGCGAGTCGTCGGCGGCGATGCGTACTTCGACGGCGCCGTTCTCGGCGTGCAGGGCGAGGCGCAGGGCGGTGAGGGCGGCCAGGTCGGGGTCGGCCTCCTGACCGTGCAGGGCGGTGGCCGCGGGGCCTTCCGGGGCGGCAGGGGACTGCGACGCGACGGCGCGGAGCAGGGTGCCGGTGCCGCACGCCGGGTCCAGGACGCTGCGGGGGCTGCCGGCGAGGGCGGCCATCAGGGCGGCGGGGCCGGGCGGGGTGAGCGTGTACTGGCGCGGGTTGGCGTCGAGGTGGCGGCCGAGCAGGAACTCGTACGTCTGGCGCGCGCCGCCCAGCCCGGCTGCGAGTTCGGCGGTCGCGCGCAGCAGGGGGACGGAGGGGGTCAGTTCTGGCGTGCCCGGGGTGGGTACGGCGCGGTGCGCGCCGAAGCGCGGGGTGAGGATTTCCTCCAGGGCGGGCGGGAGGAGGTGTGCGAGCTTCTCGTCGGAGACGGCGGCCAGTTGGAGCCAGGCGGTGGGCCTGTCGCGTACGAGGAGGAGCACGCAGCCCGCGTGGATCAGGGCGGGGACGGCGCCTGCCGGGTGACCGGCGAGCTGCTGCCAGACGCGCTCGCGCAGCGGGACCTCTGCGATCTTCCCCTGGTCGCGCAGCCACTGCTCGACCTCGGCCAGGGCGAACGAGGGACTCGTCTCGGTGCCGCCGACCGGTCTGGGGAAGTCGGGGTGGCGACGGCGCCAGTTGCTGACGGCGGCGCGTCCGACCCCCGCGAGCCGGGCGATTCCTGCGGCGGTCACCTCTGCTGCGTTGTCCGACACCGGCCGGCTCCCCTCGTACACCTGCGCCTGCTTGTGCATCGAGCATACCCATGGACACAAGACGCCCCGATTCACGACGCGAACAGGCATGAATCTGTGAATCCTGTTGACTCGGTTCACAAGCTCTGCTGTGATTACCGCATCGCAGCACGGGGCGGCAGACAGTCCCGAACACACCTTGTCCGGAGGACATCCATGTCTCAGCACACGCAGCAGCCTCAGTTCCCGCAGGCACCGGTTCCTGCCGCGCAGGCCCGCAACGGCCTGGGCACTGCCGCCCTGATCCTCGGCATCATCGGCGCACTGTCGGGCCTGATCCCGTTCCTCTTCTGGCTCGCCGGCATCCTCGGCATCCTGGCCCTGATCATGGGCCTGGTCGGCCGTGGCCGCGCCAAGCGCGGCGTCGCCACCAACAAGGGCGTGGCCCTCACCGGCGCCATCCTGGGCCTGGTCTCCCTGATCATCTCGGTCGTCGGCGCGGTGATCCTGTTCAAGGCCGTGGGCGAGGCAGTCGACGAGATCGACAAGGCGACCAACGGCGCGTCCGCGTCGAAGAAGCCGGGCGACGACTCCGCCAAGGGCGGCGACAGCGGCGGCGACAAGGGCGGCGAAACCCTGGCTGCCGGCGACTCGGCCCTCTACCCCGACAAGCTGACGGTCACCGTCTCCGAGCCCAAGCCGTACACCCCCAGCGAGTTCGCGGTCGGTCACACCAAGGGCAACAAGGCCTACCAGGTCACGATCGTCGTCGAGAACGCCGGCAAGAAGGCGTTCGACGCCTCCCTCTTCACCACCGAGGCCCGCGCCGGCAAGGACGGGGTGAAGGCCGAGGGGGTCTACGACGACAAGGTCGGCGAGCCCCTCACCGGCAAGATCATGCCGGGCAAGAAGGTCACTCTGCAGCAGGCATTCGACGCCCCCGCCGACGCCAAGGGCCTCACCGTCGAGGTCTCCCCCGGCATCACGTACGACGCCTCGCAGTGGGACCTGAAGCTCTGATCACCAGCAGCACCGCGAGACCGGGCAGGCCGTCGGAGGGGACGGCCTGCCCAGTCCCATGTGTGTGTACGGCTAAGCCCCGCACTGCCTGAGCATCATGCTCTTGTCGGCCGCCGTCACCGGCATCTCGTACTTCAGGGCCACCTGCGCGAACCGCGTCACGTAGGAACAGCGGATCCTCTTGTTGGGCGGCAGCCAGGAAGCCGGCCCCGAGTCACTCTTGGAACCATTGGCCGGCCCCGACACAGGCAGAAGATTCAAGGGATCGTTGGCAAGCCGCTTCCGCTTGTCCTCGCCCCACCGGGCAGCGCCCATCTGCCAGCCGTAGGACAGCGGAATGACGTGATCGATCTGCACGGCGGTGGCCTTCTGCTTCCGCCATTCAATGGTGGTGGCGGTGTACGGGTCGTCCAGCGTCATCGCCACGACGACACAGTCGGAACCCGAGCGGTACATGAGGTCCTTCCCGTCCCTGGCCAGGAGGTCGTTCCTCGTGTCGCAACCATTGCGCGCCAAGGGCACGCCGTCCGCCGTATCCATCCAGGCGTACCCGAACTCGTCCCGGTCGTAGCCCGTCTTCGGCCCGCGCCCCTTGGTGGACACCGCGCCGATCAACTCCCGGGCAGCGGCCCTGCCCTTCTCGGAGCCGATCGGCCCCAGGCCCGCCCTCGTCCCATCGGGATTGTCCAGCGGGCGGGCACCACCGCCGACAACCGCGTCTCCCGACCCCCCACCACTCTCCGCACCCGAGGTACCCGGGGTACAGCCGCTGACGGCGAGGGCAACGGCAAGCGCCGTGGCGGGAAGGGCGGTGCGGAGCGCGCGTATCAAGGCATTCCGTCCTGACGGGTCGGGATTGAGCAGCCCAGAATCCCACAGGGGCCCTTCGCCTCTCCGCATTCGCCCGACTACCCTTCGAAACATACATAGAGGTATCATTCATCAATGTACGTTTCACCGGTGACGGCTAAGGGCGGGACATGGGTTTCTACGGACGTCAGCACACGCTCGATGACCTCGGACGACGCCTGGACCGCATCCGGGAGACCGGCACCGGCCAGATGCTCGCCGTCCGCGGCCGACGCCAGGTGGGCAAGTCCCGGCTGTTCACACGCTTCGTAGAAGAGTCGGGCCTGCCGTATCTGTACTTCTCGGCAGTCAAGAACGCACCACCATCGGCTCAGCTCCACACCCTCACCGCCGAACTGCACACCTCGACGACGCCGCTGAAGGACGCCGAGTCGCTCTTCTCGGCCCCTCCCGCCGACTGGCGTGACGCCCTGGGCCGGATCGCCGTCGCCTGTCGTGACACGCCTTCCGTCGTCGTGATCGACGAGTTCCCCTGGGCCGCCACAACAGATCCTTCGCTCGAAGGGCAGCTGCAGAACGCCTGGGACCGGCATCTGGAGAACACGCCCGTGCTCTTCGTGCTGATCGGTTCGGACGTCACCATGATGGAGCGGCTGACCGAACACGACAGGCCTCTGTACGGGCGCGCGAAGAACATGCCGGTCCAGCCCTTCAACCCCGCCGAGTGCGCGCAGGCGCTGGGTCGGGACGCTGATCCGCTCGCCGTCGTCGATGCCGCGCTCATCACGGGTGGCTACCCCCGGCTCGTACTCGACCTGGCCCGTGCGGGCAGCACCCACGACTTCGTTCACGAACAGCTCGGGGACGAGAACAGCGACCTCGTGGTCATGGGGCAGCGGTCCCTCGACGCCGAATTCCCCGATGCCCAGCAGGCGCGGCGCGTTCTTTCCGCGATCGGCGGCACGGATGTCGGCTTCAGTTCCTTCACCCAGGTCGTCGGCAGGCTTCCCGAAGAGGGGGCCACCGCGCAGACCGCGGTCACGCGGGCCATAAGAGTCCTTGCGGACAAGGGGGTTGTGGCCGTTGACGTTCCGGTGGGCGCCGGTACAGGCAGCAAGCTGCGCCGCTACCGGATCGGCGACCCCTATCTGCGTTTCTGGTTCCGCTTCATCGAGGAACAACAGGCACACATCGCGCGAGGCCGGCCCGACATCGCGCGCAACGCCTTCGACCACGGCTGGAGCAGTTGGCGGGGCAGGGCGGTCGAGCCGCTCGTCCAGGAGGCCGTCTCACGCCTCGGCCCCGATCTGCCCGCCCTCAAGGATGCGGGGAGAGCGGGCAGCTGGTGGAATCGCGACAACAGTCTTGAGTACGACGTCGTCGTCCCCGCCACGAGCGGCAAGAAGGTACTGCTCCTCGGCTCGGTGAAGTGGCGCGAGAACAAGAAGTTCAGCGACCGCGAACTCGCCCACCTCGCCGAGGCCCGCATCAACGTCCCCGGCGCGGCAGCGGCACCGCTCCTCGCGGTGTGCCCGGCGGGCATGGCCGTGGGAGTGGCACCGGACCTGACCCTCACCCCGGCCGACCTTCTGGCCGCTTGGCGAGCTTGAGGCCGGTGGTGGGCCGCGAGGAACCGATCACCCGGGCTCAGCGAGCCGGGCGTGCGCACGGTCATCGTGCTCGAAGGCCTCAACGACATCGGCGGCAACGGCTGGCAGGGGTTCCCTGGCGGTCCCACCCCCGAGGTGTCCGCCGACCAACTCATCGACGGCCACCGTTCGTTGATCCGCCAGGCGCACGCCAAGGGCATCAAGGTGGTCGGCGCGACCCTGACGCCCATCAAGGGCTCGTTCTACGACGATGCCGAGAAGGTCAACGAGGCCAAGCGCGACGCGGTCAACCACTGGATCCGTACCTCCGGCGAGTACGACGCCGTGGTTGACCTGGACCGCGCCCTAGCCGACCCCTCCGACCAGGACCGCATCGCCACCGCCTATGACTCGGGCGACCACCTGCACCCGAACGACGCCGGATACCGCGTGATGGCCGACGCCATGGACCTCGACGCGCTTAGACGGACCGGCCGGGCGTGCCCGGGGTCGCGCAGAGGCGACCCGGGCACTCCCCGGCTAGTACTGGCTAGTACTGGCTACGACTCGCTACGACTCGCTACGACTCGCTACGACCCCAGGATCGTCGTGAGGAACTCCCCGGTCCACCCCAACAGTTCGCGGCCCACCACCGGCTTCCCGCCGATCTGGCCCGTCGTCGGGCGCGGGACCAGGATCTGGTGCGTGGCCGGCTTCAGCACCGTGCGCGGATACAACCGCTTCAGCCTCAGCTCCTGCGACTCCCGCAGTTCCACCGGGCCGAAGCGGATGTTGGGGCCCGCGAGGGTGATGTCCGCAACGCCGCACGCCCGCGCGAGCATCCGCAGGCCGGCCACCAGCAGCAGGTTCTCGACGGGCTCGGGGAGCTTGCCGTAGCGGTCGGTCAGTTCCTCGCGTACCGCCTTGATGTCCTCCTCCGAGTTCGCCGAGGCGATCGCACGGTACGCCTGGAGGCGCAGGCGCTCGCCCGGGGCGTAGTCGTGCGGAACATGGGCGTCCACCGGGAGTTCGATCTTGACCTCCAGCGGCGGCTCCTCCTCCACGCCGCCCTCCACCGCCGCGCGGTAGTCGGCGACCGCCTCGCCCACCATGCGGATGTACAGGTCGAAGCCGACGCCCGCGATGTGGCCGGACTGCTCGCCGCCGAGCAGGTTGCCCGCGCCCCGGATTTCGAGGTCCTTCATGGCCACGTACATGCCCGCGCCCATCTCGGTGTGCTGGGCGATGGTCGCCAGGCGCTCGTGGGCGGTCTCGGTGAGCGGCTTCTCCGGCGGGTAGAGGAAGTACGCGTAGCCGCGGTCGCGGCCCCGGCCCACCCGGCCGCGGAGCTGGTGGAGCTGGGAGAGGCCGAAGTTGTCGCCGCGCTCGACGATCAGGGTGTTGGCGTTGGAGATGTCGATGCCCGACTCGACGATCGTCGTCGAGACGAGTACGTCGAACTTCTTCTCCCAGAAGTCGACGACGACCTGCTCCAGGGCGCTCTCCCCCATCTGGCCGTGGGCGGTCGCGATCCGCGCCTCGGGCACGATCTCGCGGAGCTTGGCGGCCGCTCTGTCGATGGACTCGACCCGGTTGTGGATGTAGAAGACCTGGCCCTCGCGGAGGAGTTCGCGGCGGATCGCGGCGCCGATCTGCTTCTGCTCGTACGGGCCCACAAAGGTGAGGACCGGGTGGCGCTCCTCCGGCGGGGTCGTGATCGTCGACATCTCGCGGATGCCGGTCACGGCCATTTCGAGCGTACGGGGGATGGGGGTGGCGGACATCGTCAGTACGTCGACGTTGGCGCGGAGCTTCTTCAGCTGCTCCTTGTGCTCCACACCGAAACGCTGCTCCTCGTCGACGATGACCAGGCCCAGGTCCTTGAATTTCGTCTCGGAGGAGAAGAGCCGGTGCGTGCCGATGACGAGGTCGACCGAGCCCTCCTTGAGTCCTTCGAGGGTCGCCTTCGCCTCGGTGTCCGACTGGAAGCGGGAAAGGGCCTTCACTACGACCGGGAACTGGGCGTACCGCTCCGAGAACGTCCCGAAATGCTGCTGGACCAGCAGCGTCGTCGGGACCAGGACCGCCACCTGCTTGCCGTCCTGGACCGCCTTGAACGCCGCGCGGACCGCGATCTCCGTCTTGCCGTAGCCGACGTCGCCGCAGACCAGGCGGTCCATGGGGATCGACTTCTCCATGTCCTCCTTCACCTCGGCGATGGTGGACAGCTGGTCGGGCGTCTCGACGTACGGGAACGCGTCCTCCAGCTCCCGCTGCCACGGGGTGTCCGGGCCGAAGGTGTAGCCAGGGGCTGCCATGCGCGCCGAGTAGAGCTTGATCAGGTCGGCGGCGATCTCCTTGACCGCCTTCTTCGCGCGCGCCTTGGTCTTGGTCCAGTCGGCGCCGCCCAGGCGGTGGAGGGTCGGGGCCTCGCCGCCCACGTACTTGGTGACCTGTTCGAGCTGGTCGGTGGGGATGTAGAGACGGTCGCCGGGCTGGCCTCGCTTGGCCGGGGCGTACTCGACCAAGAGGTACTCGCGGGTCGCGCCCTGGACCGTGCGCTGGATCATCTCGACGTAGCGGCCCACGCCGTGCTGCTCGTGGACGATGTAGTCGCCCGCCTGGAGCGTCAGCGGGTCGATGGTCTTGCGCCGGCGGGCCGGCATCCGGCCCAGTTCCTTGGTGGCGGTGCGCTGGCCGGTGAGGTCGGTCTCGGTCAGGACGGCCAGCTTGAGCGCCGGGTCCACGAAGCCATAGTCGATCGAGCCGCATGCGACGTGGACGAGGGACGGCTCGACCGCCGACAGGTCCGCTTCGAGGCGGGCCGGGATTCCCTCGCCGCCGAGGACCTCCACGGTGCGCGCCGCCGGGCCGTGGCCCTCCGTGACGTACACCGTGCGCCAGCCGTCGGCCAGCCAGCCCTTGGTGTCGGCCAGCGCCCGCGCGGTGTCGCCGCGGTACGCCTCCGGGGCGTGCATGCCCAGCTTGAGGGTGTCGGCGGAGAGCTCTTCGTCCGCCGCGAAGGGTGCGACGGACCACCACATCATGTCCAGCTCGCGGGCCCGCTCCCGTACGTCCGCGATCCCGCGCAGCGACGCCGCGCCCACGTCGATCGGGGCCTCGCCTCCGCCCGCCGTGGCCGCCCACGACGCCTGGAGGAACTCCTGCGAGGTCGCCACCAGGTCGGCCGCCCGGGTCCGTACCCGCTCCGGGTCGCACACCAGCGCCATGGAGCCCTTGGGCAGGACGTCCAGCAGCAGCTCCATGTCGTCGACGAGGACGGGGGCCAGGGACTCCATGCCCTCCACGGCGATGCCCTCGGCGAGCTTGCCGAGCAGCTCGCCGAGCTCCGGGTGCGCCTCGGCGAGGGCGGCTGCCCGCGCCTTCACGCTGTCGGTCAGCAGCAGCTCGCGACAGGGCGGCGCCCACAGGCCGTGCTCGGCGACCTCCAGGGAGCGCTGGTCGGCGACCTTGAAGTAACGGATCTCCTCGACGTCGTCGCCCCAGAACTCCACCCGGAGCGGGTGCTCCTCGGTCGGCGGGAAGACGTCGAGGATCCCCCCGCGTACCGCGAACTCACCGCGCTTCTCGACCAGTTCGACCCGGGAGTACGCCGCTGCCGCGAGCGCCGCCGTGATGTCGCCCAGATCCGCGCTCTGCCCGGTCCGCAGCGCCACCGGCTCCAGGTCGCCCAGCCCCTTGACCTGCGGCTGAAGTACGGACCGTACGGGCGCCACGATCACGCTCACCGGACCTGCGGATGGGTCGTCGGCGCGGGGGTGCGCGAGGCGGCGCAGGACGGCGAGGCGGCGGCCCATCGTGTCGCTGCGCGGCGACAGGCGCTCGTGCGGCAGCGTCTCCCACGCCGGGAACTCGACGACCCGGTCCTCGGGCAGCAGCGTGCGCAGCGCGGCGGCCAGGTCCTCGGCCTCGCGGCCGGTCGCGGTCACGGCGAGCACGGTCCTGCCGGTCTCGCGGGCCAGCGCGGCCACAGCGAAGGGGCGCGCGGCGGGCGGGCCGACCAGGTCGATGTGCATGCGGTTGCCGTCGGCGGCGGCCGTCACCGCTTCGGCGAGCGCCGTGTCTCGTACAACGGCATCCAGCAGACCGTGCAGGCTCATGAAGGGCTTCCGTCCGGGTAAGCGGTGTGGGTGTGGGCAACGCGAAGGACCCGACACGTGGAACGGGCCGGGGTTCTTCCAGACTACGGCTCGCTGCTGACAACCGCGTCCGCTATCCACACCCGCACAAACAGCCCGGCCCGGCGTGTTCCTCGGAACACCCCGGGCCGGGCCCGCCCCCGTACCGCCCCCCCGTACCCCGTTCCGCCCCGCTAATCCGTGGCGATCGCGTTCAGTACGTTCATCCGCCCCGCCCGGAACGCCGGGACCAGCGCCGCGAACAGGCCCACGAAGGCCGAGGCCACGAAGACCGTGATGATCGTCGGCCACGGGATGTCCAGGATGCCCAGGCCCTCCAGGGCCAGCAGCTTCTGCGCCGACGTGCCCCAGCCCATGCCCAGGCCGAGGCCCAGCAGGGCGCCGAACAGGGCGATGACCACCGACTCCAGGCGGATCATGCGGCGCAGCTGGCGGCGCGAGAGGCCGATGGCCCGCATCAGGCCGATCTCTCTGGTCCGCTCGACGACCGACAGGGCCAGCGTGTTCACCACGCCCAGCACCGCGACGATGATCGCGAGGGCCAGCAGGCCGTAGACGATGTTGAGCAGCTGGCCGACCTGGTCCTTGAGGTCCTGCTTGAAGTCGGCCTGGTTCTGCACCTTGTACTGCGGGTACTCGGACAGCGTGTCCTTGAGCGCGGCGTACGCGGCTTCCTCCTTGCCTTCCACCGCCTTCGCATACATGACCGGGTTCAGCGGCATCCTGTCGGCCGACAGGTACTGAGCGGCGGTCGTGATGTTGGTGTACATCGCGCCCTCGTCGACGTCCGTGTCGTCCGAGGTGATCGCCGCGATCTTGAGCTTCGCGGTCTCGCCGCCCTTGAAGGCGACCGTCATCTCGTCGCCGACCTTGATGCCGTGCTTCTTGGCGTACGTGTCGCCGACGGACATGGCGTTCTTGCCGTACGCCGCCGACAGTTCACCGGCGACGGTCTCGCGCCGCAGGTCGCTGGTGTACGTCGGGTCGGCGGCGGCCAGCTCCGTCTCCTCCGACGTGCCGTCGGGGGCGGTCAGCTCGGCCTCGATGCCCTTGTAGCTGGTGAAGTGCTCGATGCCGGGGACGGCGCGCAGCGCCTTTTCCGCCTCGGGCACGATCGGCCCGCTGGGGCCGCTGCGGACGATGAAGTCCGCGCCGACCGACTTGTCGAGCTGGTCCGTCGCCGACGCGACCATCGAGGAGCCGACCACCGACAGGCACGCCACCAGCGCGAGGCCGATCATCAGGGCCGCGCCGGTCGCTCCCGTACGCCGGGGGTTGCGCAGGGCGTTGCGTTCGGCCATCCGGCCGACGGGGCCGAACATCCGCAGCACGAGGGCGCTGAGTACCCGCACCACACCGCCGGCGAGCAGCGGTCCGACAACGATGAAGCCGATGAGAGTGAGTACGACACCGCCGCCGAGGAGCAGCGCGCCGACGCTCGCCTTGTCCGCCTGCGCCGTCAGGTAGAGCAGCACGCCACCCGTACCGGTCAGGACCAGGCCGATCCCGGCCCGTATCCACCCTGCCTTGGCGTCCGCCGGAGTCCCGGCGTCGCGGAGCGCGGCCATCGGGGAGACCTTGCCGGCCCGGCGGGCGGGGATGTAGGCGGCGACGACGGTGACGACGATGCCGAGCGCGAGTCCGACGGCCGGGGTCGTCCAGGCCACGGTCAGGTCCTCGGTGGACAGCTCCATGCCCATGGAGCCCATGAGCTTCATGAGGCCGACGGCGAGACCGACACCGGCGCCGACACCGGCGACCGAACCGACGATGCCCAGCAGCAGCGCCTCCACCAGCACGGACCTGTTGATCTGCTTGCGGCTGGAGCCGATGGCCCGCATCAGGCCGATCTCGCGGGTGCGCTGGGCGACCAGCATCGAGAAGGTGTTGACGATCAGGAAGATGCCGACGAGGAAGGCGATTCCGGCGAAGCCGAGCATCGCGTACTTCATCACGTCGAGGAAGGAGCCGACGTCCTCACGGCCCGAGTCGGCGGCCTCCTTCGCGGTCTGGAGCTTGTACGCCGCCGAGTCTCCGGGCGCACCGAGCGCGCTCGCGACGTCCTGCTTCAACTGGGTGTCGCTGACGCCTTGTTCGGCGGTGACCGCGATGTGCGTGAAGGTGTCCGGCGTGCCCAGCAGCTTCTGCTGCGAGGTGGCGGTGTCGAAGTACACGACGGTCGCGCCCGGGTTGGTCACCTTGAAGGAGGCGATGCCGGAGATCTTGGCAGTGAAGTCGCCGGTGACGGCTATGGTCCGCAGCTCGTCGCCCAGCTTCAGGCCGTGCTTGTCCGCGGTGTCGGAGTCGACCATCACCTCGGTGGGCCCGCGCGGGGCGTGTCCCGAGGTGATCTCCATGGCCTTGAGGTCGTTCTGCGTCCAGTTGCCGGCGATCGTCGGGGCGCCGGTGTCGGAGCCCATGTTCTTGTTGTCGCTGTTGACGACGGTCACGGACATGCTGGTCACGGCGCCTTCGGCGGACTTCACTCCGTCCGCCTTCGCCACCTGCCGGACTACGGAAGCGGGCAGCGCCTCGGGCCTGCCGGTCCGCGGGCCCTCGTCGTCGCCGACCTCGGCGGACTTGGGGCTGACGGTGACATCGGCCGCGGTCGCGGCGAAGAGCTTGTCGAACGTCGTGTTCATGGTGTCGGTGAAGACGAGCGTGCCGCACACGAACGCCACCGAGAGGAGGACCGCGACGGCGGAGAGCGCCATCCGTCCCTTGTGCGCGACGAAGTTGCGCATGGAGGTCCTGAGGACGGTCATGACGTCCGCCCGCGCGCGTCGAAGTCGGGGGTCTGGGGGCGTCCCCCAGAAAAGCACCGCATCCTGTCGAGGACCTGCTCGGCGGTCGGGGAGAACATCTCGTCGACGATCCGGCCGTCCGCGAGATACAGCACCCGGTCCGCGTACGAAGCGGCGACCGGGTCATGGGTGACCATCACGATGGTCTGGCCCAGCTCGTCGACCGACGTGCGCAGGAAGTCCAGCACCTCCGCTCCCGCCCGGGAGTCGAGGTTTCCGGTCGGCTCGTCGCCGAAGATGATCTCGGGGCGGGCGGCGAGGGCCCGCGCCACGGCCACTCGCTGCTGCTGGCCGCCGGACAGCTGCGTCGGCCGGTGCTTGAGGCGGTCCCCGAGACCGACCGTCTCCACCACCCTGTTCAGCCACGCTGCGTCCGGCTTGCGGCCCGCGATGTCCATCGGCAGCGTGATGTTCTCCAGGGCGTTGAGAGTCGGCAGCAGGTTGAAGGCCTGGAATATGAAGCCGATCCGGTCCCTGCGCAGCTGCGTGAGCTTCTTGTCCTTGAGCTTGGTGATCTCGGTTTCGTCGAGATGGATCTCGCCCGACGTCACGGTGTCCAGGCCGGCCAGGCAGTGCATCAGCGTCGACTTGCCGGAGCCGGACGGGCCCATGATGGCGGTGAACTGCCCCCGGTTGATGTCCACATCGACGTTGTCGAGCGCGACGACGCGGGTCTCCCCCGCCCCGTACGCCTTGACGACCTGCCGCGCCCTCGCGGCAACGGCCGTACGCCCGCCGGCGCCCTCTTGCCTGCTCATGGTCATGGCCGTTGTCACGGTAGGTCTCCTAGGTCGTCGATCGAGCACGTCGAGTCTGCGAACAGCCGTAGGAACAAGCTAAGGAGCGGACCCCGCCCTCCTCGTCCTCCACCGGGACGAACGCCCCCTGGCCAGAAGTAAGGAGATCCCCCTAGGGGCTCTCCACCCTCAGGTGGACCCGCACTCGGGGACGACGGACCCTCCCGCTGCGCGACCTGCGGGTGAGAAGGTGTCGAGAGCCAGATACGTGCACGGTGAAGGGATCTTGGTGAGCGGCGCAAGCGGCACTGCGGGCACTACCGGCAGCACGGGCGGCACGGGCGGCGCCGGCAGTCCGGACGGCACGGGCGGCACGGACAGCACCGGCCCGCTACGCACCGCCCGTCGCGGCCCGGTCGTCGCCGCGCTCATGCTCGGCATGGCACTGGCCGCCCTCGACGGCACGATCGTCTCCACCGCCGTCCCCCAGATCGTCGGCGACCTGGGCGGATTCGCCATCTTCTCCTGGCTGTTCTCCGGCTATCTCCTCGCCGTGACCGTCACCCTCCCGGTGTACGGAAAGCTCTCCGACACCTTCGGCCGCAAGCCCGTCCTGATCGCGGGCATAGCCCTGTTCCTCCTCGGCTCGCTCCTCTGCGCCTGCGCCTGGAACATGGGCAGCCTGATCGCTTTCCGTATCGTCCAGGGCCTGGGCGGCGGCGCCATCCAGGGCACCGTCCAGACCATCGCCGCCGACCTCTACCCCCTCAAGGAACGCCCGAAGATCCAGGCGAAGCTGTCGACCGTGTGGGCCGTGTCGGCCGTCGCGGGCCCGGCGCTCGGCGGGCTGCTCGCCGCCTACGCCGACTGGCGCTGGATCTTCCTCGTCAACCTGCCGGTCGGCGGCGTCGCCCTCTGGCTCATCGCCCGCCACCTGCACGAGGGCGCCCGTACGGCGTCGCGTACGGCCACCCGCCCCCGTATCGACTGGGCGGGCGCCCTGGCCGTGTTCGCCTGCGGCGGCCTGCTGCTCTTCGCCCTCGTCCAGGGCGGCGTCGCCTGGCCCTGGCTCTCCGCGCCCTCCCTGGCCCTGTTCGGCGGGAGCGCGCTTCTCGCCGCCGCGACCGTCGTCATAGAACGCCGCGCAGCCGAGCCGATCATCCCGGGGTGGGTGTGGCGCAGGCGCACCATCGCTGCCGTCAATCTCGCCCTCGGCGCGCTCGGCCTCCTCATGGTCGCGCCGACCGTGTTCCTGCCCACCTACGCCCAGTCGGTCCTCGGTCTCGGCCCGATCGCCGCCGGTTTCGTTCTATCGATCATGACGCTGAGCTGGCCGGTCTCCGCCGCGCTGAGCCAGCACGCGTACAACCGCATCGGCTTCCGGCTGACCGCGATCATCGGCATCGGCTGCTCGACGCTGATCCTGCTCGCCTTCCCGCTGCTGCCGTTCCCGGGCGCCGCGTGGCAGCCCGCCCTGATCATGCTGCTGCTCGGCGCGGCGCTCGGTCTCTTCCAGCTGCCCCTGATCGTCGGCGTCCAGTCGACGGTGGGCTGGTCGGAGCGCGGCACGACGACCGCGTCGGTCCTCTTCTGCCGGCAGGTGGGCCAGTCCGTCGGCGCGGCCCTCTTCGGCGCGATCGCCAATGCCACCCTCGCTTCAAAGCTCGCCGCCGCGCCCGACGGGATACACAACGGGCTGCCAGACGACCTCGATTCCGTCTCGCACGCGCTGGGCGATCCGGACTCGCTCACCGCAGAGGCCGCCGACTATCTGCGGCGGGCCGTGGACACCGCCGTCGACCATGTCTACGTGGGCGCGGCGATCGCGGCGGGCGTCGCTCTGCTCGTGCTCGTCTTTGTCGCGCCGCGCCGCTTTCCTGTCCTGGGAGAAGACAAACCGGTCGACTGAAACGGGCCTCCTCGACCCGTTACCACCAGTAAGGTTTCGGGAGCGTCTCATTACCCGAGGTAACTGCCTGATTCCCGGCGCCAGTTCGTACGAAAGGCTCGCCGGGGCGACTACCCCTGGGTAACGTACGCGACCCCACAGCGCCCCGCCGCCGCTCCCGGCCCCGGTCGCGCTCCTCCCTGCACCCCGCTCGGGTACCAGCCGCGCAAGGAGAAGCCCGTACATGCCGCACTACCCGGAATACCTGTACCCCTGGCAAAGCTCCAAGCCTGTCCCACCCGTACCGCCGCAGCCCGTCCCCGCACACCCCGGCATGCCCGGCCACCACAGCGACCTGCGCCAACTGCGTTCGGCGTACCGCCGCCTGCGCCGCGTCGCCACCCTCACCGCCCTCGGCTACTTCACGCTCTTCCTGATCCTCTCCGGCTACGCGCCCGACCTGATGGGCAGCGAGCTGCCGGGCGGCCTCAACACCGGTCTGCTGCTCGGCCTCTGCCAGCTCCCCGTCACGCTCGTGGCCATAACGGTGTACGAGAAGTCCGCCCGCCGCAGAGTCGACCCGCTCTCCGAGAACCTCCGCAATCAAGCGTCGCGGGGAGCGGCCCGGTGACCGGATTCAGCGACTCCACGCAGGAAATCTCTCTGGTCGCCTTCATCGCGGTGGCCACAGTGACGCTGCTGATGTGCGTGATGACCGGGCCCGACCGCGACGACCTCGCCGAGTTCTACACGGGCTACCGCTCCCTCTCCCCCATGCGCAACGGCCTCGCCATAGCGGGCGATTACATCTCGGCGGCCACCGTCCTCGGCACGATCGGCGTCATCTCACTCACCGGCTACGACGGCGTCGTACTGGCCCTGAGCACGGCAGTCTCCCTCGTACTCCTGATGTTTCTGCTGGCCGAACCCCTGCGCAACGCGGGCCGGTTCACCATGGGCGACGCCCTCGCCCGCCGCGCGCCGAGCCGCGCCGTACGCATCACGGCCAGCGCCGTCACGCTCGCCGCGCTGCTCCCCCTGATGGTCGTACAGCTCGCCGGCGCCGGTCACTTGCTCTCCTTCATCCTGGGCTTCGAGGGCTCGGGATTCAGGACCAGCTGCATCGTCCTCCTGGGCGTACTGATGATCAGCTACGCCGCCATCGGGGGCATGAAGGGCACCGCCCTCATCCAGATCATCAAAACCGTCTTCCTGCTGGGCGCGGGCGTTGCGGTCGCCGTCCTCGTCCTCAATCACTTCGACTGGAGCGCAGGGGGACTGCTGGGCGCGGCCAGGGACGGCAGCGGCGCGGGCGACGCCTACCTGAGGTCGGGGCTCCAGTTCGGCGGCAACGAACTCGACATGATCAGCTCGGAGTTGACGGTCGTCCTGGGCGCCGCCTGCCTCCCCCACATCACGATGCGCATGTACAGCTCGCGCAACGCACTCGCCGTACGCCGCTCGATGTCCTGGGCGGTCTCGGTCGTCGTCTTCTTCTGCCTGCTCATCACGGTGATCGGCTTCGGCGCGGCGGCGCTCGTCGGCCGCCCGACGATCACTACGCACGACCCGCAGGGCAACACCTCGATCCTGCTGGTCACTCAGGCCCTGGTGGGCACCGACGCGTCCGCCCTCGAAACCCTGATCTTCACGTCCGTGACCACCGCGATCTTCCTCACCCTCCTCGCCTCGGTCGCGGGCATGATCCTGGCGTGCGCGAACTCGCTGGCCCACGACCTCTTCGTCCACGGCGTCCGCACATCCCTCGTGCGGGACGCGACCGAGATGGGCGTGGCCAGGGCGGCTGCGGTCGGAGTCGGCCTCCCCGCGATCGTCCTCGCGGTCCTGGCCCGCCACTGGAACGTACAGCCGCTCGTCGCTCTCTCCTTCTGCATCGGCGCATCCGCCCTCGCCCCCGCCCTGGTCTACAGCCTCTTCTGGCGCCGCTTCACGCGCACCGGCCTGATGTGCACCCTCATCGGCGGCACGCTGTGCGTCTTCGTCCTGATCACGGGCACCAACCTGGTCTCGGGATCACCCCATTCGGTGTTCCCCGCCCAGGACTTCAACTGGTACCCGTTCACCACGACGGGCCTGGTCTCGATCCCGTTCGGCTTCTTCATGGGCTGGCTGGGTACGTTCCTGAGCCGCCGCACATCCGGCGATCAGCGGCGCCAGTACGAGGCGGTGGAGGCGTGGATCCTGGCCGGGGCGGGGGGCGGCAGCCGGTGACGACTCCGGGCGGCCCTGGGGCGTGTCCGGCGGATCATGCCTGGGCCGCGGGGCTTGGCACGCACATCTGCGCTGAGATGGCGCCGCACCCTGAAGCCGGCCTGATCCGCCGGACACGCCCTGGTCGGACCTCGTCGGACCAGGGCCGCCGCCCCCTCCTCGTCGGACCTGGTCACCCCTCTGCCGTCGCCCGGCCCGTCAGAGTGGCCAGGCTGGTGCGTACATGGGTCATGTGGGCCTGCATCTCCTCGCCGGCCTCCTCGTGCTCGCGCAGGATGCGTTCCGTCTCGCGTGCGATGCGCTCCTCGCTCACCCGGGCCTGCGCCAGCAGTTCCGCCGCCTGCGCCTCCGCGTCCTCCTGGCCGTGGCGGGCCGCCTCCTCAGCCTCGGCCAGGGCACGCTTGGCATCCGCCAGAACGCCCTCGGCGTGCGCCGTCAGCTCGGCGTGACGGGCGTCGAACAGGGCCTGGTGACCCGCGAGTTCGCGGCCCACGGCCTCCCACCGCTCGGCGTGTTCCTCGCGCTGGGCGGCGAGCAGGGCGGCCGTACGCTGCCGGGTTTCCTTCAGCGTCCCGACCGCCTCGCTCCGCAGCTCCTTCACGTACCGGCGTGCGCCGATCCGGGCCTCGTCGGCGGTGGCCTGTGCGGCGTTGAGGAGCTGCTGGGCGCAGGCCTCGGCGTCCGCCAGCACCTTGTCGGCGTACGCACGCGCCGCGTCCCGGATCTTGGCGGCCTCCGTCTCGGCCGCGTCGTGCAGCGCCTGCGCGTCGTCGCGTGCGGCGACGGCCACCGCCGCGACTTCCTCCTCGACCACCGCGAGGAGGTTCTGGGCGCCCTCGCCAAGGCTCTCGTACGTCTGCGGGGCGAGCCCTGCCGCCCGCTGGCCGACCTCGGCCGCCTCGGCCTCCATGTCCCTTGCGAGGACGGTGAGGCGCGCTGCGCGCTCCCACGCGGCGTCGCGGTCCCGGGAGAGCCGGGCGACTTGGCGTTCCACCTGTTCCTGGCGGTAGCCGCGGCCTCGTACGACGACGAAGCCGTGAGGTGACGGTGAAACCGATGCATTCATCCTTGAAGCCTCTCTCCGACACACAACGCAGTCCGCGCAATCTTGACGGATCAAGATGAAGTGCTCATAACGCGACACTCCGCCCGACTCATCCGGTCAAGGGTGCGTGATTTGTTGTCAGAAATCGGAAAGGGATGGCTTGATCGGATCGTGGGTTGCAATTGACCGAGGCGCCCGACCCATTCCGCGGGGGTCGAGCGCCTCAGTCGTACGTACACACCTCAGCCGGGTCGGCCGGTCAGATCAGGCCGTCCCACATCTGCTCCAGCAGCACCGACCACCAGCTCTCCGGCGACGACAGCGCCGCCGGGTCCAGCGCGGCGAGCTGCGCCTGGAAGTCGACCGTCCAGCGGCCCGCCTGTTCCGGCGTGAGCCCGAAGCGCAGTCGCCACATCCGGCCGAGCAGGGCCAGCGAGCGCGCGAACTCGGGCAGCCCGGTGTTCACGAACTGCGGCGGTACGGGCCGGCCGCCGGGGCCCGCCTCCACCGGTACGGCGACGATGTTCGCCGTACCGTACTGAACGCAGATCGCGCGTCCGAAGTCGCTGCCCATGACGAGGTACGAGCCCGCGTCCGAGGCCGGCTGCACCCCGCGCTGGGCGGCGAGTTCGGCCAGCGTCGGGACCGGCTGCCCCGGCACCGCCTGCGCCCAGAAGAACGGCCCGAAGTCGATCGGCAGGCCCGCCCAGACGAGCGTGCGCCCCACGATCTCCGGTACGCCCTGACGCGATACGGCGGCCTGGTCGAAGCGGAAGATGCCCTGCGGTCCGAAGGCCCCCGCCAGCTCGTGCGCGACCCCCTCGGGCGGGATCGGCGGCGCCTGCATCAGCTGGCCGGGGTGCGGCAGCGGCACCCGTACCGGCGCGGGTCGCGCCGGGCCGTCCGCGACCTGGTGCAACTCGCCCTGGTGGGTGAGGAGATGCTGCATGCCCTGCTGGCGGCTGGCGTGATCGGTGCCGTACGGCGCGACGCTCGTGATCCGCACCTGGGGCCAGGTCTCGCGGATCATACGGGCGCAGTAACCGCCGGGCAGCTCGCACGACTCCAGCTCGGTGTGCAGTTCGAGCACCTGCTGCGGCGGCACGTTCATGGCGCGCAGCTCGTGCAGGATCTGCCACTCGGGGTGCGGCGTACCGGGCGCGGAGCGGCGGATGAGCTGCTGCTCGCTGCCGTCCTGCGCGCGGTAGCGCAGTACGGCCTGGTAGCCGGGGCCGACGGTCGGCACACCGGTGGGCGCGGGCGGCTGCGGGTAGCCGTACGCCTGGGGCTGCGGAGCCTGGGGGGCATGCGGCTGCTGGGGCATGGGTGCCTGAGCCATGGGCGGCTGGGGCGCGGCGCCGGGCGGTGTCCCGGGCGCACCGGGCGGACCCGGGGGCCGGGGAGCACCCGGCGGCGGCCCGACCTGGCCGGGCCCGGCCAGCATGGTCGCCGCGTGATGCACACCACCGCCGGGAGGGCCGGGAGGCTGGGGGGCACCCGGAACACCGGGAGGGCCGGGGGGCTGCGGAGCACCGGGCGTACCGGGCGCGCGGGGAGGACCGGGCGGGCCGGGAGGCTGCGGAGCCCCGGGCATGCCGCCGCCCTGGCTCGGGTCGGCAAACATCGTCGCCGCCTGGTGAACGCCCCCACCCGGAGGCGGCGTAGGCGCACCAGGAGGACCGGGGGGCTGCGGAGCCCCCGGCATGCCACCGCCCTGGCTCGGGTCGGCAAACATCGTCGCCGCCTGGTGGACACCGCCACCCGGAGGCGGCGTGGGCGCACCGGGCGCACCCGGCGGCTTCGGCCCGTCGGGGTCGAGCGCCGATACGAGCTGGGTCGGTACGTACCCACCTGCCGGGGCACCGGGCGTACCCGGCCCCGACGGCGGCGGAACCGCACCCGGCCGCGCACCCGGCGTACCGGGGGCGCCGGGCGGCGGCGGAGTCGTAGAACCGCCGCCCCGAGGACCGCGCGGCGGCATGGCGGCCTTGCTGGTCGCGGCGTCGGCGATGTCCCGGGCCTCGGCCGACCCCGCGGGCGACTGGGGCAACGAGGGCGAGGCGGGCGACGCGGGCGGCTGCGCACCCGGAACGGCCGGGGCGATCGCAGTCGAGGGCAACTGGCTCCCACCCGACATCAGCGCCGTCTTGGCCTCCGGCGCCACGCCGGGCGGCGGGGTGTCGTCATCGTCGGAGCCGGAGAGCGGCGGCGCGAAAACGGTGGCCGGAAGCGGAACTGACATGTCGTCCCCGGCCCCGTTGGTGTCCGTACCGGCCCAGGGGGTGGCCCCGGCGGGCACGTCTGCGGAGGCGCTGGGGTCGTAGCCGCCCTGCGAGCCTCCTGCGGTGGGCCAGGGAGTCCCCCCGGACCCGTGCTCGGCCTGCGAAGCGTTCTCACTCCCACCCGAGCCTGCCCCGGCACCTGCCCAGCCGTCACCGGAGGACGCCGGACCCACGGAGCCTGCAAGGGGCCAGTCGCCATCGGCGGACGGCGAACCAGCGCTGCCCTGCGGGTCGTTGGCACCGGGCCCAGCTCCGGCCGAGGAGGAACCCGCAGCGCCGACGCCGTAAGATCCGTCAGCCGCCACGCCACCGGCCCAGCTACCACCGCCCGAAGACGAACCGGCGCTTGCCTGCGGCGCGTTGACCCCAGCCCCGCCGGACGAAGACGGGCCTGCGGCACCGGCACCGGCACCGGCCGACGCGTCAGTGCCAATGCCTGCGCGGCCGCCCGCCGAAGGCGAAGCCGCGCCCCCGCTGACGGAGTCCGCCCAACTACCGCCCGCCGCAGGCGGAAGCGAACCCGCAGGCACGCCCGTACCCGTACCCGCACCGACACCGGAGTCGGCCTCATCCGCACCCGCATCCCCGCGCCGGTGGTCCGGAATGCCCATCTTGTCTGCCGCGTCCTGGAGCCACTCCGGCGGCGTCAGCAGGAACGACGTCTGTTCCAGGTCTATCCGCTGCGCCGGCGGCGGGCCCGCGTCGTCCGCCGGTGACGTATCCGGCGTCCCGTACTCCTCCTCGTACCGGCGGATCACCTCACCCACCGGCAGGCCGGGCCACAGGGTGGCCTCGCCGCTGTCCCGGGCGATGACGAGGCGCTGGCGCCCGCCGTCCGAGGTCGGGCCGTCCGCGCGGTCCTCCGCCCAGACCACGAAGCCGAGTTCGAACTCGCGCACCCGCACCTCACGGTGCGACGGCGCAGGTACGTCCCCGTTGACCCACTCTTCCGCGCGCTCCTGCGCCTGCGCGAACGTCACCATCGCGCTCACCCCTCGTTCGGTACGGGGACGGCGCGCGCGAAGCCGCCGTCCACCATCAGGTTCGCCACGGTCTCCAGCTCCGGCGGGTTGCCCGCGAGCCGCTGCAAAAACGCGTCGAAGTCGTCGCCGCACGGCAGCAGCAGCCGCTCCACGCGCTCGTGCACCGTCCAGCCGTCGCGGTCCCGCGCGTCGTCGTACGCGACGAACCACACCGAGCCGGTTCCGCCGCCCCTGACCTTCACCGCCAGCAGGCCGCCCTGCACGAAGGCGACGCCCAGGTAGTCCTTCGTCATGTGGTCGCGCAGGCACTTGTTGACGTACACCAGGTCATTGACCGCCGCCTCGTCGCGCACCGTGAAGAACGGCTGGTCGACCAGCAGCCCCAGCTCCGCGTCCAGCGCCGCACCCACCGGTGCGCAGCCGCCCGCCGCCTTCAGGAACGAGCGGTACGCGCCGGGCAGCCGATATCCGAGGTCTTCCTCCACGCCCAGGATCTGCTGCTCGCTCACCGATACGGAACCCTTCGGCAGTCCGAAATGGACCGGCCGGGTCTCCGGCAACGGGCGCGTGCCGCGCTTGTCCTGGTCCACGGCGGCCGTCGTGAGCCCGCCGTGGTGACGCAGCAACGCCTTCACCTCGACCGGTACCAACTCCATGCGCCGCGTGCCCGGTACGTGGTGCCAGGTCCAGCCGTGCGGGGTCGCGACCGCCGGGACGGTGTCCCACAGCTCGTGGCCGTCGGCGGCCAGCGCCGCATTGGCGGACACGTAATCGGTGACGCGCAGTTCGTCCACGCCGAAGCCCTCCGGGGGCTCCGCGATCTCCGCGGCGGCACGTGCGTACGGCGAGAAAACCGGGTAGCCGTCCTCGTCCACGCGCACACCCTTGGGGTGGCGGGAGGCCCGGACGGGGTCCGGGAAGTGCACGACCTGCCCGGCGTAGGCCGCGTTCGGTGGCGCGGCTTGCTGCCCGAGCCGACCTGTCGTCATGGCGGTTGCCCCCTGCTGCATCTGGCTGGTTCGCACAGCCTATGCGGTGGGACAACGAGGGGTCCCGCCCCTCGCCTTGCGTAACGAACCGTCACGCCCGCGTCACCACTGGGCGACGTCCGCGCACGGTTCACCGCCCCAGCTTCCGCACCACTGGTCACATTTGGCAGGCTGTCCCAGCAACGCGGGGGCGTGCACACCGGCGGCCAGCGCCGCGGGCACGGAGGGGAGCACCACCATGCACACGGCACAAAAGGACATCACCGTCACTTCACACACGTCGGAGCCGAGCACACCGGGCACGCAGCGCCCGCCGGGCACACACGGCACACCGGGCACGTCCGGCACGCCGGGCCCCGGAGCGCACCCGTCCGGCGACCCCCGCCTCAGCTGGAGCAGCACCGAGGCCGCCCGCCCGCCGATGCTGCTCCACCGCCGCGACGGCATCCTGCCGACGGTCGCCGCAGCGCTCTCCGTGCGTGGCGCCGACACCCTCACCTGTACGGCGGGCAAGGGGGACCAGCCGCCCGCGCTGCACCCGCTTGTCCAGGACTTCCTCGACACGCTCACCAGCGGCCAGCGCGAACGCTTCACCGGCCGCTGCCCCGAGGCCATCCTCCTCTCTCGGCACATCACCGCCGCCGAGGCGTCCCGCTCCAAGCGCGCCTCCCGCAAGCCGCTCACGCCCGGCGACGCCCGGCGCTCGCTCAAGCACTCGAAGCTCACCGCGCGCCACATCCGCGAGGACGGCGACCCGCTGCACGGCAGTTACGCCCCGCCCTGCCGCTCCTGTACGCCGATGCTCGCCCATTTCGGCGTACGCCCCGTAGACCCCACCGTGACCATCGCAGAGAAGGGCTGACCCGCCGCCGATGCCGGGACCCAACCTCAACACCAACACCACGCGCTTTCCCGTGGCCGTCGACGCCGCCCTGCGTGCCGCCGGCTGGCAGCCGGGGCGGTGGGACATAAGGCAGGCGGAGCACTGGGCGGACACCCTGCGCGCGCACCTGTCCCCGGCCGGCCACCAGCACAGCGTCTTCCCCGCGGCGGTCGAGGCGTGGGCCGAATTCGGCGGACTGTACATCGCGGCGCCGGGCCCCGGCCGCCAGATCGCGCCGACGCCGGTACGTCTCGACCCGCTCGGGGGGCTGCACCACGCCCGTACGTTCGCCGACCTCGGGCGCGCGCTGGGCACGGAGGTGTGCCCGCTCGGCACGGAGCTCGGCAGCGAAGGGGGTGACGGGCAGGCGGTGCTCGCCATCGATTCGGCGGGGCGGGTCTACGCCTTGGACCACACGGGCGACTGGTACCTGGGCGCCGACCTGGACCAGGCCCTGTCGACCCTGGTAACCGGCACCCAGCCGAGCCGACTGGCCCCGGCGTAGGGGTGCGGGACGCCTGCGGCGCTTCCCCTACCCGCCCCTTCCCGAACTGGGGCTCCGCCCCAGACCCCGCTCCTCAAACGCCGGAGAGGCTGAAAGTGCCCGGGGGTCTGAGGGCTTGCTCCCTCACGCGGCGGCAGCCGCAAATGTCACAGCCGGGAAGGGGCGGGCAGGGGAAGAACCACCCCGCACCCCTAGCCCCGCGCCGGGAGCACTGCCGACACCCGGAAGCCGCCCGCATCCGTCGGCCCGGACACGAATACGCCTCCCAGTGCCGTCACCCGCTCCCGCATCCCCACCAGACCGTTCCCACCGCTCGGCAGGCCCGCGTCGGCCGTGCCGCCGTCGGAGGGGCCGTTCTCGACCTGCATGGCCACCTCGGAGCCGCGGTGCGCGAGCCGCACCCATGTCTTCGCGCCCGCCGCGTGCTTGTGCACATTCGTCAGGGCCTCCTGCACCACGCGGTACGCCGTCTGCTCGACCCGAGCCCCGTACGGAACGGGGTCGCCCTCCACCGTGAGTTCCACCACCATCCCGGCCTGCCGGGACTGCCCGACCAGGGCGTCCAGTTCGGCCAGGCACGGCCCGTCCTCCACCGCCTCGGCGGAGGACGACGCGGCCGCCGCAGCCGCCGCGCCGACCGACGCAAGCGGGACCGCCGTGTTCACCGGCTTCGCACGGTCGCCGGACCGCAGCACCCCGAGCATCTCGCGCAGCTCCGTCAGCGCCTGGCGGCCCATGTCACCGACCAGCGCCGCGTTCTTGACTGCCTTCGCGGGGTCCTTCAGCGCCACCGCCTGAAGCGCCGCCGAGTGCACCACCATCAGGCTCACCCGGTGCGCGACGACGTCGTGCATCTCCCGCGCGATACGGGTCCGCTCCTCCGTACGCGCCCATTCGGCCCGCTCCTCCGCCCGGTCGGCGAGCAGCGACAGCTCCCTCTCCAGCGAATCCGCACGCTCCCTCAGGCTCTCCATCAGCCGCCGCCGGGCCCCTATATAGAGCCCGAAGAGCACCGGCGGGCCGGTCAGTCCGAGCGAAAGGAAGAGCGACACCACCGGCACGTACCAGGGCCCGGGATCGAAGTCCCCGTCCGTGGCGTTCGCGACGTCCTGCTGGGTCCGTACGTACGTCACGATCAGCGTCCCTGCGAGGGACATCCCCGCCAGCACCACGGTGATCCGGCGCGGCACCTCCGAAGCGGCCAGCGTGTACAGCGACACGATGCCCATCAGGAAGGCCATCTCGGCCGGTGTCACGGCGATGGACACCAGGACCACGGCGATCGGCCAGCGCCGCCGTACGAGCAGCACGGAGCCCGCGGCCACCCCGAAGGCGACCCCCAGCGGGACCGGCAGTCCCGCGTTCCCCGCGAACCTCACACCTTCCAGCGCACACTCCAGCGCCGAAAGCAGCGCCAGCCCCACATCCAGCACGACGCTGCGGCGCCGCTCCCACCACCAGTAGCGCCGGGCGGTCATGCCCGTGGCCTCCTGGTCTGCCCCCGTTGCGGTCATGCCATCCACCCTACGGGCGGGCGCCACTCAATATCCGGATACCGGGCGAGCACGGTCGGGCCGGGAGCCCGTCGCATTGAAGGCCGGTGTTACGGCATAGTGTTTGCAGCCAAGCCGTCGGCCTGACACATCGTCCGTTTTGGGTCGCCCGGCCGCCTTATTCCCCTGTGGTGTAATTGGCAGCACTGAGGCTTTTGGTGCCTTATGTCCGGGTTCGAGTCCTGGCAGGGGAGCTCACCGAGAGGTGATCGACAGCTCATCGATACGGGTCCTGACCACACCGGTCAGGACCCGCGCGCGTTTCGGTCCTGAGGCCCCCCGGTATCCTGCGGGTGTCCACCACCCGAAGCCGAAGGGCATCACCGTGAGCGCCAATCCGGCCGCCGTCGTCGTCCTCGCAGCGGGTGAGGGCACCCGCATGAAGTCGGCCACCCCCAAGGTTCTGCACGAGATCAGCGGGCGCTCGCTCGTCGGGCACGTCGTCGCCGCCTCCCGCGAACTGAACCCCGAGCACCTCGTCGTGGTCGTCGGCCACGCCCGCGAGCAGGTCGCTGCGCACCTCGGCGAGATCGACCCCGAGGCCCGTACCGCCGTGCAGGAGCAGCAGAAGGGCACCGGACACGCCGTCCGGATGGGCCTGGAGCAGCTCGGCGGCGGGATCCACGGGACCGTGGTCGTCGTCTGCGGCGACACGCCGCTGCTGACCGGCGAGACCCTCACCGAGCTCGCGCGCACGCACGCCGCCGACGGCAACGCCTGCACCGTGCTGACCGCCGAGGTCCCCGACTCCACGGGGTACGGCCGGATCGTACGGGACGAGGCCACCGGCGCCGTCACCGCGATCGTCGAGCACAAGGACGCGACCGAGACGCAGCGCGCGATCAGCGAGATCAACTCGGGCGTCTTCGCCTTCGACGGCCGGCTGCTGGCCGACGCGCTCGGCAAGGTCCGTACGGACAACAGCCAGGGCGAGGAGTACCTCACGGACGTCCTCGGCATCCTGCGCGAGGCCGGGCACCGGGTGGGCGCGGCGGTCGCCGCCGACCACCGGGAGATCCTGGGCATCAACAACCGCGTGCAGCTCGCCGAGGCGCGCAGGCTGCTCAACGTCCGGCTTCTCCAGCGCGCGATGCTCAGCGGCGTGACGGTGATCGACCCGGCGTCGACGTTCATCGACGTGACGGTGACGTTCGACCAGGACTCGGTCGTCCACCCCGGCACCCAGCTGCTCGGTGCGACCCACCTCGGCGAGGGCTGCGAGGTCGGCCCCAACACCCGCCTCAAGGACACGGTCGTCGGCAAGGACGCCCGCGTCGACAACACGGTGGCGGACCGCGCGGAGGTCGGCGAGGGGGCGACGGTCGGCCCGTACACGTATCTGCGGCCCGGCACCATGCTCGGTCCGAAGTCCAAGGCCGGTGCGTACGTGGAGATGAAGAGCGCCGTGATCGGCGAGGGCACGAAGGTGCCGCACCTCTCGTACGTCGGGGACGCGACCATCGGCGACCACACGAACATCGGCGCCGCGAGCGTCTTCGTGAACTACGACGGCGAGACCAAGCACCACACCACGATCGGCTCCCACTGCCGGACGGGCTCGGACAACATGTTTGTGGCGCCTGTCACGGTCGGGGACGGCGCGTACACCGCCGCCGGCTCCGTCATCACCAAGGATGTGCCGCCCGGCTCGCTCGCCGTTGCCCGTGGGCAGCAACGGAATATCGAGGGCTGGGTGGCTCGCAAGCGTCCGGGAAGCGCTGCCGCACAGGCGGCTCAGGCGGCGGCCGACGAGGCCGAAGCCGACAGCTGACCGGAAACAGGTGCGCCCCCGACGGCGTACCGTGATAGGTGCACACAATTCGGCTGGCTCGTATGCGATTCCAAGGCGTGCGGGCGCAGCAGCAATGAATCACGTCTGAGGAGACAGTGCTGTGACCGGGATCAAGACGACCGGCGAGAAGAAGCTGATGCTCTTCTCCGGCCGCGCCCACCCCGAGCTGGCCGAGGAGGTTGCGCACCAGTTGGGTGTCGGCCTCGTGCCGACGAAGGCTTTCGACTTCGCCAATGGTGAGATCTACGTCCGTTTCCAGGAGTCGGCGCGCGGCGCCGACTGCTTCCTGATCCAGAGCCACACGGCCCCCATCAATAAGTGGATCATGGAACAGCTGATCATGATCGACGCTCTGAAGCGGGCCTCCGCCCGGAGCATCACCGTGATCATCCCGTCGTACGGCTATGCCCGGCAGGACAAGAAGCACCGTGGCCGCGAGCCCATCTCGGCCCGCCTGATCGCCGACATGCTGAAGTGCGCGGGCGCCGATCGCATCCTCACGGTCGACCTGCACACCGACCAGATCCAGGGCTTCTTCGACGGCCCGGTGGACCACCTCTCCGCTCTGCCGGTGCTGGCGGACTACGTGGGCGCGAAGGTCGACAGGAACAAGCTGACGATCGTCTCCCCGGACGCCGGCCGTGTGCGCGTCGCCGACCGCTGGTGCGACCGGCTGGACGCGCCGCTGGCGATCGTCCACAAGCGCCGCGACAAGGACGTCGCCAACCAGGTGACCGTCCACGAGGTCGTCGGTGAGGTCAAGGGCCGCGTGTGCGTCCTGGTCGACGACATGATCGACACGGGCGGCACGATCTGCGCGGCGGCGGAGGCGCTGTTCGCCAACGGCGCGGAGGACGTCATCGTCACCGCGACGCACGGCATCCTCTCGGGTCCGGCGGCGGACCGGCTGAAGAACTCCAAGGTCAGCGAGTTCGTACTGACGAACACGCTGCCGACGCCGGGCGAGCTGGAGCTCGACAAGATCACGGTGCTCTCGATGGCGCCGACGATCGCCCGCGCGGTGCGCGAGGTCTTCGAGGACGGTTCGGTCACGAGCCTCTTCGAGGAGCAGTCGTAGCAGCTCCGGGCCGGTCCTGAGCTAGATCGATTTCTGGTACGGCCTCCCCGCCGGGTAGACTCCCTGAGTTGCTCGGCGAGGGAGGCCGTACTCATTCAGTACGGCGCATCCGTTATCGACGCGCTCTTCGTAGCAGGCCGTTTCGTGGCCGGGTGACCCATCCGTTTTTCGTCACCTGCGAGGAGTGCAGCCATGGCTGAGATCAAGATCGCCGCTGAAGTCCGTACCGAGTTCGGCAAGGGCGCTGCCCGTCAGACCCGCCGCGCCAACAAGGTTCCGGGCGTCATCTACGGCCACGGCGCCGAGCCCGTACACGTCACGCTGCCGGGTCACGAGCTGATGATGGCGCTCAAGACCAGCAACGCGCTCCTGAGCCTCGACGTGGACGGCAAGACCGAGCTCGTCATCCCCAAGGCCGTCCAGCGTGACGCCATCAAGCGCACCATCACCCACGTCGACCTGCTCGCGGTCAAGCTGGGCGAGAAGGTCACGGTCGAGGTCGCCGTGCACACCGAGGGCGAGCTGGCCCCGGGCGGCAACCTCCTTGAGAACGTGCTGAACACGCTGTCGGTCGAGACCGAGGCCACGCACATCCCCGAGTCGGTCACGGTCTCCATCGCGGGCCTTGAGGCCGGTGCCTCGATCCACGCCAAGGACGTTCCGCTGCCCGAGGGCACCACCCTGGTCACCGACCCGGAGGCCATCGTCATCCAGGTCCTGGCCCCGCAGGCCGAGGAGGCCCCGGCCGAGGGTGCCGCCGAGGGCGCCGAGGCCTGAGCCTCGGTCTGAACCCCGCTGTTCCCCGGACATCGCTGTACCCCCGGGCCCAGCACCGTCCAGCCGCCGTCCCGCGCCGCAGCGCGCGGGACGGCGGCTGGCGTATGAAGGAGATATGCAGATGACGGACGCAGCCGACCCCTGGCTCATTGTGGGTCTGGGCAATCCGGGGCCGGACTACGCGGCCAACCGCCACAACGTCGGCTTCATGGTCGCCGACCTCCTCGCCGACCGGATGCGGGCGAAGTTCAAGGCGCACAAGGCCCGCGCCCAGGTCGTCGAGGGCCGCATCGGCCCGCCCGGCCCCGGCAACCGCCGTGTGGTGCTGGCCAAGCCGATGTCGTACATGAATCTGTCCGGCGGTCCCGTCACCGCGCTGCGCGACTTCTACAAGGTGCCGACGGCGAACATCGTCGCGATCCACGACGAGCTGGACATCGACTACGGCACGCTGCGGCTGAAGCTGGGCGGCGGCGACAACGGGCACAACGGTCTGAAGTCGATGACCAAGGCGATGGGCCCCGACTACCACCGTGTGCGGTTCGGCATCGGCCGTCCGCCGGGTCGTATGCAGGTGGCCGACTTCGTCCTGAAGGACTTCTCCTCGACGGAGCGCAAGGAGCTGGACTACCTGGTGGACCGGGCGGCGGACGCGGTGGAGTGCCTGGTCATCGACGGCCTCGAACGCGCGCAGTCCACGTACAACTCCTGACACGATCCATGGCCAGAGGTTGACCGAGCGCGGTCGGATGGCCAAGGATCGCCCTCCATGGCCACGAAGCGGACTCAAGCGCTCCTGTACGCCCGACGTGCGGCGATGGCCGGCGTCGCCCTGTTGCTGCTCGTCGCCGGCGTCCGCTCCTCCTGGGGCGCCGCCCAGCACGTCATGCTCTCCAAGGGCCGCGAGCACGGCACGCTGACGGTCGCCAAGTGCGGCGACGAGACGTGCACGGGCCCGTACGTCCCGGCGGACCCTGCGGCGGCCGACCGCTCCCCCGTCACCATCGACAGGTCGGTCGGCACCAAGAAGGGCGCGAAGTTCCCGGTGGTCCTGAAGCCGGGCACGTCCGAAGCGGTACGCGCCGGAGCCCCCGGCATCCTCCACGCCTGGATCCCGCTGGGCGGCGCCCTGCTCCTCGCGGCCCTGGTGATCGCGGGCGGCCTGCGCCTGACGCGGCTGGCGTGGGGCGCGGCGCTGGCGGGCGGGGCGCTGCTGACGGCGTCGTTCTTCGCGCTCTGACTCCGGCTCCTCAAACGGAGTTTCGCATTCACCCGATCGTTACCGAGGACTAGCGGGGCAAGTGGTCGTTCTCGGTACGGATGCGTCACAACTCACCTTGACGGTCCCGTGCGTTCACAGGATGCTGAGCCGCCCCCCACGGCACCCCTCCCCTCTCACGATGGACTGCCCATGCGCACTCGTATTTCCATCGGCGCTGTGGTGACGGCAGCGGCCTTCTCCCTGCTGGCCGCTCCCTCCGCGTTCGCCACCCCGCCCGGCGACAACGGCACCGTGAAAATCCACGATGCCGAGACCGGCGAAGAACTCCGCAAGAACGAGCCGCACGTCTGCACCTTCTACCTCGACGCGTTCGGTTTTGACGCCGGGCAGCAGGTCGAGTGGCGCATCGAGGCGTGGGCCCCGACCGCCGACGTCAAGGGCGTGCAGGTCAAGGCCGGTTCGCTGACGCTCGACGCCGACGGTCACGAGCGCACCGTGGACCTCACGCTCCCCGACGGCCACTACAAGCTGTTCTGGAACTTCGACGGCGAGCACGGCAAGGCCAAGCACAAGGTCTTCTGGACCGACTGCCCGGGCGACGACGTCAAGCCGGGCGAGGAGCCGGGCCAGAAGCCGGGCGAGAAGCCCGGCGAGGACGCTTCGGGCGCGCCGACCGCCGAGCCCTCCGAGGCGACCCCGGACAAGCCCGGCGCCGCTGCTCCGACCTCGACCGCGAACCCCGCTCCGGCCCCGTCCAGCAATGGCGGCGGCGACCTGGCCGAGACCGGCAGCGGTGCGCCCGTCGGCATGCTCTCGGCGATCGCGGCCGCTCTGGTCGCCGGCGGCGGCTACCTGCTGGCACGACGCCGCACGGCCCGCAACCACTGAATCCGGTAAACGAGCACGCGAACGGCGGTGGTCCGAAAGGACCACCGCCGTTCTGCGTCTGCATCGCCGGCTGGGCTCAGCCCGTGTTGCGCAGGCCCGCCGCCACGCCGTTGACCGTGAGCAGCAGCGCCCTGGCCAGCAGCGGATCGGCCTCCTCGTTCCGCTCGGCCGCCGCGCGCTGGCGGGCCAGCAGCGAGACCTGGAGGTAGGAGATCGGGTCCAGGTAGGCGTCGCGGATCGCGAACGTCTGCTGGAGCACCGGGTTGGAGTCGAGCAGCTGCTTGCCGCCCGTGATGCGCAGGACCTCGGCCACCGTCAGCTCGTGCTCGGCGCGGATCGTCTCGAAGACGTGCTTCAGGTCGTCCGGGACGAGCGTGTCGACGTAGTGACCGGCGATGCGCAGGTCGGTCTTCGCGAGCGTCATCTCCACGTTGGAGAGGAAGTTCTGGAAGAAGTGCCAGCGCTCGTGCATCTCGTCCAGGACCGTGTCCAGGCCCGCCTCGCGCAGCGCCTTGAGGCCCGACCCGACGCCGAACCAGCCCGGCACGATCTGCCGCGACTGCGTCCACCCGAAGACCCACGGGATCGCCCGGAGCCCGTCCAGGCCCGCACCGCTGTCCGGGCGGCGCGAGGGGCGCGAGCCCAGGTGCAGGTCGGCGAGCTGGTCCACCGGGGTGGCCGCGAAGAAGTACGCGGGCAGGTCCGGGTCCTCGACGAGCCGCCGGTACGCCGTGTGGGCCGCGTCGGACACCGTGTCCATTGCCGCGTCCCAGCGCGCGAGCGCCTCGTCGGACTGGCGGGGCGAGGTGTGCAGCGCGGACGCCTGGAGCGTGGCGGCGACCGTCAGCTCCAGGTTCTCCCTGGCCAGGGACGGCACCAGGTACTTGTCGGAGATGACCTCGCCCTGCTCGGTCACCTTGATCTCGCCCTCCAGCGTGCCCCACGGCTGCGCGAGGATCGCGTCGTGCGAGGGGCCGCCGCCGCGGCCGACGGTGCCGCCGCGGCCGTGGAAGAGCCGCAGGCGTACGCCGTACCGGTGCGCGACGTCACGCAGGCGGCGCTGGGCGCGGTGGATCTCCCACTGCGAGGTCGTGATGCCGCCGAACTTCGACGAGTCGGAGTACCCGAGCATGACTTCCTGAACGTCGCCGCGCAGCGAGACCAGCCGCCGGTACGACGGGTCGGCGAGCATCTCGTCGAGGATCACATCGGCGGCGCGCAGCTCGTCCGTGGTCTCCAGGAGCGGCACGATGCCGATCTTCGCCCAGCCCGCGTGCAGGTCGACGAGACCCGCCTCGCGCGCCAGCACAGCGGCGGCGAAAACGTCGTCGGCGCCCTGGCACATCGAGATGATGTACGACTCGACGACCTCGGGCCCGAAGCGCTCCAGCGCCTCCCTGATCGTGCTGAACACGCCGAGCGTCTTGTCCCCGGCCGCGTCCAGCGGCGCAGGCGTCGGCGCCAGCGGACGCCTCGACCGCAGCTCCTTCGCGAGCAGCTTCTGCCGGTAGTCGCGCGGCATGTCGGCGTACCGCCAGGACTCCTCGCCCAGCCGGTCGAAGAGCTGGCCGAGCGCGTGGTGGTGCGCGTCGGCGTGCTCGCGTACGTCCATCGTCGCGAGCTGCAGCCCGAAGGCGGCGAGCGTACGGATCGTACGGTCCATGCGGCCGTCGGCGAAGAGGCCGCAACGGTGCTCGCGCAGCGACGTCTGGATGAGCGCCAGGTCGTCGATGAGCTCGCCGGTGCCGAGGTAGTCGATGCCGGGCTGGTGCGGGGTGCCCTTGGCGAGGCGCTCGCGCGTGTTGACGAGCTTCTGGCGGATGCAGGTGGCCTTGAGCCGGTACGGCTCCTCGGCGTTCAGCCGCTTGTAGCGGGGGCTGATGGGCAGCCGCTCCAGGTCGGCCTGGAGCGAGGACAGCAGCTCCTCGGTGGCGCCGGTGTAGCGGATGGAGTTCGACAGCTGTCCGCGCAGCTGGTCGACGAGCTCCAGGGCGTCGGTGATCCCGTGCTCGTGCTGGAGGATCAGCACTTCCCAGGTGACGGCGGGCGTCACATTCGGGTTCCCGTCGCGGTCGCCGCCGATCCAGGTGCCGAAGGTCAGCGGCCGCGTTTCGGCGGGCAGCTCGACGCCGACACGCTCAAGCTCGGCGGCGAGATCCTCCAGGACGTCGCCGACGGCGCCGGCGTGCAGCTCGTCCAGGTAGTAGATGGCGTTGCGCGCCTCGTCGGCGGGCTCCGGGCGTACGACGCGGAGCTCGTCCGTCTGCCAGATGAGGTCGATCGACTCGGCCAGACGGAGGTCGTGCCGACGCCGGTCGGAGGCGATGACCGGGGTTTCGAGCAGCTCGGCGATGCGACGCAGCTTGTTCAGTACGGACCGGCGCGCAGCCTCGGTCGGGTGCGCCGTGAAGACGGGCCTGACGTTGAGGTTCTTGACCGTGGAGCGCAGGTGCTCGGGATCGGCGTCCTTGAGCCTGTCCGCCGTACGGGCAAGAAGGCCGCCCTCTTCCGCGCGCTTCACCCGCAGCTCACGCCCGCGATGCACCTGCTCGGTGACGTTGGCAAGATGGAAATAAGTGGAGAAGGCGCGCACCAGCCGGGCGGCGGTCTCCAGGTCGGTGTCGCCGAGCAGTTCGGCGGCGGCCTCGCCGTCGGTGCGCGTCAGTGCACGCACCCGCTCGACCAGTTCGAGGAGCTCGGGCCCTTCCTGCCGGACGAGCGTTTCGCCCAGCAGATCGCCGAGTCGGCGAATGTCGGCACGCAGCTCCGCGCTGGTGTTGGAGTTCTGGTCGGCACTGCTCACAGGTGCGGCTCCTTGCAGTGTTTGAGCACGTCTGGAGGTTTGTGGACCACGCTGTCCGACGACACCCAGGATAGGCGGCACGGGCGAACCCGTTACCGGCGGCCTCTTGCCGCCGGGCAAAGCGCTGCCATACTTACGACGCCGTAGGTTACGCAACCGTAGCCTGGCATGAGACCCACACAGACACACACCCTCACCCCACAGGGGACCCCATGACCACAAGTCCCGACGTGCTCGAAGACGCCCCGAATGCGGCGACCGACGCATCGGCCCCCTTGGCCACCCGCGGTGGCGAGTCCAAGCGCTCCATCGAGCAGCTGGCTCTCCTCCTCTTCATCACCGTTCCGTTCGTAGCCCTTCTGGCGGCCGTGCCGCTCGCCTGGGGATGGGGAGTGAGCTGGCTCGACCTGGGCCTGCTGGTCTTCATGTACTACCTGGGCTGCCACGGCATCACGATCGGCTTCCACCGCTACTTCACGCACGGCTCCTTCAAGGCGAAGCGGCCGCTGCGCATCGCGCTCGCGATCATGGGCTCGATGGCGGTCGAGGGACCCCTCGTCCGCTGGGTCGCCGACCATCGCAAGCACCACAAGTTCTCCGACGCGGAGGGCGACCCCCACTCGCCCTGGCGGTTCGGCGAGACGCTCCCCGCGCTGATGAAGGGCCTGTGGTGGGCCCATATCGCATGGATGTTCGACGAGGAGCAGACGTCGCAGGAGAAGTACGCGCCGGACCTGATCAAGGACCCGGCGATCCGCCGCGTCTCGCGCGACTTCGTCTACTGGACGATCCTCTCCCTGGCCCTGCCCCCTCTCGTCGGCGGTCTGGTCACGATGTCCTGGTGGGGCGCGTTCACGGCGTTCTTCTGGGGCTCTCTGGTCCGGGTGGCCCTGCTGCACCACGTGACGTGGTCGATCAACTCCATCTGCCACGCGGTCGGCAAGCGCCCCTTCAAGTCGCGCGACAAGTCGGGCAACGTGTGGTGGCTGGCCGTGCTCTCCTGCGGCGAGTCCTGGCACAACCTGCACCACGCCGACCCCACCTCGGCGCGGCACGGTGTGATGAGGGGCCAGATCGATTCCAGTGCGCGGCTGATCCGCTGGTTCGAGAAGGCGGGCTGGGCGTACGACGTCCGCTGGCCGAGCGCGGACCGTATCGACTCCCGGCGCAAGAGTGAGCCCTCCGAAGCGGCATGATTGGCGACGTGGCGATCGACGGCAGTAGTACGAACAGCGAGAAGAACCGGCCCACCCCCAGCCGACGGGCGCGCCGCGTCCGCATGACCGGCAAGGAGCGCCGCGAACAACTGCTCGACATCGGCCGCACGCTCTTCGCGGAGAAGGGGTTCGAAGGCACGTCGGTGGAGGAGATCGCGGCGAAGGCCGGCGTTTCCAAGCCTGTCGTGTACGAACACTTCGGCGGCAAGGAGGGCCTGTACGCCGTCGTGGTCGACCGGGAGATGCGGCGCCTGCTCGACATGGTCACGGGTGCCCTTACGGCCGGTCACCCCCGCGAACTCCTCGAACAGGCCGCGTTCGCCCTCCTGGACTACATCGAGACGTACACGGACGGCTTCCGCATTCTGGTCCGCGACTCACCGGTGGCCCAGTCGACGGGCTCGTTCGCATCCCTGATCAGCGATATCGCCACGCAGGTCGAGGACATCCTGGGGCTGGAGTTCAAGGCCCGCGGCTTCGACCCGAAGCTGGCCCCGCTGTACGCCCAGGCCCTGGTCGGGATGGTCGCGCTGACGGGCCAGTGGTGGCTGGACGTCCGTAAGCCGAAGAAGGCGGAGGTCGCGGCGCATCTGGTGAACCTGTGCTGGCACGGCCTGGAGAACCTGGAGCCCAAACCGCGCCTCATAGGCCACCGCAAGAACTGAGGCGCCCCGGCAGGGGTCTCAATGTGCGGGGTCGGCGGCGAGCGCGTACAGCAGCTCGTAGGCGGTGCCCAACAGGCGGCGGAATTCGCCTCGGCGCGTCGCGAACGCGGCCAGCGCGGTTCCGGTTGCCGGGTGGAAGCCGAGGAATGCCTTCTGGCCGAAGGTCGCCCCGGCGTGGAAGAGCAGCGGGCCGCCCGGCGCCGGGTGCTGGTACCAGGTCAGGGTGTGCGTTTCGCGGCGCCGAAGACCGCGACGCAATTGCGGGACCTGGACGTCGCGCAGCGCGTGGCGCAGCGGCGTGGCCTCGGGCGCGAGGTGCGCTTCGAGGTAGCTGAGCGCGTCGCCGGGGGTGGAGCGTACGCCGGCCGCGGCGGTGAAGGCGCCCCCTTCGATGCCGGGGACCGGTGTGCTGCCGTTTCTGCGGTGCCCGGTGGCGTTGGTGCGCGTGTCGCCGCTCTGGTTCAGGGTCGTGTCGGTCAGCCCCAGCGGGCTCAGCACATGGTCGGCCAGCAGCTCGGCGTAGTCGGCGCCCGTGGCTCCGGACATCGCGCAGGCCAGCAGGGCCAGCCCGAAGTTGGAGTAGTGCCAGCGGGTGCCGGGGCGGTGGCGGGGCCGGGTGCGGGCGAAGGCGCGCAGCAGGCGTTCGGTGCCGTACCCGGCGTAGCCGTTGGCGTTCGGGTGCATCACGGCGCCGGGCACCAGATCGCGGGGGATGCGGGGCAGTCCCGCCGTATGGGTGGCCAGATGGCGGAGCGTGATCCGGCGTGAGGCGGGGTGGCGCAGCGGCAGCCCGCCCGGCAGGTGGGCGGTGAGCGGATCGTCGAGGGACAGGGCGCCCGAACGGGCCAGGGCGGCCAACAGCAGCACGCTGTAGGTCTTGCTGATCGAGCCGAGTTCATAGCGCAGCGCGTCGCGCGGTACGGCGGGCCGTTCGGCGGGCGATACGGCGGGCGCGAGGGCGGTTCCGCCGGTGGCGAGGGTCCGCCGGCCGTGGCGGGTGACGGCGAGCACGACGTCCGGGGCGTCGATCGCGGCGAGTGCGTCGGCGAGGCGGCCCGCGAGGCGGTCCTCCCGAGCGGTGGTGGGGGCGGTCGCGAGGGAGCTCATCGGGCTCAGCCGGCCGACAGGGCGCGGGAGATGGCCATCGCGGAGGCGAACGCGGCCACCAGGGTGGGGTGGTGAACGACATCGAAGACCTCCGCCGCATCGCCGTCCGGCATCCCGTGCCGTGCGGGCATCGCGCCGGATTCGGACTGGGCGGCGGCGTACCGCTCCCATGTCTGCGCGTCCAGCGTGGGCCTCGGCAGGCACGCGTCGACGACGAGGAGTTCGCCGAGCAGGTCCCAGTGTTCGAGGTTCGCCCAGTCCTCCATCCAGGCGGGCAGATACAGCGCGAGGTAGGAGGCGATCTCCGAGGGGATACCGTCCGGCGCAGCGCCCCAGTTGGTGAGGTGGAAGACGGTGTGCGTGACGTCGTACGCGATGTGGAACTGCGCCGTCCACGGCTCGGGCAGCCTGCCCAGCCACGTACCGCTCACGGCAGCGTCGAAGTCGGAGCTGGGCGCCAGGCCCATTTTGCGTTCGGCGTTGAGCACGCCGAGGCGTCGGCTGGGGACCATGTCCAGCGCCGGCCATGTGAGGGTGCGGCGGCTGACCTCCACGGCCGACTCCAGTGCCGGATGGCGCAGACCCAGCTCGTGGAAGGTCGCGTAGATCTCCAGGGGTACGGGGGAGAACGGTTCGTCGTGCTGGAGCTCGGCCAGCACATTGCCGCCGTCCAGCAGTTCCCGCCAGGTGAAGTCCAGCAGTTGCCCGGCGCGCGCGTGCTGGCGGGAGCCCGCCACGCCCTCCCGGAAGAGCACCTGCATATTGATGGCCAACTCCCCGATCGGCTTGAGCCGTTCCCCGACGGCTCTGCCGGTGGCACGGTCGTCAGGGGTCAGCCTGAAGTACTCGCGGTGCTCGTCGAGCCAGGTCAGAGCCCGGTCCCCGACACTGTGCAGCAGCGCGGGGGGAGCGGCTGCGGATGTGGCTGCGGCTGTCACGGGGCCACCTCGCTTTCGTACTCGGCTTCCGCTTCAGGTCCCGGTGCTGATCCCGCCCCGGCCCCGGCCTCGTCCGAGGCGATGCGTGCCAGCGTCCCCGCGAAGGCCGTCACCAGCGTGGAGTGGTAGCAGGCGGTGAAGGCTTCGGCGCCGTCTCCGGGGGGCGGCGCCGTGCCCATCTCGGGCACGCTGCCGTCGTCCGCCTGCGCGTCCGCCAGCCGCTGCCAGGCCACCGGATCGTACGGGGCCGAGGGCAGGCAGGCCGTCACGGCGAGCAACTCGCCTACCAGATCCCACAGTTGTTCCTCCAGCCAGGCCTCCAGCCAGGAGGGCAACCAGAGCCGCAGGTAGTCGGCGTACGCCTGCGGCAATCGTCGGCGGGCGCGACCCCAGTCGGTGAGGTGGAAGACGTCATGAGTCATGCCGTACGCCGCCTTGCGGTCCAGCGCCCACGGCTCCGGCAGCAGGCCCAGGCCGGTCAGCTCCAGCACACCGTCGAAGTCGGCGTGTTGGAGCAGGCCGATCCGCCGCTCGGCGTTGAGCACTCCGAGCGTACGGGTGTGATCCTCGCGCGCCACCCGCCAACTGCGCAGCCCTGTCGTAGCGGACAACAGCTCCTCCACAGCGGCGTTGCGCAGTCCTGCCTGTGCGAAGACCCCGTACATTTCCACCGGATACGTCGCATGGGGTTCGCCACGGATCAGCTCCGCGAACAGCTCACCGCCCCGTGTCTCGTTCCAGGCGAACGCGAACAGCCCGTCCGCCACCTCCCGGATGTCACGGCGGGGGTTCGATGTCCTGACGAACTGGGTCAGTTCCGCCAGTTCGCCGAGGGGTTTGAGGGTCCGGTTGGGATCGGCGTCCGTCGTCACGTTCGGGGGCAGGGTGAAGCGGGCCCGCGCCTCTTCGAGCCACCCCAGGCTGTCGCCGACCATACGGTCGAGCAGGGCCGGGGCGCCCCGGCCACCGGTCACCAACCCCGTCCGTAGAACTGCCGTGCGGCCACGACATGCAGCGCCACCCGGGCGTCGCCTTCGCTCATCCGGCGGACGAACGCCAGCCCGTTGTCGAGCCCCAGCGACGGCGGCACGTCCGGCAGCCGGGCCAGCCAGCGACCGAGACCGGCGGCCTGCAGCCAGTCCCTGCGGCGTACCGCCCGGACGAAACCGCGGGCCAGGTCGTCCGTACGGGCCGCCAGCTCGTCGGCCAGGCCCGGCGCGAGTCCGGGGAGGGCGAGCGCGGCCAGTTGTGACGCCCGATGAGAAAGCTTTGGCCATGGGTCTTCTGTGACCCAGGCGGCTCCGGCCTGCGGCACCTGCGGCAAGCGGTCGACGCCACCCGGCAGGAAGGTGTGCGAGGCCTCGACCAGCCCGCGGTAGCTCCACACGGACACATCGGAGGCGTCAACCCCCGGCGGGTATGCGGTAAGTACCTGCCGCACTACCGCCTGGTCGTCCTCGCCGCCGGGTCCTGCGCGGTGGTCCAGCGCGTACGGCGCGAGCGCATCGGCGCCCAGCACCCGGATCGCGGCCAGCGCCAGCGCGTCACCCTGGCGGACAATGCGGGAGAGCGCATACGGATCGCCCTCACCCTGAAGGGCAAGGGCGACGCCGTTTGCGGCATCAGCGATCACAGCGCTCAGCGGCACTGCTCCCTGCGCCTGTTCAGCCAACGCAAACCCCTTTACCGGGTTTCCGTCTTCGGACGGGGCGTGGGCGGCGAGAGCAGCAGGAGCGCGCCGAGCAGGAGGAGACCCCCGCACTCACGCGTGTCGCGGAAGACGCCTTCAGGTTCGGCGGAGTCCAGCAAGCCCTCCACCTGTGTGGTCAGTGCGGCCGTCTCGACCGGGGAAGTGCGGTCCATGATCATGGGACCCTCCTTGGATTGCGGCTGTGGCTCCAGACTGGCACGAGCCGCAATTGCCCGCAAACCGGACAGGCAATCCGCGCATTTCCCCAGCAAGGAGGCGTGTCGGCGGCGGCAGTTCAAGACTTGACGATGCGTCGACCCGGCGCTCACGCGACGCTCGGCTCCAGGAACTCCAGCCGGTTGCCCGTCAGATTGCCGTCCCCTTCCGCGCCGCGGCGAAGATGCGGCGGAATGGGAACACCGTGCCGTGCGGCCCGGCAGGGTATGCGGCGCGCAGGGCGGTGGCGTATTCGGTGATGAAGGCGTCGCGGGCCTTGGGGTCGTCGGCGAGTGCCGTGAGGACCGGGCGCAGCGCGGTGCCCTTCACCCAGTCCAGGACCGGATCCTCGCCCTGGAGGATCTGAAGGTATGTCGTCTCCCATACGTCGGCCGCGCAGCCGAGCGCGGTGAGCCGGTTCAGGTAGTCCTCCGGTTCCAGGACGGCGCCTGCCCGGTCACCCACACCGCGCAGCCGGTCACGCCATCGGGGGGATTCACGCAGGTCCGCCAGGATGGTGTGGCTGGGGGCGGTGAAGTTTCCGGGCACCTGGAAGGCGAAGACGCCGCCGGGAGTGAGGGCGTCGAGCCAGACCGGGAAGCGGTCGGCATGGCCCGGCACCCACTGGAGCAGGGCGTTGGAGACGATGAGGTCGTACGTCTCCTCGGGCGTCCAGGTGGCAGCGTCGGCGTACGCGAAGTCCAGCCGCGGCCCCGCGTACCGCTCGGCCTGCTCCAGCATCTGCGGGGAGTTGTCGTAGCCGGTGATACGGGCGGTGGGCCAGCGGTCGGCGAGCAGCGCGGTGACATTGCCGGCGCCGCAGCCGAGGTCGGCGATGCGGGCGGGTTCGGCGTCGATACGGGTGAGCAGGTCGACGAAGGGCCGGGTGCGGTGACCGGCGTGACGGAGGTACTGCTGCGGGTCCCAGGTCGGTGAGGTCATGCGCAACAGCTTCCCGACCAAGGTCTCTCGATGTCAAGAAACTCGACGCCAAGAGACTTCATGTCGACAGACCCCCTACACTGATCACCATGGAGGACGAGGTCGACCGACTGGTCGCAGCATGGCGCCGCGAGCGCCCCGACCTCGACGTGGAACCGCTCGAGGTCCTCAGCCGTGTCTCCAGGCTGGCCCGCCACCTCGACCGCGCCCGCCGGATCGCGTTCTCCGAGCATCAGCTGGAGCCGTGGGAGTTCGACGTACTGACGTCACTGCGGCGCGCGGGCGATCCGTATCAGCTCTCGCCGGGCCAGTTGCTGACCCAGACGCTGGTCACTTCGGGCACCATGACCAACCGCATCGACCGGCTCGCGAAGAAGGGCCTCGTCGAGCGGCTGCCGGACCCCAGCGACCGCCGTGGTGTTCTCGTGCGGCTCACCGCGGAGGGCCGTGACCGTGCCGACGAGGCACTGGCCGGTCTGCTCGCGCAGGAGCGGGCGATCCTCGGCGAGCTGTCGCGCGCGCAGCGCGGCGAACTGGCCGGGCTGCTACGCCAGTTGACCGCCCCGTTCGACAATATCCCCGGCTAGGTCGGCCGGGCCCACGCCCGCGCGCCTTGCCAGGGCGACCGCGGCAAGGGTGGAGTGCACGCCCAGCTTCCCCAGCACGTTCTGCATGTGCGTGCGGACGGTGTGCGGGGAGAGGAAGAGCCGCTCGGCTACCGCTTTGCGGCCGAGCCCGGCCACCATGCAGCGCAGTACCTCCCGCTCGCGCGGCGTCAGCGACTCGACGAGCCGCTCGCTCTCGGTGCGGTGCTTGCGGGCTGCGGTCAACTCCCGTAGCACGCCGGTCAGAAGCGCGGGCGGCAGGTGCGTCTCATCCCGCAGTACGCCGCGGATGACGGCCAGCAGCCGCTGCAGCGAGCAGTCCTTGGCGACCCAGCCCGAGGCCCCTGCCTGGAGGGCTAGGGCGGCGCGGCGCGGATCGTCCTTTTCGGCGAGTACGACCGTACGGACGGACGACCATCCCGAACGGACGCCCGCCACCAGCGAGATGCCGTCGACGAGGCCTTCCTCGCCCGGTTCGGGCAGATGGACGGCGCGGGCCACAAGCCCGGTTGTGCTGCTGCCGCCGAGGTCGGCATCGATGAGCATGACGTCGAATCTGCGGCTTTCCGCCGCCGCCCGCTCCAGGCAGCGCAGCGCTGCCGGGCCGCTGCCCGCCGCGGACACGTCCACGTCGGGCTCTGCGGCGAGGGCCGCGGCGAGCGACTCGGCGAAGATGCGGTGATCGTCCACCACCAGTACCCGGATACGAACCACAGACACCCCCAGGCTGCGTTGTCCGGAGGATCCCCCCGGACCCCCGGCGGGGAGCGACCATAGCGGGCACGCCGCCCGGAGAAGAGGTCATCGCAGTCACGACGCCGCCGCCGCCGCACACTGACTGCTGCTGCCCCAACCCGGGCGACGTACCCGACTGCCTCGCCCCCTGATCAGAGCACCGGCCCCCACCGGCGCTCCGCTTCAGCGTACGGGCGGGGGCGGCAAGCGGAAGGTAATTCGCAGAACTGATTGGCCGAGGTGTTTAAGGTGTGCCTCATGTTTCGCATTGAGACAGAAGTCGACAAAGAACGACGCTCTGTATTGGAGGAACGACTCGAAGCCACGAACACGGGCCGTTCCCCGGCGATGGCCGCACTGAACGGAACCCCGGCCGAGGACGAAATCCCGCTCCAGCTCTGGGCGTTGGACGACAGCGACGAACTGGTGGCCGGCCTCGACGGCTTCACCTGGGGCCACTGGCTCCACATCGGCCTGCTGTGGGTGGCCGACGAACACCGCGGAACGGGCCTGGGCTCGCGCCTGCTGAGGCAGGCGGAGCGAACGGCACAGGACGACCGGGACTGCCGGTACGCCCGTGTGGAAACGTGGGACTTCCAGGCGCCGGACTTCTACCGGAAGTTGGGCTACGAGATAACCGGCCGGATCGACAACTACCCGCCAGGCGTTACGGAGTTCACCCTGGCGAAGCGGCTGGCTTAAGTCGGGGGTCGGCCACCCCCAGCCTGCGGCTGCGCCCGTCACGCGATGCGGTGCGCTCCCCCGGACGGGATCGCCCCGAAAATTCGGGGTGGTGTGCGCGATGCCGTCGCGAACGACGTTTCGATCGACTTCGTGATCGTGTCCGTGAGGGACGCCTCCGCCAGGACGATCGCCGAGCCGCCGAAGCCTCCGCCCGTCATCCGCGCCCCCAGCGCGCCCGCCGCGTTCGCGGCCTCGACCACCAGGTCCAGTTCCGCGCAGGACACGCGGAGGTCGTCGCGCAGTGAGGCGTGGCCCTCGGTCAGGACAGGGCCCACCGCGCGCGGGTCGGAGGCGTCCAGGAGGGCGATCACCCGGTCCACGCGGTTGTTTTCGCTCACCACGTGGCGTACGTAGCGGCGGATCCTCTCGTCGGGGAGCGAGGCGAGCGCCACAGAAAGGGACGCGTACGGGACGTCGCGCAGCGCCCGCACCGACAGAGCTCGCGCGCCCGCCTCGCAGCCCTCCCGGCGTTCCGCGTACGCACCGTCGCCCAGGGCGTGCTTGACGCGGGTGTCGACGACCAGGAGTGCGAGGTCGTGGGCGGCCAGGTCGAAGGGGACCTGGCGGCGCGACAGGTCCCGGGTGTCCAGGTGCAGCGCGTGGCCCTCCGTACAGCACGCCGACGCCGTCTGGTCCATGATCCCGCAGGGCACGCCCACGAACGCGTTCTCGGCGCGCTGCGCGATCACAGCCAGTTGGGGGGCGGACAGGCCCAGGTCGTACAGGTCGTTCAGGGCCAGCGCGGTGACCACCTCCAGCGCCGCCGACGACGAAAGGCCCGCGCCCGTCGGAACCGTCGACGTCACGTGGATGTCGGCGCCCGCGATCGCGTGCCCCGCCTCCCGCAGCGCCCAGACGACCCCCGCCGGGTACGCCGCCCAGCCCCCGTGGGCGAGCGGAGTGAGCGGCGCGAGCTCGTCCGTGCGCAACTGGACGACGCCGCCGTCGACGTCCGCCGAGTGCAGCCGCAGCACGCCGTCGTCCCGGCGCGAAACCGCCGCCAGGGCCGTGTGCGGCAGCGCCAGCGGCATTACGAAGCCGTCGTTGAAGTCGGTGTACTCGCCGATGAGGTTGACCCGGCCGGGCGCCGCCCACACCCCGTCCGGCTCGGCTCCGTACAACTCCCCGAAGGCGGCGGCTATTCGGCTCATACCTGCGTATCTCCCCGCCTCGCGAACGCCCACGCGTCCTCGACGATCCCCGCGAGGTCCGCGCGGGACGGCTTCCAGCCGAGCGCCTCGCGCGCCCGGTCGGCCGATGCGACCAGGACCGCCGGATCGCCGGCCCGGCGTGGGGCGGTGATCTCGGGGATCGGGTGGCCGGTGACCTTGCGTACGGTCTCGACGACTTCGCGGACCGAGAACCCGTTGCCGTTGCCGAGGTTGCAGATCAGGTGCGTGCCGGGTGCGGCGGCGCCCAGGGCCAGCAGGTGCGCCTCGGCGAGGTCGGCGACGTGGATGTAGTCGCGGACGCAGGTGCCGTCGGGGGTCGGGTAGTCGTCTCCGTAGACGGAGATCGCCTCGCGCCTGCCCTGGGCGACCTGGAGGACGAGCGGGATGAGGTGCGATTCGGGGTCGTGCCTCTCGCCGTACGTGACACCGGAAAGCGCCCCGTACGCCCCCGCGACGTTGAAGTAGCGCAGCGACACCGCCGCCAGCCCGTGCGCGACGCACTCGCCGCCGATCATGTGGTCGACGGCGAGCTTGGAAGCGCCGTACGGATTGGTCGGCGCGGTGGCCGCCGCCTCCGTGATGGGCGTGGCGACCGGCTCCCCGTACGTCGCGGCGGTGGACGAGAAGACCAGCTTGCGCACCCCCGCCGTGCGCATCGCGGCGAGCAGCGCCATCGTCCCGGCGACGTTGTTCGTCCAGTACTTCTCGGGGTCGACGACGGACTCGCCGACCTGTGAGAAGGCGGCGAAGTGCAGCACGCCGTCGTACGAGGAGTCCAGCCATTCGGCGGCATCCTGGATTCGGCCCTCGACGAAGGCGGCGCCCGCGGGGACCCCCTCCCGGAACCCCGTGGAGAGGTCGTCGAGGACGGTGACCTCGTGGCCGGCCTCCAGCAGATGGGCCGCGACCACGCTGCCGACGTACCCCGCACCGCCCGTGACCATGTACTTCTGACTCACTCGCTCGCTACCTCTCGCAGTCGCGCCGCTGCGGCCTCCGGCGGCACATCGTTGATGAACACACTCATGCCGGATTCGGAACCCGCGAGAAACTTCAGCTTGCCCGAAGTGCGTCGGATGGTGAAAAGCTCGAGGTGGAGCCCGAACTCGTGTCGGTCGAAACCGTCCACGTGGCCGAACGGCGCCTGGTGCCAGGCGGCGATGTACGGCGTGGGCGGCTCACCCGGGCCGAAGATCCGGTCGAACCTGCGCAACAGTTCCAGATAGATCTGTGGGAACTCTGTGCGCGGCCCCTCGTCGAGCGCCCGCAGGTCCGGCACCCGCAGCTTCGGGTAGAGGTGCACCTCGTACGGCCAGTGCGCGGCGTACGGCACGAAGGCCACCCAGTGCTCGCCCTCCAGCACCACCCGCGCGCCCTCCGCGAGCTCGCCCGCGACGACGTCGTCGAAGAGGTTGCGGCCGGTTTTCTCCAGGTGCGCGTCCACGGAGCGCAGCATCTGCGCCGTGCGCGGCGTGATGAAGGGGTAACCGTAGATCTGGCCGTGCGGATGGCCGAGGGTGACGCCTATTTCCGCGCCCCGGTTCTCAAAACAGAACACCTGCCGCACCTGGGGCAGCTCGGCCAGCTCCGCCGTCCTGTCGGTCCAGGCCTCCAGGACCAGGCCCGCCTGTTCCTCGGTGAGATCGGCGAAGGACGCGTCGTGGTCGGAGGTGAAACAGACGACCTCGCAGCGTCCGGAGTCCCCGGCCAGTGAGGGGAAACGATTCTCGAAGACGGCTACGTCGTAGTCGGCGGCCGGGATCTCGCTGTCGCGGCCGTCGCGGGACGGGCACAGCGGGCATTCGTCGGCAGGTGGATGGTAGGTGCGCGCCTGGCGGTGCGAGGCGACGGCGACGGCGTCGCCGAGCAGGGGGTCGTGGCGGACCTGCGAGGTGGTGGCGACCGGTTCGAGGGGCCGCGGGTCGGCGGCCTCGCGCACGACGTCGTCGCGGGAGTCGTAGTAGAGCAGCTCACGACCGTCGGCGAGCCGGGTCGACGTCTTCTTCACGCGCAGGCTCCTCGTCACACCTACCCAACATAACCGCACACAAGAAACCACGAGCGAACACGCTCGTCAATGGGCGGATCTGTTCAGTGGTGTGATGCGGGAGCAAGAAGCAAGGAAGAAGGTCAGTCCGCCGGCCCGCCGCTCACCCCCGCCCGGTCGAGCAGGCCCGTCCGCGCGGCGAGCGCCGCCGCCTCCAGCCGCGAGCCGACGCCCAGCTTCATCAGGACCCGCTGGACGTGCGTACGGGCCGTACTCGGCGCGATTCCCATGCCGGCCGCGATCAGCCGGGTGTCCTCGCCGTCCGCGACCCGCATCAGGACCTCGACCTCGCGCGGGGTGAGCATCTGGAGCAGCCGCTGCCCCTCGTCGTCCGGCTGTGCGGCCGGGTTGAGGAGCTCGGCGAAGGCCCCGTGCAACAGCTGCGGCGCCACCGCCGCCTCCCCCGCACGCGCCTTCACCATGGCGCGCTCGACGCCCTCTATGCGCTCGTCGTGGCGTACGTAACCGGACGCGCCGGCGGCGAAGGCCGCGGCGATCCCGCGCGGGTTCGGCACCGGGCCGAGTACGACGACCGCGATCTGCGGGCGTTCGCGCTTGATGCGTACGATCGGGTCGAAAACCCCTGGTCCGGCGGGTGTTGCCGTACCGAACAGGCACACCTCGGGTGCTCTGCTGACGACCAGTTCCGCCGCTCCCGACGTCGGCGCGGCCGCCGCGAGCACGCGGTGCCCGCGCAACTTGAGCGCCGAGGCGAGCGCCTCGGCGAGCAATCGGTGGTCATCGACCACCATGAGCCGCACGCCCATCGAGCAACCCCCCATACACCCCTGGAGCTGGCCCCCCGGCCCTCCTGCCCCGGCAAGCTACACGCTTGTTCGACGTTGCGCGCCCCTTACTGGTGAGAAGCCGCCCGGATTGCCGAATTCCCCGCGTTTCAGGACTACTTACCACGGTCCGGGGGACATGGGACGGCCCCGGCAGTGGAGGTGAACCACTGCCGGGGCCGTTGTTGCCAGATGGGCCTGGCGGGTCAATCGGGGTCAGCGTGTCAGTGCGTGCCGAACCCGAGCGCCAGGTAGCGCTTGTAGCTTCCGTTCGGCTTGCTCATGAGCTCCGACCCCATGAACAGGCGGCCGTCGGCGTACCGGTACTCGGTGCCGTCCTTGGTGAAGCTGGACGTCGCGCTGTTGAAGCCGCCGACCGGGTTCTCCAGCAGCACCGTCTGCTTCATGGAACCGCCGTTGATGCTCACGATCTGACCGCCCTTGTCGTACGGCGGCCACTTGTACGCGATGATGTCGCCGCCGTCCATGCGCAGCGGGTGCATCGTGTAGCGCTCACCCGCGTCGGCGCGGTCGGAGGTGGGCTTGCCGGTCGCGAGATCGAAGGAGACGATCTCGTTCGTACGGGCGCCGCCCCCGCCGCTGCCCTCGTGCTCCTCGGTCGGCAGGTAGATCCTGCCGTTGCCGACGACGACCTTGGTGCAGCCCTCGGTGTCGCGGCACCTCGGCTCGTACTTCTCGGCGTCGGCCGCGATCCTGGCCTTCAGCTTGCCGGTCTTCTCGTCGATCGAGAAGAAGTCGGTGACACCACTGCCGTCGCCCGCCGTCTTTCCGACGTCGGCGGCCGCGACCAGCGGCTTGGTGGAGACGATGCTCGCGTTCTCGACGCCGGTGGGCATCTTGAACTTGGCGAGCGGCGTGCCGTCCTTCGGGTTCAGGTACTCGATGGAGAGCTGGGGGTCGCTGGCCGAACCGCAGCTGCGCACCGTGGCGAGCGCCTCGCCGCCGGCGTAGCCGACGTCGCGGCACTGCTCGGCGTTGGCCTTCGGCTGCCAGCGGACCTTGCCGGTGGCGACGTCGAACGCGGCGCCGCCGCTGAAGCCGCCGGCCCCGACCGCGTCGCCGCCGATCGTGATCTCCTGGAAGGTGATCTTCTCGTCACCCTCCTTGACCGACTTCTGCCACAGCAGCTTGCCCTCGTCGAGGTCGATCACCCCGACCTCGGTGCACTGCGCGTACGTCTGGCCGGACTGCTTCGGCCCCGCGAAGGCGATCGCCGTCTTGTTGTCCTTGGTGACGTGACGGGACGCCGCGCAGACCTCGCCCGAGAGCGGGATCGACCACAGCTCCGCGCCCTTGTCGAAGTCGTGCGCCACGACCTCGCTGAGGCCGCTCTTGACGTACGCCTTGTCGGTGATCCAAGAACCCTTGACGCTGGCGACCGACTCCTTCACCACCGGGGCGGGGAGTTCGAAGAGGACCTTGGCCGCGACATCGGCGGGCTTCTGCTCCTTGCCCGCGCCGTCGGGTGCGGGCTTCTCGTCACCGCCGCCTCCGCCGCCGGTCGTGCCGGCGGACGAGCCCTTGGTCTCGTCGCCCTTGCCGGTGTCGTCGCCGCTGGAGGCGTACCAGATGCCGCCGATGATCAGCACCAGTGCGACGGCTGCCGCGATGATGACGACCGTCGTGGTGTTGAGCTTGCCGCCGCCACCACCCTGCGGGGGCATGCCCTGGGGGTAGGTGTACGGCTGCTGCTGACCGTACGGCGCCTGCTGTCCGTACGGCGGAGGCTGCTGCCCGTAGGCCTGCTGCTGGCCATAGGGGTCGGGCTGGCCGGGCTGGCCCGGCTGACCCGGGTAGCCGTAACCGGGCTGCTGACCCGGCTGGCCCGGCGGCATCTGCGGGGACTGAGGGGCCTGCGGGTAGCCGTAGCCGGGCTGCGGCTGGTCGGCGGGCGGGGGCGTGGGGGCGCCGAAGCCGCCGGCGGGCGGCGGCACCGGAGCGCCGAACCCGCCCTGCGGAGGCTCGTTGGGCGGCGGGGGCGGTGGCTGTGTCATGGCGTACGTACCTCTGGGGAAGGGGACTTGAAAACGACTCGGGACTCAGTCACTGCCGTCACTTGCCGAAGACCATCATGGTCTTCGTCTCCTTCTCCTCTTCGTCGTTGGGCGCGCTGACGCGACCACTGACGATGTACAGCAGGCCATCCACGTAGGCAACCTTCTGCGAGAAGAAGCCGTTCTCGATCTCGGCCGTCGAGGCCGGGTTCTGGAGGATCACCTTCGGCTTGCCGCCCGACGGCGAAATGCTCGCGAGCGCGCCGCCCTTGTCGTACGACGCCTTCATGTGGACCAGGACGTCGCCGCCCTCCATCCGCAGCGGCATCATCGTGCGGTCGGCGCCCGCCGCGGAACGCCACTTGGGCTTGCCGGTGCCGAGGTCGAAGGCGACGACCTCGTTGGTGCGCTCGGTGCCGCTCGTCTTGTCCTCGGTCGCCATGTAGAAGCTGTCGGCGTCGGCGGCGACGCCGGTGCAGCCTTCGAGGTTCCTGCCGAAGATGACGAAGGAGCCGCCGCACTGCGGCTGGAACTTGTCCTTGCCGCCGTCGATCTGCGAGCGCAGCTTGCCCTTGTCCGTCAGGGCGATGACGCTCCAGCTCTTCTTCTCGCGATTCGTCGCGGAAACGACCAGCGGCGAGACGGAGTAGACCTTGTCGACGTCCCAGCCCTGGGCGAGCGGGTAGGACCACTTGACCTTGCCGGTGGCCGGGTCGTGCTCCTGGATCCGCTGGTGCACCTTGGCGGCCTCACCGGTGGAGCAGGCCGCGGCGGCGATCATCTTTTCGCTGCTGGTGAAGGCGTACGGCTGGCAGTTGCCCTCCAGCTTGCCCCACAGCTGCTTGCCGTCCTTGAGGCTGAAGGCGGTGGAGTGGCCGGTGCGGCCCGCGGTGACGACGTCACCGCTGATGGCCACGGTGATGTCGGTGAGGAAGTCGAACGCCCCCTCCTTCTTCACCTCGTTCTTCCAGCCCGCCTTGCCGGTGTTGAGGTCGATCATCTGGAGCTGGCTGCACTTGGCCTTGTCGGTGGTGCCGTCCTTGACACCGATGACGATCTTGCCGTCGTCCGCGGCCTTGACGGGCGCCGCGCAGATCTCGGTGTCGAGCGGGAGGTTCCACTTCTCCTTGCCGTCGGCGGTGTTGTACGCCGCGACCTTCTTGTACATGGCCTTGACGACGAGGTCGCCGGTGAACCACGGCCCGTACACGTCGGAGCCGTTGCGCGGCACGTCGACGTCGTTCTTCTGCAGCCACATGACCTTGGCCTCGCCCGCCTGACGGCCGGCGTTGAGGTCGTCGTCGGCGTCGCGGCCGCCGGCGGAGTCGTCGCCCGAGTCGGTGGAGGGGCCGCCGGTGGGCTTGTTGTCGTTGCTGGGGCCGGCGACGGGCTCCTTCTTGCCGCTGTCGTCACCGCTGGTGGCGAACCAGACGCCGCCGCCGATCACGAGTACCGCTGCGAGTGCCGCGCCGATGATGACGGCGGGCTTGCCCTTGAAGGGGCTGCCGCCGCCGTTGCCGCCCGGGGCGGGTGCGCCGGGGTAGCCGCCGTACGGCGCCTGCTGCCCGTAAGGCTGCTGCTGGGCGTACGGGTTGGGCTGGCCGGGCTGCTGACCGTACGGACCGGGCTGTTGACCGGGCTGGCCCGGCTGCCCCGGGTAGCCGTACCCCGGCTGCGGTGCCTGCTGCGGCGGTGCCTGCGGGTAGCCGTACCCGGGCTGCGGCTGGCCGGGCTGCGCCTGCGGCTGCTGGGGCGGCGTCGGCGGACCGGGCGGAGCCGGCGGCATCTGCGGAGGCTGGGCAGGCGGCTGAGGGACTCCCTGCCGGGGGTCCTGGGGGGCTCCGAAGCCGCCCTGCGGCGGCTGGTTGGGCGGCTGAGACATCAGCACTTACCTCTTCACACGGGACCGCCGCCCGTTCGGTCTCCCCCGCAATTCCGGCGGCGTAATCCCCCCAGAAAGGAGCGAATCGGGCTTGAGCCCCGCAGATCTACGTCAGTCGAGCGGGGCTTCTTTCTATCACTTGAGCCCCTTCGAACGAGGGGCCGGTCCGCCCCTGTTCCCAAGGGAGGACCGGCCTGTGATGCGCTCGTTATTCGACTTGGCGCATTGCTACGCGTCTTCCGCGAGCTCCATCCAGCGCGTCTCCAGCTCATCGCGCGTACCGGCGAGTTCGCGCAGTTCGGCATCGAGGAGAGCGACCTTCTCGAAGTCCGTGGCGTTGTCGGCGATTTGGGTGTGCAGCTTCGCCTCCTTCTCGGAGATTTTTCCGAGTTGGCGCTCGATCTTCTGCATTTCCTTCTGGGCGGCGCGGGTGTCTCCCGACGCCTTCTTCTTGACCGGGGCGGCGGCGGGAGCCGGGACCGCGGCCTCGATCATCCGCTGCCTGCGCTCCAGGTACTCGTCGAGTCCGCGCGGCAGGTTCCGCAGCGTGAAGTCGCCCAGCAGGGCGTACACCTTGTCGGTCGTACGCTCGATGAAGAACCGGTCGTGCGAGATGACGACCATCGAGCCGGGCCACCCGTCCAGCAGGTCCTCCAGCTGCGTGAGCGTCTCGATGTCGAGGTCGTTGGTCGGCTCGTCGAGGAACAGCACATTCGGCTCGTCCATCAGCAGCCGCAGGATCTGCAGCCGCCGCCGCTCGCCACCGGACAGGTCGCCGACCGGCGTCCACTGCTTCTCCTTGGTGAACCCGAACTGCTCGCACAGCTGGCCCGCCGTCATCTCGCGGCCCCTGCCCAGGTCCACGCGGTCACGTACGCGCTGAACGGCCTCAAGCACCCGCAGATTCGGGTCGAGTTCACCGACCTCCTGGGAGAGGTACGCGAGCTTGACGGTCTTGCCGACGACGACCTTGCCGCCGGCGGGCTGGGCGTCGCCCTGCGTACGGGCCGCCTCGGCCAGCGCCCGCAGCAGCGAGGTCTTGCCTGCGCCGTTCACGCCGACCAGACCGACGCGGTCGCCGGGGCCGAGCTGCCAGGTCAGATGCTTCAGCAGCACCTTCGGCCCGGCCTGGACAGTCACGTCCTCCAGGTCGAAGACGGTCTTGCCGAGCCGGGCGTTGGCGAACTTCATCAGCTCGGAGGTGTCGCGCGGCGGCGGCACGTCGGCGATCAGCTCGTTGGCGGCCTCGATGCGGTAGCGCGGCTTGGAGGTACGGGCGGGGGCGCCGCGCCGCAGCCAGGCCAGCTCCTTGCGCACCAGGTTCTGCCGCTTGGACTCCTCCGTCGCCGCGATGCGCTCGCGCTCGGCGCGCGCGAAGACGTAGTCGCTGTATCCGCCCTCGTAATCGTGCACCGCACCGCGCTGGACGTCCCACATCCGCGTACAGACCTGGTCGAGGAACCACCGGTCGTGGGTGACGCAGACGAGCGCCGAGCGGCGGGCCTGCAGGTGCTTCGCCAGCCAGGCGATGCCCTCCACGTCGAGGTGGTTGGTGGGCTCGTCGAGGACGATCAGGTCCTGCTCGGCGATGAGCAGCTTGGCGAGCGCGATCCGGCGGCGCTCACCGCCGGAGAGCGGTCCGACGACCGTGTCGAGGCCCTGTTCGAAGCCCGGCAGATGCAGGTCGCCGAAGAGCCCGGTCAGTACGTCGCGGATCTTGGCGTTGCCCGCCCACTCGTGGTCGGCCATGTCGCCGATGACCTCGTGCCGGACGGTGGCCGCGGGGTCGAGGGAGTCGTGCTGGGTGAGCACACCGAGGCGCAGGCCGCCGCTCTGGGTGACCCGGCCCGAGTCGGGTTCCTCCAGCTTGGCGAGCATCCGGATGAGGGTCGTCTTGCCGTCTCCGTTGCGGCCGACGACACCGATGCGGTCCCCCTCGGAGACGCCGAGGGACACGCCGTCGAGCAGGGCACGGGTTCCGTACACCTTGCTGACTGCCTCGACATTGACCAGGTTGACGGCCATTGGTGCGCGCTCCAGGGACGGGAAAGGGATAGACGCTCCAGCGTAGTCGCCCTCCGCCCCCTGCCGACGACCCGGTCGTCAGAGGGCCGGGGTACGGGCCCGGAGCCGTGCGGGGCCCCGGCCCGCGGTCTCGACGAGGAGCCAGCCCGCCAGGGCCATCAGGACTGCGGCGGGGGCACTGATACGTACGGCTATGAGCATCGCCGTACGCCCTTCGAGGAGGTCGCCGAAGCCGACCATCGAGAGGCCGAGTATGCCGAGGAGGCAGAGCGTGATGCCGATGGCGGCGGCCGGCCCCGCCAGGCGGCCCGGCCGTGGGGCGAGGGCCTGTGCGGGGGTGATGGGCTTCGGGCGCTCGAAGGTCCGGAAGGCCGCCACGAAGAGCGCGGTGAGAGCAGCTGCAGCGGCGAACCGGAGCGGCACCTGCGCCCACCAGGCGGCGCTCGCCGGTACGGGCAGGGGCACGTCCAGGGCGAGCATGGCGCCGTACACACCGAGCATCGCGGTGAGGTGCCAGAGGAACGCGGTCATCGCGACCCCGTTGGCGGCGACGACCGCACGCCAGGCGCGGGGGCGCGCGACGAGGCGTGCGCCGGGGGCGCGCAGCAGCTCTACAGCGCCGACCAGCCAGAGGCCGTGCGCGAGGAGCGCGAGGGTGGGCGGGGCCATGTTGCTGACCTTCTCGCCGGGCATCCCGACCATGCTCAGCGGGTACGGCCCGAAGGCGACCAGGGCCGCGGCGCCGGCCAGGCCGGTCAGCGCGAGGGCCGAGGGCATCCGGATGCGGCCGTCGGCGCGCAGGAAGCCGAGCTGGTGCACGGCGAGCCAGACGAAGGCGAAGTTGAGGAACTCGACGTAGGGCACGTCGAGCGCGAAGCGCAGGACGTCGACGGTGGCGGCGGCGCCGGCCAGCGCCACGAAGGCGCCCCATCCGTACCTCTCGTGGAGCTTCAGCAGCGGCGGGGTGAACGCCACCATGGCGAGGTAGATCCCGATGAACCAGAGCGGCTGCGCGACGAGCCGTAGCGCGACCCCGGTCAAACCGCTTCCGCTCCCGAGCAGTTGGAGCGCGAGTGCGGCGGCGCCCCAGAGGAGGATGAAGGCCATGGTGGGGCGCAGGAGGCGCTGGAGGCGGGCGCGGAGGAAGAGGGAATACACCGAAGTCCCTGCGGGGTGCTTGCGGCGCAGGGAGCGGTAGGACAGGGCGTGCGAGAAGCCACCGACGAAGAAGAAGACGGGCATGACCTGCAAGGCCCAGGTGATGAGCTGGAGCTCGGGCACGACGGCGAGGAGATTGCCGACGTTGCCGTCGGCGGTGACGGCGGCCATGAGCCAGTGGCCGGCGACGACGGTGCCGAGTGAGGCGACGCGGAGGAGGTCTGTGTACCGGTCGCGCCCGGCGGGCGTCTGGTCGGCGAGCTCGCGAACGCTGTTTCCCATGCGCGTACGTTCTCGCCGACGCGGCGTCGCCCGGCAGCGCTGCGGTACTCATTTTCCGGCTGAGTACGTCAGGCGAAGCGGGCGCGCTCCCGGTGGGCGGCGGGACGCCGTGGGCGGGTGCGGCCCGGTGGGTGCTCCCCCGGCGCTGCGCGCCGGGCCTGCCCCACCCCGCCCACCCGTTGAGGGGGAGCTACAGGTCTCCGGTGGACGGCCGACCGGCGTCGGCGGCCGCCGCCCGGAGGGCCGGTCCCGGCGGACTGGTCCCGGCGGGCTCGTCCCGGCAGGCTCGTCGCGCGTCGCGCCCCTTACCCCGCCTCGATCACCGTCGCGCCCGGCGCCGGGGACCCCGCCACCCGGGCCGTGCGGCACGTGCCCGAGGACAGCAGGGCTGCGGCCACCGACTCCGCCGTGTCCGCGTCCTTCGTCAGGAATGCCGTCGTCGGGCCCGAGCCCGAGACAAGGGCTGCCAGGGCTCCCGCAGCCGTGCCTGCTGCCAGGGTGGCGGACAGGGAAGGGCGCAGGGAGAGCGCTGCGGGCTGGAGGTCGTTGACCAGGGCGTCTGCCAGGGCCGTCGGGTCGCCGGTGCGCAAGGCGTCCAGGAGAGCCGGGGACGCCGCCGGGGGCGGGACTTCGGTGCCCGCCGTCAGGCGGTCGAACTCGCCGTACACCGCCGGGGTCGACAGCCCGCCGTCCGCCACCGCGAACACCCAGTGGAAGGCGCCGCCGACGGGGAGGACGGTGAGCTGTTCGCCCCGCCCCGTGCCCAGCGCCGCCCCGCCCACCAGGCTGAACGGAACGTCACTGCCCAGCTCCGCGCACATGGCAAGCAGCTCCGAGCGAGGCGTATTCGTGCCCCACAGCGTGTCGCACGCCAGCAGCGCTCCCGCGCCGTCCGCGCTGCCGCCCGCCATGCCCCCCGCCACCGGGATGTCCTTGGTGATGTGGATGTGCACGTCGGGCGAGAGGCCGTGGCGTTCGGCGAGGGCGATCGCTGCCCGCGCCGCCAGGTTCGTACGGTCCAGGGGGACCTGGTCCGCGTCCGGGCCGGAGCACGTGATGCGCAGCGCGTCGGAGGGCGTGACCGTGACCTCGTCGTAGAGGCCGACCGCCAGGAAGACGTTCGCCAGGTCGTGGAAGCCGTCGGGGCGCGCGCCGCCCACCGCCAGCTGGACGTTGACCTTCGCCGGAACCCGCACCGTGACCGTGGTGCCCGTGGTCTCCGTCATGCGCCCGCCCCCTTGTTCTCCGCGATACGGGCGAACTCCTCCACCGTCAGCGATTCGCCGCGCGCCTGGGGCGAAACGCCCGCCGCGACCAGTGCCGCCTCCGCCGCCGGCGCCGAACCCGCCCATCCCGACAGCGCCGCGCGCAGCGTTTTGCGCCGCTGCGCGAACGCCGCGTCGACCACCGCGAAGACCTCCGCCTTGGTCGCCGTGGTCTTGATCGGTTCGGTGCGGCGGACCAGGGAGACGAGGCCGGAGTCGACGTTCGGGGCGGGCCAGAAGACGTTCCGGCCGATCGACCCCGCCCGCTTGACCTCGGCGTACCAGTTCGCCTTCACGGAAGGCACTCCGTACACCTTGTTGCCCGGCCTGGCGGCGAGCCGGTCCGCGACCTCCGCCTGGACCATGACCAGCGTCCGCTCGATGGTCGGGAAGCGCTCCAGCATGGTGAGCAGGACGGGGACGGCGACGTTGTACGGGAGGTTCGCGACCAGCGCCGTGGGGGGCGGGCCCGGGAGCTCCGTGACGTGCATCGCGTCGGAGTGGACGAGCGCGAAGCGGTCGGCCCGTGCGGGCATCCGTGCGGCGATCGTCGAGGGCAGTGCGCCCGCCAGTACGTCGTCGATCTCGACGGCGACGACACGGTCCGCGGTCTCCAGCAGCGCGAGCGTCAGTGAGCCCAGGCCGGGACCGACCTCGACGACGACGTCGTCCGGCCGCACCCCGGCCGTCCGTACGATCCGGCGGACCGTGTTGGCGTCGATGACGAAGTTCTGGCCGCGCTGCTTGGTCGGGCGTACGCCGAGCGCCGCCGCGAGTTCCCGGATGTCGGCGGGACCCAGCAGGTCGTGCAGGGGCGGCTCGGGAGGCGTCTCAGAAGGCTCAGTGGTGCTCACCGCTCAAGCGTAAAGGCCCCCGGCACCCACCTCGCCCACCCGGACGCGGTCCCCCGGTCTCGCCCGCCGAGGTGCGGGAGGGGACGTGCAGGGGCGCTCCCCGCAGGGCGTCGAACACAGCGTGGGCGGCGTACACATGCGACCCCCCGCCCGTTCGACACCCGAGGAGACGCCCCGGAACGGCACCGACCCGAACGCACCGCACCACGCTGCCCACGCCCGAGTGCCCGTGGGAACGCACGCCGACGGGCCCCACGCCGCGGCGCGCACCGAGCTGCCGGAGGGGACGTGCAGGGGCGCTCCCCGCAGGGCGTCGAACACAGCGTGGGCGGCGTACACATGCGACCCCCCGCCCGTTCGGCACCCGAGGAGACGCCCCGGAACGGCACCGACCCGAAGGCACCGCACCGCACCGCACCCCGCCCCGCCCCAGCACGGCACCGCCCCCGAAGGCACCGCACCCCGCACCCGCGTCCACCACGCCCCCGCCCCTCCCTCAGCCTCGCAGCCTCCCGCCGCAGTGCGGCCACGGGCTGGCTCCCCGCTGCACGTACAGCTTCTTCGCCCGGTACGTCTGCTCGCTCGCGCTCGCCTCCTGCGGGCGCCCGCTGCCGCCGAGCGACTGCCAGGTCTGGGCGTCGAACTGGTACAGGCCGCCGTAGTTGCCCGTCGGGTCGACCGCGCCGGGGCGGCCGCCCGACTCGCACTGGGCGAGCCCTCCCCAGTTCAGCCCCTCCGCGCCCTCCACCGACGTCGGCATCGGCTTCGTGCCAACCTTCACGCGCCGGGTGACCGGCTCCCGCGCGACGTGCTCGGCGATCTTCCTCGGGCGCTGCTTGACGCCGTTGACGGTCCGCAGCGCGTACGTGACCCGCCTCGACCCCTGTGCGCCCGCCTGTACGACGACTTCGGTGCCCTTGAAGAGCGACGCGTCCTCCGTCCGCTCGATCTCGAACGGGATCGGTTCCTCCCGCACCTCCTTCGAGCCCTTGATCCGCATCACGGTGACCATCTGACCGTCGCGCGGGAAGCTGTCGGCCGGCACGGAGGTGGTGTCCTCGCCGCGCAGGCTGATGCCCGCCTCGGCCAGCGCCTCCCCCACGGTCGCGACGTTCGTACGGATGGTGCGCTCGCGCCCGTCGGCCATGAAGGTCACGGCCCGCTCGGTACGGACGTCCAGTGCGAGGCCGCTGCGCCCGATTTCGGAGGAGCGCGAAACGGAGAGGTACGCGCCCTCCACGCGCACCCCGAGCTGGCGCAGTGCGCCGTCGACCGTACGGGCGGTGGTCCACACCCGGCGCCGCTGCCCGTCCAGGGTCAGCGCCACGGGGCGGCCGTAACGGACGACGACCTCGTCACCGCTGGCCAGTTCCGCGCCGGGGGCGGGCGCGACCACGTCGTGCGCCCCCAGCTCGACGCCCTGGTCCTCAAGGAGCTCGGTGACGTCGTCGGCGAACGTGTGCATGGTGCTGGGTACGCCGTCGACGCTGAGCTTTACCGCCTTGTCACTGGCGACGAACGCCGACGTACCGCCCGCCAGGAACGCGACCACCAGCGCCTGCGGGACGAGCCGGCGCAGCGTGTCGGGCCGCTCGGCGTCCTTGCGGCGCCTGGCGGCCCGCCGCGCCTCGGCCCTGCCCCCGCCGCCTTCGACCACCGGCGCGGGACGGGCGCTCTGGCGGGGCAGCAGCGGCTCCTTGAGCTCGTACGCCGGCGCATACGTGTCGTACGTGGACGGCGGCTGTGGCGCGTACCCGCCGCGTTCGCGCCCGTAACCGGCATACGCGGCATACGCGGCGTACGCAGCCTCCTCGGCGCATTCCACGCACCCGTCGTACCCCCCGTACCCCCTGTACTCCCCGTACTCGCCGTGGCCGTACTCGCCATACTCGCCGTACTCGACTGGCTCCGCCGTCCCGGCCGCCAGGCCATGGCCGCCGCCTCCCCGCACCTTGCGGTGACTGCCCTGCGAATTGCTCACGACGCTCCAGAGGTCCGGTCCGCTCCACTCTTGATGACGCTGCGGGCCGGGACACTAGCGGAGCCTTGGTCACTCTCCAAAGCAACTCGGCTACGCAGTGTCGCGAAGTCGCCTTCCGCCGGACTCGGTACCGGACTCAGTAATCGAACGCGCGTGCCGTATTCACAGCGAGCGCCGCCGCCAGGACGTCCTCCCCGATGCCCCGCACCGCCGCCATCGCGCGCACCGTGACCGGAATGAGATACGGAGCGTTAGGCCGTCCGCGGTACGGAGCGGGGGTCAGGAAGGGAGCATCGGTCTCGACGAGTACGAGATCGAGCGGCGCGACGGCGAGCGCGTCCCGCAGCGGCTGGGCGTTCTTGAAGGTCACGTTTCCGGCGAAGGACATGAAGTAGCCCTTGCGGGCGCAGATTTCGGCCATCGCGGCGTCGCCGGAGTAGCAGTGGAAGACGGTGCGCTCGGGTGCGCCTTCCTCGTCGAGGACGCGCAGCACATCATCGTGCGCCTCGCGATCGTGGATGACGAGCGCCTTGCCGTGCCGCTTGGCGATTTCGATGTGGGCGCGGAAGGACCGCTCCTGGGCTGCCATGCCGTCGGGCCCCGTACGGAAGTAGTCGAGCCCGGTCTCGCCGACGCCCCGCACGTACGGCAGCGCGGCCAGCCTGTCGATCTCGGTGAGCGCCTCGTCGAGCGCGGCGTCCCCGCCCGCGGGCCGCCCGCCCTGCCGCGACCCCCCTCCCCCAGCCCCAGGAGGCTGGGAGGTGCCCCCAGGGTCGCCGAGGACGATGCGCGGAGCCTCATTGGGGTGCAGAGCAACAGCGGCGTGCACGTTGTCGTACGCCGCCGCCGTCTCGGCCGCCCAGCGGGAGCCCTTGACGTCGCAGCCCACCTGGACGACGGCGGTGACTCCGACCGCCGCGGCCTTCGTCAGGGCCTCGTCGACCGTGCCGTCCTGCATGTCCAGATGGGTGTGCGAATCGGCGACCGCCGCCCGGAGCGGCTCGGGCAGCGGTGGAGGTGCGTCTTTGGGGCTCATGGTCACGATCGTACGAAAACCGCGACCCGTCCCTTACTTGCGGTGCTGGAAGGGATGCAGCAGATCCGAGAGGTGCCAGTGGTGCTGAATGCGTACCGGCCCCGGGGGTTCTTCGGCCGGTCCCGCGGGCCCCACGAGGGGTCCCGCCAGCGGAGCGTCCACCACGGCCGCCCGCACCATGTCCCGGATCGACTGGATCTTCCCCGGCCGCATGATCCGCACGACGTGATAACCACAGTTCGCGCACTTCGGCTTGGACAGCGGCGAGGGGACCCGTTCCCCGTCGGCCGTGTAGACCACGTATTCGTGGCCCGCGCCGTCGACGTGGTGGTGGATCTCGTAATCCTGCTCCCAGCCGTGCCCGCACCGCATACAGGCAAAGGCGTAAGCCTCGTGAGCGGTGGTTCCTGTGCCGGCGGTGTCAGCGATCTCGCTCATGCCAGCTCCTTTCCACTGGTCCAGTGGACGCCTTTTACGGCGGGAGCGCATCGGGTCCTGTCGAGTTATGGAACGGTCTTGGCCTTTCCATGGAGAAAGGCCCGGTGCACGCTCAGTACTTTGACTTTTTACGATAGTCCTTTACCGCCCGCGGAGCCCGTCCGTGCCGCATTCTTTGCCGCCACGACGGCATCGAACACCTCGCGCTTGGGCAGGCCCGCCTCCGCGGCGACCGCCGCGATGGCCTCCTTGCGCCGCTCCCCCGCCTCCTCGCGCACCTGCACCCTGCGCACCAGTTCCGCCGGGTCGAGATTCTGCGGCCCGGCTTCCGGGGCTCCTTCGACGACGACGGTGATTTCTCCCCGTACGCCCTCGGCGGCCCATTCGGCGAGCGCCTTCAGCGGGCCGCGCTTCACCTCTTCGTACGTCTTGGTCAGCTCACGGCAGACCGCCGCGCGCCGCTCGTCGCCGAAGACCTCGGCCATGGCGGCGAGGGTGTCGTCGAGGCGGTGCGGGGCCTCGAAGAACACCAGCGTCCTGCGCTCGTCGGCGACCTCACGGAGCTTGCCGAGCCGCTCGCCCGCCTTGCGCGGCAGGAAGCCCTCGAAGCAGAAGCGGTCGACGGGCAGGCCGGACAGGGCGAGTGCGGTCAGTACGGCCGAGGGGCCCGGCACGGCGGTGACCTTGATGTCCTTCTCGACGGCGGCGGCGACCAGCCGGTAGCCGGGGTCGGAGACCGACGGCATCCCCGCATCGGTGACCAGCAGCACCCGGGCGCCGCCCTCCAGCGCCTCCACCAGTTCCGGCGTACGGGCGGACTCGTTGCCCTCGAAGTACGACACGACACGCCCCGTCGTCTGCACCCCGAGCGCCTGCGTCAGGCGGCGCAGCCGCCGGGTGTCCTCGGCGGCGACGACGTCGGCCCTCTCCAGTTCCGAGGCGAGGCGGGGGGGTGCGTCGGCGACATCGCCGATGGGGGTCCCCGCGAGTACGAGCGTTCCGGTCGTTCCAGTCGTTCCAGTCGTTCCAGTCACAAGAGCCATCCTCCCAGGGCGGACGGACGACGTGCACAGAAGCGTTCCCTACGATGGCGCGGTGACCAGTACTGCGTCAGAAGCCCAGCAGGGCAGGGCCCCCGGGGAGCAGCCGCCGTCGTGGCAGCAACGGCTGCGTCGATTCGGCTACGTGCCCAGGCCGGTCATCGGTCTGCACGGGCGGCTCGTGCCGCCGTACAGCAAGCCGGGCACCCATCTGTGGAGAGTGCTCGGAGTGCCGCCGGTACTGGCCGGGCACCTGGTGCGGTGGGCGGCCTGGGGCGGTCCGCTGCTGATCGCGCTCGTCGCCGGGCTGCTGCGCTTCTGGCATCTGGGCGAGCCCGAGGCGGTGATATTCGACGAGACGTATTACGCGAAGGACGCCTGGGCGCTCATCAACCAGGGGTACGAGGGCCAGTGGCCCAAGGACATCGACGAGCGCGTTCTCGACGACCCGTCGGGGGTGGCCGTCCCGACGGACCCCGGTTATGTGGTGCATCCGCCGGTCGGCAAGTGGGTCATCGGAGTCGGCGAGGCGATGTTCGGGTTCACGCCCTTCGGCTGGCGCTTCATGGTGTTCGTACTCGGCACGCTGTCGGTGCTGATGCTGTGCCGGATCGGGCGCCGCCTCTTCCGCTCGACCTTCCTGGGCTGCCTGGCGGGGGCGCTCCTGGCGGTGGACGGCCTGCACTTCGTGATGAGCCGTACGGCGCTGCTCGACCTGGTGCTGATGTTCTTCGTCCTCGGCGCTTTCGGCTGCCTGCTGATCGACAGGGACTGGGCGCGGCGAAAACTGGCGGCGGCTCTCCCGTACGACGACGAGGGCGTCCTGCGCCCGGACTCCGAGGTCGCGGAGCGGCTGCGCCTCGGCTGGCGGCCGTGGCGGATCGCGGCGGGCGTGTGCCTGGGCCTGGCGTTCGGCACGAAGTGGAACGGGCTGTACATCCTGGCGGCGTTCGGTCTGATGACGGTCCTGTGGGACGTGGGCGCGCGCCGGACGGCGGGCGCGGTGCGGCCGTACGTCGCGGTACTGAAGCGGGACGTCACCCCCGCTTTCTTCGCGACGGTCGTGGTCACCTTCGTGACGTATGTCGCCTCCTGGACGGGCTGGATCGTCACCAAGGAGGGCTACTACCGGAACTGGGCCGAGGCCGAGGGCAAGGGCGGCAACTGGACCTGGCTGCCCGACTGGCTGCGCAGCCTGTGGCACTACGAGACCGAGGTCTACAACTTCCACGTCAATCTGACGTCCGGTCACACGTACGAGTCGAACCCATGGAGCTGGATCGTCCTGGGCCGCCCGGTCTCGTACTTCTACGAGTCCCCGAAGCCCGGCAAGGAAGGCTGCCCGGCGACCGAGGCCCGCGAATGCGCCCAGGAGGTCCTGGCGCTCGGCACCCCCCTCCTGTGGTGGGCGTCGTGTTTCGCGGTGCTGTACGTGCTGTGGCGATGGGCGTTCCGGCGCGACTGGCGGGCGGGTGCGATCGCGTGCGGGATCGCGGCCGGCTGGGTGCCCTGGTTCTTCTACCAGGAGCGGACGATCTTCCTCTTCTACGCCGTCGTGTTCGTGCCGTTCCTGTGCCTGGCGGTGGCGATGATGATCGGCGCACTGCTGGGCCCACCGGGTTCGGACGAGCGGCGCCGCGCGGTCGGCGCGGTCGGCTCAGGGGTCCTCGTACTCCTCATCATCTGGAACTTCATCTACTTCTGGCCGATCTACACCGGCCAGACGCTCCCGATGGACGAGTGGCGCGATCGCATCTGGCTGGACACGTGGGTGTGACGCGGGCGACCGTCCCGTTCCCATAACGCTCACCCCGCGTGTCACTGCCGTCCCGTAGGGTGCGATACAGCAACTTCTTGAACATGTTCAGTTCAAGGGGACTCCTGGGGAGGGGACTGCACGTCATGCGCAGTGGAGCGAAAGTCGCCGTCGTCGGCGGGGTGTTTCTGGTCGTGGCCGGGGGCGTGGGCTACGGCGCGTACTCCATGGTGAGTGAAGAGACCGGTGGCGGTACGGAGATCAAGAGCGCCTCGGCGCCGAAGAAGACCGGGCCGCCGAGCGCGGACGAGGTCGCGCAGACCTCGAAGGACTTCTTCGCCGCCTGGTCGAAGGGCGAGGCCGACGCCGCGGCCGCCCTCACCAACAACACGGTGGCAGCCAAGCCCGCGCTCCTCGCGTACCGCGACGAGGCGCACATCAGCAAGGTGAGGCTGACGCCGGGGACGGCGGCCGGTGCGAAGGTGCCGTTCACAGCCGAGGCGACGGTGACATACGGAGACAAGAGCAAGCCGCTCTCGTACGAGTCGGAGCTGACCGTCGTACGCGGCCTGACCACGGGCAAGGCCCTGGTCGACTGGAAATCGTCCGTCGTCCACCCGGAGCTGAAGGACGGCGAGACGCTGAAGACGGGCGAGGCCTCCGCGCCGCCCATCAAGGCGGTCGACCGCAACGGCGCCGAGCTGACGAAGGAGAAGTACCCGTCGCTCGGCCCGGTCCTGGACACGCTGCGGGAGAAGTACGGCGAGAAGGCGGGCGGCAAGCCCGGCATCGAGCTGGCGATCGAGGGGGCAGACAGCGAAGCGCCCGCCCGGACCCTCCTCACCCTCACCAAGGGCAAGCCGGGCAAGCTGCCGACGACGCTCGACGCGGGCGTACAGGCGGCCGCCGAGAGGGCGGTCAAGCAGTACGGCGAGGCATCGGTCGCCGCGGTCAAGCCGAGCACGGGCGAGATACTCGCCGTCGCCAACAACCGCACCGACGGCTACAACGCGGCGGTCCTCGGCAAGCAGGCACCCGGCTCCACGATGAAGATCGTGACGGCGGCGATGCTGCTGGAGAAGGGCCTGGCCGGGGCGGACCGCAAGGCCGAGTGCCCGAAGACGGCGATGTACCAGGGCCGGACCTTCCACAACCTGGACCACTTCGACATCCCCAGCGGCAACTTCACCACCAGTTTCGCCCGCTCCTGCAACACCGCCTTCATCAAGCTCATCGACGACACCAAGGACGACGCCGCGCTGCCGAAGACCGCGCGTGAGGTCTTCGGCCTGGGCCTCGACTGGCAGACCGGCATCGTCACGGCCGACGGTTCGGTACCGGAGGCGACGGGCGGCGAGGCGGCGGCCCAGTACATCGGGCAGGGCACCGTACAGATGAACGCCCTCAACATGGCGTCCGTCACCGCCACCGCCAAGGCCGGCACCTTCCACCAGCCGGTCATCGTGCCGCGCTCGCTGGACGACCGTCAGCTGGCCACCGCCTCTCGCTCCCTCTCCCCGACCGTGCACAGCCAACTCGTCGGCATGATGCGGCAGACGGCCTCCTGGGGCACGGCCGCAAAGGCGATGGCGTCGGTCGGCGGCGACAGGGGCGCCAAGACCGGTTCGGCGGAGGTCGCCGGCCAGGGCAAGTCCAACAGCTGGTTCACCGGCTTCAGCAACGACGTGGCAGCCGCGGCATCCGTCGAATCGGGCGGCCACGGCGGCGACGCGGCGGGCCCGCTCGTGGCGTCGGTACTGCGGGCCGGCTGACGGCAGGCGGGGTCGCATGGCCCGTACAGCTACCGCTAGCGTGCGGGCCATGACCGCTCCCGAAGGCATACGCGAGCACAGGGCGTGACCCCGACAGTCGCCGCGGCTGTCCTCATCGCCGCGATTACGCACGCGAGTTGGAACGCGATCGCGCACCACATAAAAGACCAGCTGCTCTCCTTCACGCTCATCTCCGGCGGCGGAGCCCTGCTCGGCCTGGCCGTCGCACCGTTCGTGCCCTTCCCCGCGCCGGCCGCCTGGCCCTACCTGGTCACCTCGGCCATCGTCCACGTCGGGTACATGGCGCTGCTCATGCGGTCGTTCACGCTGGGCGACTTCGGCCAGATGTATCCGATCGCGCGCGGTACGGCGCCGCTGGTGGTGACCGTGCTGGCCGCGGTCTTCGTGGGCGAGCGCCCGGACGGCTGGCAGACGGCGGGCGTCGCGGTGGCGTGCGCCGGCCTGGTCGGAGTCGCGCTCTGGGGCATCAGAGGCTCCCGCCCGCAGTACCCGGCCCTGCTGGCGGCGCTCGCGACCGGCCTGGCGATCGCGGCGTACACGGTCGTGGACGGTGTGGGTGTACGCGCGTCGGGCACCCCGCTCGGCTACATCGCGTGGCTGATGATCATGCAGGGCCTGGCCATCCCGGCGTACACCTTCTACCGCCGCCGCACCGAACTCCTCACCCAGATGCGCCCCCTGGCCGCCCGGGGCCTGCTCGGAGCGGTCCTCTCGATCTCGGCGTACGCCCTGGTGCTGTGGGCCCAGACCCGCGCGCCACTGGCGCCGATCGCCGCGCTGCGGGAGTCGTCGATCATCGTGGGGGCGGCGATAGGTGCGCTGTTCTTCAAGGAACGCTTCGGTGCCCCGAGAATCGCGGCCGCGAGCCTGATGGTGGTCGGCATCGGCCTGATGCTGCGTACGAGTTGACGCGATGCGTGAGGGGACGTGCCGGGGCGCTCCCCGCAGGGCGTCGAACACAGCACTGCCGCACGAGCCGACCCCCCGCCCGTTCGGCGCCCGAGGAGACGTCCCGGCGCGGCACCGACCCCGAAGGCACCGCACCACGCCCTGCGCCACCGCGTCCATCAGCGACCCGAAGCCCCCGCCGCCCTACGCGGTGGCGGACCGCACCGCCCTGACCAACGCCTGGGCGCGCGGGTCGGCGGTGACCCCCTTCTGGAGGCCGTTCGTCACGTACCCGAAGGCGATTCCCGACTCCGGGTCGGCGAAGCCGAGCGAGCCGCCCCGGCCCGGGTGCCCGAACGACCCCGGAGCCAGCAGCGGCGCACCGGAGCCGTGCAGCATGAAGCCCAGCCCGAAGCGGGTGTTGACGACCAGCACGCGGTCCGGGCCCGCCGACTCCTCCGTCCGCGCGAGCGTGAGCGTCGCCGGGGCGAACAGCCGGTGCCCGTCGACCGGCCCGATCATCGCCGCGTAGCAGCGCGCCAGCGCCCGCGCGGTGGATATCCCGGCGGACGCGGGGAGTTCGGCCGCGCGGTACGCCGGGTCGTTCTCGTCCGCGAGCGGATCGATCGCACCGAACGCACGCCGGGTCAGCGACGCCGGATCCCGGTACGCCTCGCTCACGCTCCGCTTGGGCCGCACCCGCAGCGCACCGCCGTCGAGCGGCGGCGCCTCCACGGGACCGACGCGGCCCACCCGGTGCGCCTCGTCGGCCGGGAGCCCGACCCAGAAATCCAGCCCCAGCGGCCGAGCGATCTCCTCGGCGATCCACCGCCCGACGGTCCGCCCCGTCACCCGCTTCACGAGCTCGCCGACCAGCCAGCTGTACGTCTGCGCGTGGTAGCCGTGATCGGTGCCGGGCTCCCACGCCGGCGCCTGGTCGGCGACGGCGAGCGGCCCGGAGATCCCGTCGGCCGCCTCGGCGGGGGTCAGCGGCCGGTCGAGCACAGGCACGCCCGCGCGATGCGAGAGGAGATGCCGTACGAGTGCCCGCTCCTTGCCGTTCGCCTTGAACTCCGGCCAGTACGTGGCAACAGGTGCGTCCAGGTCGATCTGCCCGCGCTGGTGCAGGAGCAGCGGCACGGCGGCGGCGACGCCCTTGGTCGCGGACCGCACGACCTGTGCGGTGTCGACGGCCCACGGCTCGGTGCCGTCGACGTCGCGCGTACCGGCCCACAGGTCGGCGACCTTGCGGCCGTGCCGGTACACGGCGACGGCGGCGCCGCGTTCGCCGCGCTGTTCGAAGTTGCGCACGAAGGCGTCCTTGACCGCTTCGAATCCGGCCGCGACCGTTCCTTGCACCTCTACCGCTGGGCTCCCGCTCATGCCCCCCATGGTGCAATGCCGCTGGGCGACGGGATGGCGGGGGGTCATTTCCCCACCCCCTGTCCCGAACGGTGGAGCCCCGGTTACGCCTCCACCCGTACCGAACCCGGGTCGAAGCCGAACGGGAGCTCCAGGCGGTGCGCCCGCATCACCGCCTCGTCGGAGAGCAGCTCCTGCGTACGCCCGTCCGCCACAATCGCGCCCTCGCTCAGGATCACCGACCTGGCGCACAGCTCCAGGGCGTACGGAAGGTCATGCGTCACCATCAGCACCGTGACGTCCAACGACCGCAGAATGTCGGCCAGTTCGCGCCGCGAGGCCGGGTCCAGGTTGGACGACGGCTCGTCCAGGACCAGGATTTCCGGCTCCATGGCCAGCACCGTGGCGACGGCGACCCGGCGCCGCTGCCCGAAGGACAGGTGGTGCGGCGGGCGGTCCGCGTACTCCGCCATGCCGACCCGGGTCAGCGCGGTACGTACCCGCTCCTCCAGCTCCGCGCCCCGCATCCCCGCCGCGGCCGGCCCGAACGCCACGTCCTCGCGTACGGTCGGCATGAAGAGCTGGTCGTCGGGGTCCTGGAAGACGATGCCGACCCGGCGGCGGATCTCCGCGAGGTGCTGCTTGCCGACGGGCAGCCCGGCCACCGTCACCGTGCCGGCGCCCGCGGTGAGGATGCCGTTGAGGTGCAGCACGAGCGTGGTCTTGCCCGCACCGTTCGGCCCGAGCAGCGCGACCCGCTCGCCGCGTCCAACGGCCAGATCGACGCCGAAGAGGGCCTGGTGCCCGTCGGGATAGGCGTAGGCGAGCCCACTGACCTCAAGAGACATCGCGGGCATGGCAGGCGTGGTCGTCATGGCGTCCGTCCCAGTCGTCATAGCGTCCATCCCAGCAGACAGACCCCGAGCGCCGAAACCGGCAGCGCGGCCGCCCGCGCCCACTGCGCCCGCGACGCCGTCACCTCGTCGATCACCGGCATGGTTCCGGTGTAACCCCTGCTGACCATCGCCAGATGCACGCGCTCACCCCTCTCGTACGAGCGGATGAAGAGCGCACCCGCGGTCTTGCCCAGCACACCCCAGTGCCGCACGCCCCGCGCCTCGAACCCGCGCGAGCGCCGCGCGATGGACATACGGCGCATCTCGTCCGTAATCACATCGCCGTAACGGATCATGAACGACGCGATCTGCACGAGCATCGGCGGCAGCTTCAGCCGCTGCAGCCCGAGCAGCAGGGAGCGCAGTTCAGTGGTGGAGGCGAGCAGAACGGAGGCGGCGACGCCGAGCGTTCCCTTGGCGAGGACGTTCCACGCGCCCCACAGACCCGAGACGCTCAGCGACATGCCGAGCACCTCCACCCGCTCGCCCTGCGCCACGAACGGCATCAGCACGGCGAAGGCGACGAAGGGCACTTCGATGAGCAGCCGCTTGAGCAGATACCCGGCGGGGACGCGGGCCGCGTACGCGACCACGCCCAGCAGCACGGCGTAGAGCCCAAAAGCCCACATCGCCTCGCGCGGCGTGGACACGACGACCAGCACGAAGCAGAAGACGGCGGCGAGCTTGCAGTGCGGCGGCAGGGCGTGGACGGGGCTGTGTCCGTGCCGGTAGAGCTTGTGGGCGTGGCCCGCGCCCATCTCAGACCGTTTCCTGTGCGCGTACGTCGGCCTGCTGCCGCTCACTGTCGCGCCGGCGCCGCAGCGTCCAGAAGACGCCGCTGCCGACGACGACGGTCGCGCTCACGCCGATCACGCCCGCGAGGCCGCCGGAGACACGGCCGTTGCTGATGTCCTCGATGCCGTAGTCGGCGAGCGGGGAGTCCGCGGCGGCGTGCTCCTCGACCTTCCGGTCGATTCCCTGGTCGGCGGCGACCTTCTCCAGGCCGTCCGGGCTCGCGGAGGCGTAGAACGACACGAACCCGGCGAGGACAAGGGCGGTGACCAGACCCGCGCCCCACACCCGGCGGGTCGAGCGCGCGGCGACCGGCGCAGCGGCCGGAGCCTGGGCGGGCGCCGCGTCCACCAGCTCGCCGCCGACGCGCAGCTTGAGGGGGGCCGAGAGCCCGCGCGCGCCGTGCACCAGGTCGGGGCGTACGGCAATGACGGCGCCCACGGTCAGCGCGGTGATCGCGGCTTCGCCGATGCCGATGAGGACGTGTACGCCGACCATCGCGGTCAGGACCTTGCCGAGCGGTACGTCGGTCGTGCCCCCGACGGCGTAGATCAGCGTGAAGGCGGCGGCAGCGGCGGGCACGGACACCAGCGCGGCGACGAAGGCCGACGCGGTGACCGAGCGGCGGCTGCGCGGCAGGATCTTGACCAGGCCGCGGAAGAGCGCGTACGCCACAACGACCGTGACGACGCCCATGACGGTGATGTTCACGCCGAGCGCGGTGAGCCCGCCGTCCGCGAAGAGGATGCCCTGCATCAGCAGCACGACGGAGATGCAGAGGACGCCGGTGAAGGGCCCGACGAGGATCGCGGCGAGTGCTCCGCCGAGCAGATGCCCGCTTGTACCGGCTGCGACGGGGAAGTTGAGCATCTGTACCGCAAAAATGAACGCGGCGACGAGCCCGGCCAGTGGAGCGGTCAGTTCGTCGAGTTCGCGGCGCGCACCGCGCAGGCTGACGGCGACGGCGCCCACCGCTGCGACACCTGCCACAGCCGAAACAGGTGTGTTGATGAATCCGTCGGGGACATGCATGGTGGGGCTCCGCTTCCTGCGGGTTGGTTAACCGTTCGATGATAGGGCCCACCTGCAAAGAGCTCGCAAGAGCGCACGGGTCACAAATAGAGCGGTGCACGCGCCGCAAAATATGGGACATTAGAGGACAAAAGGCTTGATTTTGAGGAGGCGGCCAATGCAGCTCGCAATCGAGGACCGCGCACGGGCCCACCTCATCACGGACGCCCCGCAGAACCGCTCCGTCCCTGTGGCCCTCCGTTACGACCCGTCGGTGGACCCACTCGCCGTACGCCTCGTCATTCCGCCGGACGTCTCCCCCAGCAGCACCGAGACCGAGTGGGTCTTCGCGCGCAGCCTTCTGGAGAAGGGCCTGAGCCGTCCCACCGCGACCGAGAGCGGCGATGTCAGGGTGTGGCCGTGCGGCCGGGTGCAGGCGGTGCTGGAACTGCACTCGCCACAGGGCGTGGCCGTGATGCAGTTCGACAGTGCGGCGCTGCTCCGCTTCCTCCACCACACGCACGAGAGCGAGACCACACCCACGCACTGAACGCAGAAAAAGAGGTAAGGCCCCCCGGTCGTAAGGACCGGGGGGCCCACCTCTTCACCACTTCACCGGAGCCAGCGACGCCTACGCACGCACCAGCTCCCGCTCCCCCTCCGACGAGGCGTCGCCGTCACCGCGGCCGTCGCCGTCACCCAGCTCCTTACGCAGCTGCTCGCCCTCCACGTCCACATTGGGCAGCGCCTTGTCCAGCCAGCGCGGCAGCCACCAGGCGGACTTGCCGAGCAGCGCGAGAACCGCGGGCACGATGGCCATACGCACCACGAACGCGTCGAAGAAGACGGCGATCGCGAGCCCGAAGCCGATCATCTTGATCATCGACTCGCTCGACCCGATGAAGCCGCCGAAGACGGCGATCATGATGACGGCTGCGGCGACCACGACCCGCGCACCGTGCTTGAACCCGGTGACGATCGCCTGGCCCGGACGCTCCCCGTGGACGTACGCCTCACGCATGCGCGTGACCAGGAACACCTCGTAATCCATGGCGAGACCGAAGACCACACCCACCATGAAGATCGGCATCATCGACATCACCGGCCCGGTCTGCTCGACGCCGAACACGTCCGCGAGCCAGCCCCACTGGAAGACCGCGACGACCGCGCCCAGCGCGGCGACCACGGACAGCAGGAAGCCGAGCGCCGCCTTGAGCGGAACCAGCACCGACCGGAAGACGACCATCAGCAGCAGGAAGGCGAGGCCGACGACGAGCGCGAGGTAGGGCAGCAGCGCGTCGTTCATCTTCTGCGAGAAGTCGATGTTCATGGCGGTGGCGCCGGTGACCAGCACGTTGTCGCCGCTGGAGTCCCGGATGGAGTGGACGAGGTCCTCGGTCCCGGCCGAGGACGGCCGGTCCTTGGGCACAACCGTGATCACCGCGGTGTCGCCGGCCTTGTTGGGGGTCGGCGGGGTGACGGCCGCGACGCCGTCCATGCCCTGGACCTGCTTGACGGTGGCATCGGCGGCGGCCTCGTCCCCGTCAACGACCACCATCAGCGGCCCGTTGAAGCCGGGGCCGAACCCGTCGGAGAGCAGGTCGTACGCCTTGCGCTGAGTGGTGCTGACCGGCTGCGAGCCGTCGTCGGGCAGGCCCATCTCCAGCGATCCGGCCGGTACGGCGATGATGCCGAGCCCGACCACACCGGCGAGCAGCACGGCGACGGGACGGCGCAGCACGAAGCGGGCCCAGCGCGTACCCATGTTGGGCTTCGCGTCCGCGTCCTGGGACGCACTCTCCATCCGCTTGCGCGCCTTGCGGCCGACGACCTTCGCGCCCGCGAAACCGAGCAGTGCCGGGACGAGGGTGAGCGCGATGAGGACGGCGATGACGACGGTTCCGGCGGCGGCGAAGCCCATCTTGCTGAGCATCGGGATGTTCACCACAGCAAGCCCGACCAGCGCGATCACGACTGTCAGACCGGCGAACACGACCGCCGACCCGGCCGTGCCGACCGCGCGGCCCGCCGCGTCCTCGCGCTCGCGGCCCTCGGCGAGTTCGGCGCGGTAGCGGGAGACGATGAAGAGCGCGTAGTCGATGCCGACCGCGAGCCCGATCATCATCGCCAGCGTCGAGGTCGTGGACCCCAGGTCCAGCACATTGGCGAGCGCGGCAATGGTGGACACACCGATACCGACGCCGATGATCGCGGTGAGCAGCGGCAGCCCGGCGGCGATCAGCGACCCGAAGGTGATCACCAGCACGATCGCGGCAACGACAACACCCACGATTTCGCTGGATCCGGTCTCGGGCACGGCCTGCAGCGCGTCACCGCCGATCTCGACGGTGAGCCCGGCGTCCCGCGCCTCGTCACCGGCCTCGGTGAGCGCCTCGCGGGTCTCCTCGGTCAGCTCCATGCCGCTGACCTTGTACGTCACCTGGGTGTACGCCGTACTGCCGTCGCGGCTGACGGCCTTGCCCCGGTACGGATCGACAACCGAGGCAACCTGGTCGGACGAGTCGCCGAGCTCGGCGACAACCTTCTTGACCTCGGCCTTGTGCGCGGCGTCGGTCATCTTCTGGCCGTCGGGGGCCTTGAAGACCACCCGGGCGGTGGCCCCGTCCGCGCTGCCGCCGGGGAAGCGTTCTTCGAGCAGGTCGAAGGCCTTCTGGGCCTCCGTACCCGGTATGGAGAAGGAACTTGAGGTCGCGGTGGACGCGGAGGCGGCGCCGAAACCGGCGAGCGCCAGCAGCACCACCCAGGCGAGGGCGACGAAGGCACGGCGGCGGAAGGCGAACCGGCCCATTTTGTAGAGGAACGTGGCCACGAGGGCGTACTCCCGGTCAGGTCGTTGGATACGAACAGGGCGTGGGAAATCAGCCCGACGACGAGAGCGGTGCGCGTCAGGTGGAGCGTTTGGGGAGAGTTACGGACGCCGGTGGCGGGGAGAACCACCGATGGGGATCAGGCACCCGGCAAAGTCAGGCGCCCAAAGCCGGCAAGACCACGGCGTCGAGATAGTCGGCGAGAAAGGCACGGTCGGGCGACCGGTCCTCGATCAGCTGCTGGGCGACGAAGGCGCCGACCAGCATGTGCGGGACGTACCGCAGGGCGGGCGTCGAAGCGGGAATCTCACCCCGGTCCACGGCACGCCGCAGCATGACGTCGAGCCCGGTGAGCTCGGGCGCGATCAGCAGCTCCCGCAGCGCCTCATGGAGATCGGGATTTCCGTGAACGGCCTGGGCGAGACCACGCATCAGCGCGGAGTCCCTCTCCAGCTGGCAGTCGTCGGTCCGCTCCACCAGGGCGTGGAAGTCGCCGCGCAGCGTGCCGGTGTCGATATCGGCAACGCTGACCGGCTTGTTGTGGCGCAGTGCCCTGGCGACCAGCTCCGGCTTGCTCCCCCACTGGCGGTAGAGGGTGGCCTTGCTGGACCGGGTGCGGGTGGACACGGCGTCCATGGTGAGGCCGTCGTAACCCACCTCGCGGAGCAGGTCGAGCACGGCTTCGTACAGCTCGCTCTCGCGCTCGGGCGTGAGTCGTGTGCGCGCCATGCTCTCCTCCTCACGGGAACGAAACGGTTTCGTACACCACGACCTTACGACGCCCCTTCACCGAAACGAAACCGTTTCGATGGTGTTCTGCGCCACAAGTTGCCGCGCCCCCTCGCTGCGGAAAGCATTGGGGGGTGAGCGACGCACCCGGGGCCGTCGGCCCGCACGAGAAGACCGCCACCGAGCAGCCCCCGGCCGCGCGGCGCGAGCGCCACGCGGCGCCCCCGCAAACCGCCCTGCCCCGCTCCTACCTCCGCTTCCCCCACCTCCACGGCGACCTCCTCTGCTTCGCCGCCGAGGACGACCTCTGGCTGGCACCGATCGTCCCCGCCGGTCAGCAGCCCGACCGGGCCTGGCGGCTCACCGTCGACCGGACCAGGGTCAGCCACCCCCGCTTCTCCCCCGACGGCCGGGACATCGCGTTCACCACATGGCGCAGCCTCGACCCCGAGGTCCACCTCACCCCGGTCGACGGCGGGCAGCCCGCCCGCAGGCTCAGCCACTGGGGCTCGCTCGACACCCGCGTCTGCGGGTGGACGCCCGAATCGAGCGACAGCGAGCCGCACATCCTCGCCGTCGCCTCGCACGGCCAGCCGTTCTCGCACTACTCCTGGGCGTACAGCCTGGCCACCGACGGCAGCCCCGGCGCCCAGCTGCCCTGGGGCCCGGTCTCCGACATCGCCGTCGCGGACATCGACGGCGAGCGCCGTACGCTCCTGCTCACCGGCAAGCCGCCGCACGAGCCCGCCTCGTGGAAGCGCTACCGGGGCGGCGCCACCGGGCGGCTCTGGCTGCACGGCAAGCGCCTGCTCCCGGACATCGGCGGGCACCTGGACTGTCCGATGTTCGTGGGCGGACGTATCGCCTTCCTCTCCGACCACGAAGGCATCGGCAACCTCTACTCCTGCCAGTACGACGGCACCGACCTCCGCCGCCACACCGACCACGACGCCTTCTACGCACGACACGCGTCCAGCGACGGCACCCGCGTCGTCTACCAGTGCGCGGGCGACCTGTGGCTGGTCGACGACCTCTCCCCCGGCGCCGTACCGCGCAGGCTGGACATCCGTCTCGGCGGCCCCCGCGCCGGCCGCCGCCACTACCAGGTCCCGGCCGCCAACCACGTCGACGGACTGTCCGTCGACCCAACGGGCCGTGCGAGCGCGGTAGTCGTACGCGGCAGCCTGTACTGGCTCACGCACCGCGACGGCCCGGCCCGCACCATCACGGACACCCCGGGCGTACGGGCCCGCCTCCCCGAAATGCTCGGCACCGGCATGCAGGTCGCGTACATCACGGACGCGGAGGGCGAGGACGCCATCGAGATCGCGTACCTGCCGCGAGCGAGCGGCGCACGCGAGCCGCGCCGTATCGCATCGGGCAGGCTCGGGCGCGTACAGGAACTCACCTCGGACCCCGAAGGCGAACGCATCGCCATCGCCGCGCACGACGGCAGGCTCCTCCTCGTCGACGTGAGCGAGGAGTCGAGCGGCGAGGTCACCGAACTGGCCCGCTCCGCCAACGGCCCCGTGCGCGACCTCGCGTTCTCCCCCGACGGGGCGTGGCTGACCTGGTCGCACCCGGGCGTCGGCCGGTCCCTGCGCCAGATCAAGCTGGCCAGGATCAAGGACCGCCACATCATCGACGTCACCAACGGCCGCTTCGAGGACGAGAACCCGGTCTTCACGAGCGACGGCCGCTACCTCGCCTTCCTCTCCTGGCGCGGCTTCGACCCGGTGTACGACGTGCACACCGGCGACCTGTCCTTCCCGCTGGGCTGCCGCCCGTACCTGGTCCCGCTGTCCTCCGCGACCCCGTCCCCCTTCGCGCTGCTGCCGGACGGCCGCCCGGCGGCGGGCGGCCTCGACCCGGTGGAGGCCGAAGAGGCGGGGGAGGGCGACGGCACGGTCACGGTGGAGGTCGAGGGCCTCCCCAACCGGGTGACCCCCTTCCCGGTGGCCGCGTCCAAGTACTCCGCCCTGCGCGCGGTCACGGGCGGCGGCCTGGTGTGGCTGCGCTGGCCGATCTCGGGCGCGCTCGGCGAGACCTTCGCCAACCCGGCCGACATGTCCGGCCGCCCCACCCTGGAGCACTTCAACCTCACCAAGGCCCGCAAGACCGAACTCGTGGACCACCTGGACTGGTTCGCGGTGAGCGGCGACGGCTCGCGCCTGGTGGTGATGGACGAGGGCGACCTGCGCGCCGTCCCCGCCACCGAAACCGGCGACAGCGACACGACGGTCTTCCTGGACCTGCGCCGCATCCTGCACACCGTGGACCCGGAGGCGGAGTGGCGGCAGGCGTACGCCGAGGCGGGCCGCATCATCCGGGCGTACTTCTGGGAGCCGCAGATGTGCGGCGTCGACTGGGAGGCGGTGCTGGACCAGTACCGCCCGCTGGTCGAACGGGTCGCCACCCCGGACGAGTTCGCGGACCTGCTCCGCGAAGTCCTGGGCGAGCTGGGCACCTCGCACGCGTACGTCGCCCCCGCGCGCCGCAACGAGGGCCCGCCGCACTACCAGCGGGCGATGGGCCTGCTGGGCGCCAACTTCGTGTGCCGGGACGGAAAGTGGCTGGTACGCCGCATCCTCCTCGGCGACTCGTCCGACTCCAAGGCGCGGTCGCCGCTGGCCGGTACGGGGATCCGGCCAGGGGCGGTCCTCACCCACGTGGACGGCCGGCCGGTGGACCCGGTGGCAGGCCCGTACCCGCTGCTGTCCGCCGCCGGCGGCACGACGGTCGAGCTGACGTTCCAGCCGGCGGAGGGCGAGGGCCCGCCCCGCCGGGTCGCGATCGTCCCCCTGATCGACGAGCGCCCTCTCCGCTACCAGGACTGGGTGGCCAAACGCCGTGAAGTGGTACGGGAGTTGAGCGACGGCAAGTGCGGCTATCTGCACATCCCCGACATGGGGGGCTCGGGCTGGGCCCAGTTCAACCGCGATGTCCGGATGGAAGTCTCGCTCCCTGCGCTGATCGTCGACGTACGCGGCAACGCGGGCGGCCACATCAGCGAGCTGGTCGTGGAGAAGCTCACCCGCGTCATCATCGGCTGGGACCTGACGCGGGACGCCCAGCCGGTGTCGTACGCGTCCAACGCGCCCCGGGGGCCGGTGGTGGCCCTCGCCGACGAGGCGACGTCGTCCGACGGCGACATGATCACGGCGGCGTTCAAGCTCCTGAAACTGGGACCGGTGGTGGGCCAGCGGACGTGGGGCGGGGTGGTGGGCATGACCGGCCGCCACACGCTGGGGGACGGCACGGTGATCACGGTGCCGATGAATGCGGCGTGGTTCGACGCGTACGGGTGGTCGGTGGAGAACCAGGGCGTGCCCCCGGACATCGAGGCCCTGCGTACGCCGCTCGACTGGGCGGAGGGCCGCCACGCGCAGCTGGCCGACGCGGTGGAGGTGGCGCTGAGCCTGCTCGCGGAACGCCCGGCGGCAACGCCCCCGACGTACACGAACGTCCCGGACAAGACCCGCCCGAAGCTGCCGCCGAGGGACGGGGCGTAGCGGGGGAGGGCGCAACAAGTGGCCCCCGGCCCTGCGCCACCCCGCCGCCAGAGCCCCGCCCCCTACCCCCGCTCCCCCCGCGCCTTCTCGTCCGCCTCTCCCCCCGCCCCCACAAGCCCCTTCCCCACACCCGCGAGCCGCGGCTCGAAGCGCTTCATCTCGCGCTGCCCCACCGCCCCGATGAGCGAAGGCAGGTAACCGCGCACCGACTGCATCCCCCGCAGCCACCACTGCGCGTACACGTGGGAGGACCGCCGCTCGATGCCGGCGACGATCCGGTCCACCGCCGGGCCCAGCGGATACGTCCGGTTCGAAGGCCACGGCAGCCTCTGCCGCAACTCCCGCATCACGTCGTCCTGATCCGCGCCCCGCACCATGTCCGTGTCGGTCCACGACAGATACCCGACGCCGACCCGCACCCCCCGGTAGCCGACCTCCGCCCGCAGCGAATGCGCGAACGCCTCCACGCCCGACTTCGACGCGCAGTACGCCGTCATCATCGGCGCCGGCGTGATCGCGGCCAGCGACGCGATCTGGAGGAAGTAACCCCGGCTCTCCATGAGCACCGGCAGGAACGCCCGCGCCGTCACCGCCCCACCGATCAGGTTGACCTCGATGACCCGCCGCCACGCGTCAGGGTCGGAGTCCATGAAGGGGCCGCCCGAAGCTACGCCCGCGTTGGCGACGACGATGTCGATCTTCCCGAAGCGTTCCTTCACCTCGCGCGCGACCTGCGCCATCGCCGCGTGGTCGGTGACATCGGCGTACCACCAGTCCGCCTGCGCGTGCAGCCGCGCCGTCACCTGCTTCAGCGCGTCCGGCTCCAGGCCGACCAGCGCCACCTTCGCCCCGCGCGCCGACAGCTTGCGGGCCAGCAGTTCTCCGACGCCGCGGGCCGCGCCCGTGACGACAGCGACCTGCCCTTCCAGGCTCTGCCTGCTCATACGGCCTCCTCCTCAAGTGCACTGCTCGCGCCGACGACGTACGTGGTGACAAGTTCGCGGAGTTTCGCCGTGACGGCCTCCGGCGCCTCCACCGGGGTCATGTGCCCGATGCCGGTGAGCTCGACGAGCCCCAGCGAATCCGGCAGCGCGGCCGCAACGGCGCGAGCGCCCGCAAGCGGCGTGAGCCGGTCGGCCGTCCCCGCGATGAAAGCGGTGGGCACCGCCAATTCCCGTACGCCCGCGTCGAGATCGAGCTCCGCGAGCACGTGCGACCACGCCACCCGCACCGCCCGAGGGCAGGCGTGCACGATACGAGCACACTCGGCCACCCGCTCCGGCGGCGAACCGGGGCCCATCGTCGCGTACTTGAGAATCTTCTTCGACAGGGGCGTGACCGGCCCCAGAGGGGCGCGCGCACCCAGGACCGCGCGGGTGATTCGCGTCCGAACGCGCCCGGCGCGCATCGGCAGCACGAGCGACTCCGCAACCAACCGCGAGCTCCCCGTACTGCACAGCAGAACGGCCGCCGCATGCTCGCGGAACCCGCGCCGCCCCGCAGCGGCCATCATCGTCATGCCACCCATGGAGTGCCCGGCCAGTACGGCCTTCTCGCCCGGTTCGAGCGCGGCGGCGAGCACCGCTTCGAGGTCGTCGGCGAGGGCGTCCGTGCTGTAGCCGCCGCGCCCCACGGCAGGGGACCGCCCGTGACCCCGCTGGTCGTACACAACGACCCGGTAATCACCTGCGAGTTCACGGATCTGCGCCGCCCAGAACTCCGTGGAGCACGTCCACCCGTGTGCCAGCACCAGCGCGGGCGCGTCTTCGGCGCCGTACACCTCGACATGCAGCCGCGACCCGTCGGCGGACACGGCGGTCAGCTCGCGCGAGGCGACGAGGGGGTCAGCACCACCGCCACCGCGCTTCATCAACCGGCTCATGCGACGGTCTCCTTGGCTGCGACGCTTTCCTCGGCCGCGACGCTTTCCTCGGCCTCGGCCCGTACTCCAGCCCGCACCACCCGCATCACCTCGTACTCGGCGAGATTCACGTCCCGCGTCGCCCGCCGGAACTCGCTCGGCGTCCCCGGCCACACCGTCGTATTGCGCCCATTCGCGTCCAGGTACCAGCTGTCGCAGCCGCCCGTGTTCCAGACGGTCCGCTTCATGCGCTCCTGCACGCGCCGGTTCCAGGCATTGACGGCCGACGGCCGCACGGCCAGCGCCGCCCTGCCGCCGAGGACGTTCAACTGCCGCATGAAGTCCGCCATGTAGTTCAGCTGGGACTCGATCATCAGGATCATCGAGCTGTTCCCGAGGCCCGTGTTGGGGCCGATGATCGTCATCCAGTTGGGGAAGCCCGCCGCCGTCGCACCGCGCAGCGACTGCATCCCGTCCTTCCACGCCTCGGCGAGTGTGATGCCGTCGGCGCCCACCACCCGCTCGGCGATCGGCATGTCGGTGACGTGGAAGCCCGTACCGAAGATGATCGCGTCGACCTCGGCCTCGCTCCCGTCGGCTGCGACGACCGTCGAGCCGCGCACCTCCTTCAGGCCGGACGCCACGACGTCCACGTTGTGCTGGGCGAGCGCCGGATAGTACGAGCTGGACAGCAGGATGCGCTTGCAGCCGATCCGGTACGACGGCGTCAGCTTGGCCCGCAGCGCCGGGTCCTTGATCGCCTTGGCCATGTTGGCCTTGGCGAGCGACTCGATCATCCCCAGCTGATTGGGGTGCTTGGTGAACGCCGTGACCTGCAATTCCCGTACTCCGAAGAGGATTCCGCGCCGCGCCTTCCCCGTGAAGGGAAGCTGCCGGTGCAGCCACCGCTCGGCCCCCGTGATCGCCCGGTCCATGCGCGGCATCACCCACGGCGGCGTTCGCTGGAAGAGCGTCAGCTTCTCCACGTCGGGCTGGATCGAAGGCACGATCTGGATGGCCGAGGCGCCCGTCCCGATCATCGCGACGCGCTTGCCGCGCAGGTCGTAGTCGTGGTCCCACCGCGCCGAGTGGAAGACCTTGCCGGGGAAGCCGTCGAGGCCCGGCACCGCGGGGATCTTCGGGTCGGACAGCGGACCGGTCGCGGAGACCACCACATCGGCCGTCAGCGTCCCCTGCGCGGTGTCGATCTCCCAGCGCAGCTCGTCGCCGTCCCAGCGCATCATCTTCACTTCGTGGTCGAGCCTGATGTGCGGCCGCAGCCCGAAGGTGTCCGTGACGTGCTCCAGGTACGCCCTGATGTGCTCCTGGCCGGAGAAGGTGCGGGGCCAGTCCGGGTTGGGCGCGAAGGAGAAGGAGTACAGATGGGACGGTACGTCGCACGCACAGCCCGGGTAGCTGTTGTCCCGCCAGGTGCCGCCGACCGAATCGGCGCGCTCCAGGACGACGAAGTCGGTGATCCCCTCGCGGCGCAGCCGGACGGCCGCCCCGAGGCCACCGAATCCGGATCCGATCACCGCCACTCGTACGTGCTCGTGCTCGGCCATGCCGACGCCTCCCGCGCTTCCGCGACACTGCCAGCAATCACTGGCACGATTGGGAGAGTAGAGCAGCGGCGTACTCATGGGTAGAGGTACGACGCACAAGTTACCGGCGGTACAACATAGGCTTCCCACGTGGACAATGGCGCAGAGGCACGCGAATACCGCACGGAGGAGCTGGCCAGGGCGGCCGGCATCACCGTACGCACCCTGCGCTTCTACCGTGAGCGCAAGCTGCTCCCACCGCCGCGCCGCGAGGGCCGCATCGCCTGGTACGACTCCCGCCACCTCGCCCGGCTGCGCACCATCACCGCCCTCCTGGAACGCGGCCACACCCTGACCGGCATCGCGGACCTCGCCAGCACCTTCGAGAGCGGCCGCGACGTCGGCGAACTCCTCGGCCTCGGCGAGGACTCCGCCCCCGCCACCTGGACCGAGGAGACCCCGGTCCGCCTCACCCCCGAGGACCTCGCCGACTACTTCGCGGGCGAGGTCACCCCGGAGAATTTCGCCGCGGCGCTCGAACTCGGCTATCTGGCAACGGACGGCGAAGAAATCGTCCACGTCAGCCGCCGCCTGCTCGACGTGTCGGCGGCCCTGGTGCGCGAAGGCGTCCCGCTGGCGGCCGTACTCAAGGCGGGCCGCGAAGTCAGGAAGCACACAACGGCGATGGCCGAGATCTTCACGGACATGGTCCGCACGCACATGAGCGGGGCCGCGACCGACGACGCACTCGGGGACGCGACCGACGACGCGACCGAAGACCCCGCCGCATCCCTGGAGCGCCTGCGCCCGCTCGCGAAGAGCGTCGTCGAGGCCGAGCTGTCGATGGCGCTGGACCGCATCATGAGAGCGGAAAAGGACGCCTAGCCCTGCCCCCGGGGCCCCACACGCTGTCCGCTACCGCTCAAATACGGCCGTCACCGGCGCATGGTCCGACCAGCGCAGGTCATAGCTGGCGGCCCGCTCGACGTACGCCTTGACCGCCCGGGCGGCCAGCCCCGGCGTCGCCACCGCGTAGTCGATGCGCCATCCCGAATCGTTGTCGAAGGCCTTCCCGCGGTACGACCACCACGAGTACGGCCCCTCCTGCTCCGGATGCAGCGCCCGCACCACGTCGACGTACTCCGCCTCGTCGAACACCCGCGTGAGCCACGCCCGCTCCTCGGGCAGGAACCCGGAGCTCTTGCGGTTCGCCTTCCAGTTCTTGAGGTCGGCCTCCTGGTGGGCGATGTTCCAGTCGCCGCACACCAGCACTTCGCGCCCGCCCGCCGCCGCACGCTCCTTCAGCTCCTTCAGGTACGGCAGGAACTCGCCCATGAAGCGCACCTTCTCGTCCTGCCGCTCCGTACCGACCTCACCGGAGGGCAGATACAGACTCGCGACAGTGACTCCCGGCAGGTCCGCCTCGACGTAACGCCCGCTCCCGTCGAACTCCGAGCTGCCGAATCCGACCTGCACCCGCTCCGGCGCCCGGCGCGTGTAGAGCGAGACGCCCGCACGCCCCTTGGCGGCCGCCGGAGCGTGTACGACATGCCAGCCCTCGGGCTCGCGCACATCCTCGGGGAGCTGCTGCGGCTCGGCCCGTACCTCCTGGAGGCACAAGACATCGGCGGAGGTCCCGGCCAGCCACGGCACGAAGCCCTTCTTGGCGGCGGCACGCAGCCCGTTAACATTCACGGTCGTCACAGTGAGCATCCCGGCACCATACCGACCGGAAAAGCGTTCCCGCCGACACTGCATACCCGTACGCTGATACGCATGAATATCCAGACGCGCCCTTACGACCACCAGGACGCCCTCAAACTCGAAGCCGAAGTACAGCAGGAGTACATCGAGCTCTACGGCGGCGAGGGCGACACCACGCCTCTCGACCCCACGATGTTCGCGCCACCGAGTGGCCTGTATCTCATCGCGTACGACGAACAGGACCGCCCCGTCGCCACCGGCGGCTGGCGCAGCCAGGACAGGAACGGCGAGGGCTACGCCGACGGCGACGCCGAGCTCAAGCGGATGTACGTGATCCCCGAGTGCCGCGGCCTCGGCCTGGCCCGCCGCATCCTCGCCGCCCTGGAGGCGGACGCCCGCGCGGCCGGGCGGATACGCATGGTCCTGGAGACCGGCAACCAGCAGCGCGAGGCAATCGCCCTTTACATGTCGGCCGGTTACGCCCCCGCGGCGAAGTTCGGCCACTTCCGCGAGTACGAGACCAGCCGCTGCTTCGCCAAGCCGCTGACACACACTTCGCCTTGACCCGGTCCTGACAAAGAGTCAATCCCGTGGCACTCTGCCTGACGTAGACGTACGCGTACGCCGATCCGCACCGTCCAGCTTCCCCCCACCTGCCCGTGCGACACCACGCGCGGGCACGGCAGAAGGAGACATGCGTGAGACGCCATGGACGCCACCGCACCGCAGCCGGGATCCTCTTAGCCGTCGGCACCCTGCTGGCCGGAGCCCTCTCGGCCACCGCCGCCGGCGCCGCACCGGCCCCCACATCCTTCAAGCAGCAGCAGTCCCCGGGCTTCTGGACCGCGGAACGCATGCGCGGCGCCATCCCGCTGGACCTGCTCGCCGACACCCGCGGCGCCCTCAAGTCCCGCAAAGCCGTCAAAGCGCCCAAGTCGGGCGCCGCATCGACCACCGTCGCCCCCACCGCGTTTCCCCAGGCCGGTGGCGCCTGGGCCGGTGGCGGCGCCGTGGTGAAGACCTCGGGCCGGGTGTTCTTCACCTTCCAGGGCCGTACGGCCTCCTGCTCCGGCAACGCGGTCACCAGCCAGAACGCCAGCACGGTGATCACAGCAGGGCACTGCGTCAAGTACCAGGGCAGCTGGCACACCAACTGGGTCTTCGTCCCCGCGTACAACAACGGCCAGGCGCCGTACGGACAGTGGAGCGCCAGCAAGACGTTCGCCACCGACCAGTGGGCGGCGAGCGAGGACATCAACTACGACGTCGGCGCCGCCGTCGTCGCCCCGCTGAACGGCAAGAAGCTGACCGAGACGGTCGGCGCACAGGGCCTGCAGTTCAACGGCGGCTACAACAAGCCGATGTACGCCTTCGGCTTCCCGGCCGCATCGCCGTACGACGGCACGAAGCTCATCTACTGCAGCGGGAACACCTCGAAGGACTTCCTCTTCTCCAAGGACCACAGCCTGGCCTGCAACATGACGGGCGGCTCCAGCGGCGGCCCCTGGTTCGCCTCGTTCAACGAGACCACCGGCACCGGCCTGCAGACGTCGGTGAACAGCTTCGGCTACACATTCCTGCCCAACCGGATGTTCGGCCCGTACTTCGGCAACGAGGCGAAGGCCGTCTACGACAAGGCGCAGATCGCCTGATCGCACACACCCACAACACGCACCACAACACACACCCACAACGACGAGATCCCGCCCGATCTGAACGATCGGGCGGGATCTCGTGTGTGCGGTGGACCTGTGGGGATTTGAACCCCAGACCCCCTCGATGCGAACGAGGTGCGCTACCAGACTGCGCCACAGGCCCTTGCAACGAGTGAAACTTTAGCACCCCGATCGGGGTGCTTGGAAATCCGTTCCTCGCAGGTCACTCGTTGACCGCGCGGGGCCGGTCCTCGTCCGCGTACTGGTCGAAGAGCGGCGTGCGGCCACTGTCGCGGCCGCGGCGCGAGGGGGCCGTGCGCTGGTGCGGTGCCGTGTCGGTCGCGGGCGGGGGTTCGGGAGCGGGCGTCGGCTCGGCAGTGCTGGAGCGTGCCGAGCTCCAGGTGCCCGGGTCGCCGAAGTCCACGCTGCCCGTGGCGCGCGGGGCGACAGGCGCCGTGACGTACGTCGGCAGCGGGACCGGAACCGGGTCCCAGCTCTCGCCCCGGGCCGAGCCGCGCTCACGCTCGCGCTGCTGATCGACCCACTCGGCGTGATCCGTCTGCTCCACCAGCGCACGTCGGCCCGCCTCCTGGGGCGACACCGCGGGCGCCGGTTCCGGCTCCGGCCGTACGACGGGCTCCTCGTCGAGCTCGACCGCCACCGGGCGGCGTCCCTGCGGCCGTCGCTCGCGCAACCGCTGCGCCGCGACCTCCGCCCTGCGCCGGTCCATGGTGAAGGCGAAGCGCCGCCGCTCCGTCGTCCGCAGATGCACGATGTACGTGCTCAGCAGTACGGCGGGAACGGCGGGCGCCCACAGGAACTGGAGGCCGCCGACCGCCGCGACGATCGCGCCCAGGGTGAAGGCCAGGAAGAGGACCACGGTGGTGCGCCGACGGCGCGCGAGGACCTTCGAGCGCCGGGCGCGTTCGGCGGCGGCACTCGTGGTGCGCGCACGCCGTTCCTCCCTGGCATCCTCCTGCTCCTTCCCCTCCTTCCCCCGCGCCTGCTCCCGTACTTCCTCACGGGCGGCGGGGTGCTCGGGCTGCGTCGGGGGCACGGCGAAGGCCCGGACGTCGACGGAACTCAATCGGTCCGTGACTGCGTCCGGGTCCACGTCGGACTCCGCCTCACTGGCGCCGCGATCCTGAAGCTCCTTGGCGTATCGGCGCTCCATGGCCGCCCGTCCGGACAGCAGCCGGATGGCGGTGCTGAAGCGTTCCGTCGGACGGGCTTCATTGAGCTCGTCCTGCCTGCGGAGCCACATCGGCACCAAGTAGGCGGCCCAGGCCCCGACGATGACTGCGTAAATGAGGCCGCTGCTGCTCACGCCCCACACCGTAGAGGGATTCGCGCAAGGCCATCCGCCAATTGCGCCGGTGTGTCGCACGATCTGGCTGATAAGTCGAACTTTTTTTGTGACTGATCGGATCAACAGACCGCTATGTGGGTCCTTTTACGATCAGGAGTCGATCGATTTCGAACACTTATTTCATTTCCGCGGCGTCCCGGGTTGCGCCTGGTGCCAGCGGGTGAGCAGACCCTCGGACACCTCTTCCGCCGTGAGCGCGAAGACAAGATGGTCACGCCATCCACCGTCAATGTGAAGATAACGTGGACGGAGTCCTTCCTCGCGGAATCCGAGTTTCTCGACAACTCTGCGACTCGGCCCGTTCTCGGGGCGAATGCAGATCTCGACGCGGTGCAGCCCGACCGTACGGAAGCAGTGGTCGACGGCGAGCGCGACGGCCGTCGGCATCACGCCCCGGCCCGCGACCTCTCGGTCGACCCAGTAGCCGACGTGCCCCGAGCACATCGAGCCCCAGGTGATCCCGGCGACCGTCAACTGGCCCACCAGCTGCCCCCGGTACTCGATGACGAAGGGCAGCATCCGGCCGGCGTTGGCCTCGGCGCGCAGGTGGCGGACCATCTGACGGTAAGTGGGGCGCTGGGCGACCGGGCCTGCCGGGGCGGGCGGCGGAATGGTCGCCTCCCAGGGGCGCAGCCAGTCGCGGTTGCGCCGGTTGACCTCGCGCCAGCTCCGCTGGTCGCGCAGCCTTATCGGACGGAGGGCGACATCGCCGTCCGTCAGCACGACGGGCCATGGCGAAACGTTCAGGTCGGGCTCCCCGGCCGGGGATGGTCGCCGCCTCGGATCTGGTCGACGGCGTGCAGGAGCAGGCGGTCCAGGACCGCGAGTCCGTCGCGTACGCCGCCGGTGGATCCGGGGAGGTTGACGATCAGGGTTCGGCCCGCGACGCCGGCGAGGCCGCGGGAGAGTGCGGCGGTCGGAACCTTCACCAGGCCCTCGGCACGGATCGCCTCGGGGATGCCGGGGATCTCGTAGTCCAGGACGCGGCGGGTGGCGTCGGGGGTGCGGTCGGTCGGCGAGATGCCGGTGCCGCCGGTGGTGACGATCACGTCGCACGCGGCGCCGACGCCCTCGCGCAGGGCCGCCTCCACGGGATCACCGTCGGGCACGACCACGGGTCCTTCGACCTCGAAGCCGAGGGCGGCCAGGGCCTCGGCGATCAGTGGGCCGCCCCGGTCGGCGTAGACACCGGCGGAGGCGCGGTTGGACGCCGTCACGACGAGTGCCTTGAGTGCGGCGCGGGGTGACGGCTGCGGCGTGGTGGCGGCCGGTGCCGGCACGGCCGCCGGCTCGTGGCTGTGGCTGTACACCTCTCCGGCGCGGGGGGCGGGACTCATGCCCGGCTCCAGTCTCCGGACTTGCCGCCCGTCTTCTCCTCGACCCGTACGTCGGTGATGACCGCGCCCTTGTCGACCGCCTTCACCATGTCGATCACGGTGAGCGCGGCGACCGTGACGGCCGTCAGGGCCTCCATCTCGACGCCCGTACGGTCCGTCGTACGCACCGTGGCGGCGATCTCCACGGCGTCGTCGGCGACCGACAGGTCCAGCTTCACGCCGGAAACCGCGAGCGGGTGGCAGAGCGGGATCAGGTCGGGCGTGCGCTTCGCGCCCATGATGCCCGCGATACGGGCGGTGGCAAGGGCGTCGCCCTTGGGGACACCCTCGCCCCGCAGCAGCTCGACGACACGCGGCGCGACGAGGACGCGCCCCGTCGCGCGGGCGGTGCGCGAGGTGACGTCCTTGTCCGATACGTCGACCATGCGGGCTGCACCCGCCTCGTCGATGTGCGTGAGCCGTTGGTGCGTACTCATTACGTGTGGCGCTCCCGGTCAGGGCCTGTGAGGGCAGACACGGTACCCCCACCGGGCCCCGGTCAGCCGAGCAGTACCACGACGACCTCAGTGCCGGGCTCGGCCGTGGTGGCGTCCTCCGGGACGGTGATCAGCGCGTTGGCCCGGGCGAGGGCCGCGACCAGGTGGGATCCGGCGCCGCCGACGGGGGTGACGGTGCCTGATTCCTCATCGTACGTACCCCTCAGGAACTGGCGCTTCCCGGCAGGCGAGCTGAGCGGTTTGTCGGCGCTCAGGGTGGCGCGGACCGTCGGGCGGTGGACGTCCTTCAGGCCCATGAGGGCGCGGATCGCGGGGCGCACGAACAGTTCGAAGGAGACGTACGACGAGACCGGGTTCCCGGGGAGGGCGAGCAGCGGGGTGTGCTCGGGGCCGATGGAGCCGAAGCCCTGGGGCTTGCCCGGCTGCATGGCCAGCTTGCGGAAATCGATACCGCTGCCCGGTACGTCCTCGTCGCCGACGGAGGACAGGGCTTCCTTGACGACGTCGTACGCCCCGACGCTGACGCCGCCGGTGGTTACGATCATGTCGGCGCGGATCAGCTGGTCCTCGATGGTGGCGCGGAGCGTCTCGGCGTTGTCGGTGACCGCGCCGACACGGTAGGCGATGGCTCCCGCGTCGCGGGCGGCGGCGGTGAGGGCGAAGCTGTTGGAGTCGTAGATCTGTCCTGCCGCCAACTCCTCGCCGGGCTGAACCAGTTCGCTGCCGGTCGACAGGACGACGACTCTGGGCCGCGGGCGGACCTTCACGGTGGCGCGGCCGATGGCGGCGAGGAGTCCGATCTGCGGCGGGCCGACGACCGTACCGGCTTCCAGGGCGAGGTCGCCGACCTGAACGTCGCTGCCGCGCGCGCGGACGTGGGCGCGGGCCTCGACGGGCCGGTGGACGCGGACTTCGCCGGACGCCCCCTCGGGGGCGGCGCTGTGCGCGCGCATGGCGGCGGCCGGGCCGCCGCCCGTACCCCCGTCGGTCCACTCGACCGGGACGACGGCCTCGGCGCCGGGCGGCAGCGGGGCGCCGGTCATGATGCGGGCGGCCTGGCCGGGGCCGACGGTGAGCGTTTCGCCGCTGCCCGCCGCCACGTCACCGATGACGGTGAGGACGGCGGGGAACTCCTCGCTGGCGCCCGTCACATCGGCCGTACGGACCGCGTACCCGTCCATCGAGCTGTTGTCGAACGGCGGCAGGGCGATCTGGACCGTGACGTCCTCGACGAGGACACAGCCCTGTGCGTCGGGGAGTTGCAGCTCGATGGGTTCGAGCGGCTTCACCGCGGCGAGGATGTCCTCCAGGTGGTCGTCGACCGACCAGATCGTGCTGCTCAAGGTGCTACATCTCCTCGGTGACGTAACTGCGAAGCCAGGCCCGGAAGTCCGGGCCCAGGTCTTCACGTTCGCACGCGAGTCTGACAATGGCACGCAGATAGTCGCCCCGGTCCCCGGTGTCATAGCGGCGGCCCTTGAAAACGACGCCGTGCACGGGGCCGCCGACCTTCTCGTCCTCGGCCAGGAGCTGGAGGGCGTCGGTGAGCTGGATCTCGCCGCCGCGGCCCGGCTCGGTCTTGCGAAGTATGTCGAAAACGGCAGGGTTCAGGACATAGCGGCCGATGATCGCGAGGTTGCTGGGCGCCTCGGCCGGGTCGGGCTTCTCGACCAGTCCGGTGACCCGTACGACATCGCTCTCGGCGGTCGGATCGACGGCCGCGCAGCCGTAGAGGTGGATCTGGGCGGGGTCGACCTCCATGAGTGCGACGACGCTGCCGCCGTGCTGCTCCTGGATGTCGATCATCCGGGACAGCAGCGGGTCGCGCGGGTCGATCAGGTCGTCGCCGAGGAGGACGGCGAAGGGCTGGTCGCCGACGTGCGGCGCGGCGCACAGGACGGCGTGGCCGAGGCCCTTGGGGTCGCCCTGGCGGACGTAGTGCATGGTGGCGAGGTCGCTCGACTCCTGCACCCGGGCCAGGCGTTCGGCGTCGCCCTTGCGGCCGAGGGCCGACTCCAGCTCGTAGTTGCGGTCGAAGTGGTCCTCGAGCGGGCGCTTGTTGCGGCCGGTGACCATGAGGACGTCGGAGAGGCCCGCGGTCACGGCCTCCTCGACCACGTACTGGATGGCGGGCTTGTCGACGACGGGCAGCATCTCTTTGGGAGTGGCCTTCGTCGCCGGCAGGAACCGGGTACCGAGACCAGCGGCGGGGATGACAGCCTTGCTGATCCTGGGGTGCGACTGAGTCATGGTCAGAACGATATCCGTTGCGTATGGGCGGAAGATTAGGCTCCGGTCAATAAATTCTCATACGAGGGGTTTGTGGAGCCGCTGTGTTGTGTGACGAGCCTGACAAGGCCGGGTTGCGAAGAGAACTCCTGGACATGAGGAACCGGTTGACCAGGGATGACGCGCAGAAGGCGGCCACGGTTCTGGCCCGCAGGGCATTGGAGCTTCCGGAGCTCACAGAGGCCCGGACAGTGGCCGCATACGTAGCGTTCGGGAGCGAACCGGGCACCCGCGCGCTGCTCGACGCGCTGCGCGCGCGGGGCGTGCGGGTGCTGCTGCCCGTGCTCCTGCCGGACAACGATCTGGACTGGGGCGAGTACGAGGGCGCCGAGAATCTCGTACGGGCCAGGCTCGGCCTCCTCCAGCCCGGTGGCACGCCACTCGGCGTGGACGCGATCCTCGAAGCCGATGCGGTGCTGCTGCCCGGCCTGGCCGTGGACAGCCGCGGGACGCGGCTCGGGCGGGGCGGCGGCTCGTACGACCGGGCCCTCGCCAGGCTGGAAGCGGCGGACGCCCGTCCGCACCTGGTGGTGCTGCTGTACGACGACGAGGTGGTCGCGCGGGTCCCGAAGGAACCGCACGACCACCCCGTGACCGCCGTCGTGACGCCGAGTGGAGTCAGGCGCTTTACGGCCTGAGCACCAGCTTGTCGGCCGTGCTCTTCTCGACCGCCTCGTCGCTGAAGGCCCAGTCGAGCAGCTCGCCCCTCGCCCACTTGTCCGTCTGGTCGGTGTAGTGCGCGCTGTACGCGTGGCCCGAGGCGCCGGTGAGGTTGATCCAGCGGGACTTGTCGAGGTCGTTCAGGTTCACGACCATCCGCATGGACGGCACCCAGGTGACCTCGTAGCCGCCCGCCGCGTTCCAGCCGGTGGCGTTGACGGCGGCCTCGCCGCCGCCCAGGTTCCACGGGCCCCGGTTGAGCAGCCACTGGACGGCGCCGGGGCCCTCGGTGCCGAGGGTCTGATTCTTCAGCGTCAGCTGGTGCAGGCGGCCCCAGCTCCAGCCGTCGACGTCCTTGCCGAGCTTGGCCGTGAGCTCCCAGCGGGCGTCCTTGAGCGCGCGGGCGAGCAGGTCTTCACGGGTTTTGGTGGGCTTGTCGAGGCGCGTGCTCGGCGACTGCCACCATTCGTTGTTCTCGTCCTTCAGCATCTTGCGGACGACCTCGTACCAGCGGTCGCCGCCGTCCGGCTGGGCCGAGTCCTTGTCGCGCTGGCCGCACTCGCGGACCCGCTCGTCGAGGTCGTCGACGGGGCCCGTGCTGTCGGCGGGACGGACGATGAGGCACTGGCCCTTGACCCGGAGTTCCTTGGGCAGCTTGTTGCCGAAGGCGAGCTTGAGGACGTTGCGCCACACCGCGTTGAAGTACGCGGCGGCGGCGGAGTCAGGCTCCTGCGTGTAGTCCCAGCCTTCGAGGAGCTTCTGCGCCTCCCGGACGTTCGGGTCCGAGACATCGGTCTTCAGCAGGTGGGGCGTGAGCAGCTTCGCGATCTCGCTGCTGTTGTCCGTCTGCATGGTGCGCATGTCGTCGGTCGAGATCTTCCCGCCGTCCTTGATCTTCGACTCGATGAGGTCGTTGATCCGCTGGCTGCGGGCGCCGTAGCCCCAGTCCTCGGTGAGGAGGTAGGGGTACTTCTTCTTGTCGATCACCGCCTGGTTGGCGGTGACGATGTAGCCGCGCTCGGGGTTGTACTCGTACGGCAGCTCGTCCTGCGGGATGAACTTGGTCCAGCGGTAGCGGGAGTCCCATCCGGGGGCCGGCAGTGTGCCGTTGCCCGCGCCGCGGACCGGGATGCGGCCGGGGGCCTGGTATCCGATGTGGCCCTTGGTGTCGGCGTAGATCAGGTTCTGCGAGGGGACCTCGAAGTGGGCGGCCGCCGCGCGGAACGTCTTGAAGTCCTTGGCCCTGTTGAGCTCGAAGACGGCGTCCATGGACTTGCCGGGCATGAGGGCGGTCCACTTGAGGGCGATCCCGTAGCCGTTGCCCCGGTCGGGGGCGGCGTTGGTGACGGGGGCCTTCTCGCCGACCTTCTCCAGCTCGCTGCTGCGGTCGGAGACCAGCGGGCCGTTGTTGGTGGAGCGGACGGTGATCTTCTTCGGCTTGCCGCCGGCGACCTTGATGGTCTCCTCGCGGGTCGTGAAGGCCTTCTCCCGGCCGTCGTAGAGGTAGGTCTCGCCGGAGACCTTCTCCAGATAGAGGTCGGTGACGTCGGCGCCGAGGTTGGTGAAGCCCCAGGCAATGTCCTGGTTGTGACCGATTATTACGCCGGGCATGCCGGAGAAGGTGTAGCCGGCGGCGTCGTACTGGCACTTGGCGGAGACGCTGCGGCAGTGCAGGCCCATCTGGTACCAGAGCGAAGGCAGCTGCGGGGCGAGGTGCGGGTCGTTGGCGAGGAGCGGCTTGCTGGTGGTCGTGTACCTGCCGGAGACGACCCAGGAGTTGGAGCCGATGCCGCTGCCGTTCGGGCCGAGGAGGGCGGGGATCTCGTCGAGGGCGTCGGAGATGCCGGCGAGCTGGGACTGGAAGCCCTGGGTGGCGTCGGTCGCGTTGTTCGCGATGCCGTTGCCGTTGCCTGTACCGGTGCCCGTACCCGTACCGGTGCCGGATCCAGTGCCCGTACCTGTGCCTGTGCCTGTGCCTGTGCCGTTCGACGTGGCCGAGGCGGTCGGGTCGTACTTCTTCGTGTCCTGGTTGAGCGCGCCCTCCCCGACGACCGGCTTGTTCCGGTCGTACGGATAGGCCGGATACAGGTCCTTGATCTGCTTCGCCGTCAGCCGGCTCGTCATCAGCGACCGGTCGATCTCGTCCTGCATGTTGCCGCGCAGGTCCCAGGCCATGGCCTTGAGCCAGGCCACCGAGTCGACGGGCGTCCACTTCTCGGGCTTGTAGTCGTTCGTGAAGCCGAGAGCCGCGTACTCGACGGAGATGTCCTTGCCGTCGCGTCCTTCGAGGTAGGAGTTGACGCCCGCGGCGTACGCCTGGAGGTACTTCTTGGTCTCCGGCGTCAGCTTGGTGTCGTACTCCTGCTGCGCGACCCGGCGCCAGCCGAGCGTGCGCAGGAAGGCATCCGTCTCGACCTGGCCCGAACCGAACATCTCCGAGAGACGGCCCGACGTCATGTGACGGCGTACGTCCATCTCGTAGAAGCGGTCCTGTGCCTGGACGAAGCCCTGGGCGCGGAAGAGGTCCTCGTCGGTGTCCGCGTAGATCTGGGGAATGCCGTAGCTGTCGCGCTTGACGTCGACGATGCCCGAAAGGCCGTCGAGTTCGAGTGATCCCGTGGTCTGCGGGAAGGAGGCGCGCACAGTGCTGACGCTCCAGTACGTGCCGTAGCCGACACCCGTGACGAGGGCCAACACCAGCACGATCACGATCAGGCGGGCGCGACGCCCCTTCTTCTTGCCGGAAGAGGCGGTTGTGTTGGCGGGCATCGCTGTCCTTCGAGGGGCAGGGTGGTCCTGGAGTGCTGGAGCAACCATAGGCGCAGCACTCTTGGGCTCCGGACTCGGTGCCTGTTTGAGCGGTTGTACGGACGATCAGGAGCGTCAAGAAGGCGTTAAAGATTAGGTAAGGTAACGAAGTACTGGCCAACGGAGGAACCGCCGGCGGGCGTGCGAGGGAAGGAACGGCCACTGACTGTCCACGAGCTCAACGAACTCCTGCTCATCTGCTCGCTCGTCCTGCTCATCGCCGTCGCGGCGGTTCGCATCTCGTCCCGGAGCGGGCTCCCCAGCCTGCTGCTGTATCTCGGGATCGGCGTTGCCATAGGGCAGGACGGCATCTTCGCCGTCAAGTTCGACAACGCCGAACTGACGCAGGTGATCGGCTATGCCGCGCTTGTGGTGATCCTGGCCGAGGGTGGCCTGGGTACGAAGTGGAAGCAGGTCAAGCCCGCGTTGCCCGCCGCGGTCGTGCTGTCGACCGTCGGCGTCGCGGTGAGCGTGGGCGTTACGGCGGCCGGTGCGCACTATCTCGTCGGCCTCGACTGGCGGCAGGCGCTGATCATCGGCGCGGTCGTCTCGTCGACGGACGCCGCCGCGGTCTTCTCCGTACTGCGCAAGGTTCCGCTGCCGGCCCGGATCACAGGTGTGCTGGAGGCGGAGTCGGGCTTCAACGACGCCCCTGTCGTGATCCTGGTGGTCGCCTTCTCGACGGCCGGGCCGGTGGACGACTGGTACTTCCTGGTCGGCAAGATCGTTCTGGAGCTGGCGATCGGCGCAAGCATCGGTCTCGCGGTGGGCTGGCTCGGAGCGTTCGGACTGCGTCATGTGGCACTGCCCGCTTCCGGCCTGTATCCGATCGCGGTCATGGCCATCGCGGTGTCTGCGTACGCCGCCGGAGCCATCGCGCACGGCAGTGGATTCCTCGCCGTCTACCTGGCCGCCATGGTGCTGGGAAACTCCAAGCTGCCGCACTGGCCGGCCACGCGCGGATTCGCGGACGGTCTCGGCTGGATCGCACAGATCGGCATGTTCGTCCTGCTCGGCCTGCTGGTTACGCCGCACGAGCTGGTGGCCGACTTCTGGCCCGCTGTCGTCGTGGGTCTGGTGCTCACGATGGTGGCGCGGCCGCTGGAGGTCCTCGTCAGCCTGCTGCCGTTCCGTATCCCGTGGCGGGAGCAGGCCCTGATGTCCTGGGCCGGGCTGCGCGGTGCGGTGCCCATCATTCTGGCGACCATTCCCCTGGTCACGGAGATCGAGGGCAGCGACCGGGTCTTCAACATCGTCTTCGTCCTCGTCGTTGTCTACACCCTCGTACAGGGGCCGACGCTGCCCTGGCTGGCGAAGCGGCTGCGGCTCGGCGTCGACCCGTCGGAGGCCGCCGACCTGGGCATCGAGTCGGCGCCGCTGGAGCGGCTGCGCGGACACCTGCTGTCGGTCGCGATCCCCGAGAAGTCGAAGATGCACGGCGTGGAGGTGGCCGAGCTGCGACTGCCGCACGGGGCCGCCGTGACCTTGGTCGTACGGGACGGCACCAGCTTCGTACCGCTGCCGACGACTGTGCTGCGGCGGGGCGACGAGCTGCTGGTCGTGGCCACCGATCCGGTGCGGGACGCGGCCGAGAAGCGGCTGCGGGCGGTCGGGCAGGGCGGAAAGCTGGCTGGATGGCTGGGAACCGGCGGCACAACGTCCGATTGATCACAGGCAGTGTGACGGATTCCTTAGGCATTTACAGGCGTCACCCCAGGGACACCCTGTAACATGAAGGTCTACTGATCGACCAACTCTGCCTGACGCAGAGCTGGCGCGACCGTACGGCGGCCGGCCCCCTCTCGGTGGGTGTCCTGGTATCTACCGCCGGTCCTGCGCAAGAGGACAGCTCTCGGCGGCTCCCGCACGCCCACCACCGCGTGCACAGGGGAGCGTCACCAGGCGGCAGAAAGGCAAGGACCGTGTCCAACACGGTCACCACCCCGCGCCCTGGTTACGGCCGGCTGCTCCGCACCCCTGGAGCATGGACGTACCTGTTGCCCGGATTCCTGGCACGGCAGCCCTTCGCGATGCTGACGATCGGCATCGTGCTGCTGGTGCAGCACACCACTGGTTCGTACGGAAGCGCGGGCGCTGTAGCCGCAGTAACCGGCGTTTCCATGGCACTGTTCGCGCCGCAGAGCGGCAAACTGGCCGACCGTTTCGGACAGAGCGCTGTTCTGATTCCGGGCGTCCTTGTACACACCGCTTCCGTCGTCACACTGACGGCGCTCGCGCTCGCGGACGCCCCCATGTGGGCACTGTTCGTCGCGGCCGTCCCTACCGGTGCTTCCGTACCGCAGATCGGCCCGATGGTGCGGGCCCGCTGGGCCGCCAAGCTGGAGGGCTCGCCGCTGATGTCGACGGCGGCCGCCTTCGAGTCCGTGACGGACGAGTTCACCTTCGTCGTCGGCCCGGTGCTCGCGACCGCGCTGTGCACCGGTGTGCACCCGGCGGCCGGTCTGGCCGCAGAGGCGGCGCTGACGCTGGTCGGCGGCCTGTTCTTCGCGATGCAGCGGCGTACCCAGCCGCAGGCCGGACGCCTGACCGTGTCCGAAGGACGCCGGGCCTCCGCCCTCTCCGTGCCGGGCGTACGCGTCCTCGCGATGGCCTTCCTGGGCATCGGAGCGGTCTTCGGCGGAATGCAGGTCTCGCTGACCGCCTTCTCCGAGGAGATCGGCAACCCCGGCGTCAACGGGCTGCTGTACGGCACCTTCGCCGCGGGCAACATGCTCGCGGGCATCGCATGCGGCGCGATCGCCTGGAAGGTCGGCCCCCGCCGCCGGCTGATGGTCGGGTACGCCGCCCTGACCCTGGCCGCCTCCGGACTGTGGGCGGTGCACTCCGTGCCACTGCTCGCCGGGCTGGGGCTGCTGGTCGGCCTGTGCATCGCGCCCGCGCTGATCACCGGCTACACGATGGTCGAGACCCTGGTGCCGGCTTCGGCCCGTACCGAGGCCTTCACCTGGCTGACCGGCGCCGTTGCGCTCGGCCAGGCCGCGGCCGTCACTGTCGCCGGCCGACTGGCGGACGCGAACGGGGCCAGCGCCGGGTTCCTGGTGCCGCTGGGCGGTACGGCGCTTGCGCTGATCACGCTCGTGGCGCTGCGCTCGCGGCTGACGCCGGGCCGCGCGACCCGAGTGGTCACGCGCGGCTCGGTCCACCGCGATCCTGTCGCGGTCGGTGAATGACGCAGCGGAATACGTCACTGTGACTCCTCCACCACATGAAATGCGGCGGCTTCTCACTTGAGTCCGAGGACCCTCATGACGGCCAAGCCCTGACCGCTGCCCGCAGGCAGGTGACAGACGTTACTCCAGTCAGCCGCGCGTAACAGCTACTATGGACGATTGTTAGCACTCAACGAGCGAGAGTGCCAGGAGGAAGACAAGTGCCGACCTACCAGTACCAGTGCACCGAGTGCCGCGAAGGCCTCGAGGCGGTGCAGAAGTTCACCGATGACGCACTGACCGTGTGCCCGAGCTGCCAGGGACGCCTCAAGAAGGTGTTCTCCGCGGTCGGCATCGTCTTCAAGGGTTCCGGGTTCTACCGGAACGACAGCCGCGGCTCCTCGTCGAGCAGCACGCCGGCCACGTCGTCCGCGAAGACCGCCGCGTCGTCTTCTTCGTCGTCCTCGTCTTCGGGGTCCTCGGGGTCTTCGTCCGACTCGAAGCCTGCCGCGTCGTCGAGCACCAGTGGCTCTTCGGGTTCGTCGAGCTCTTCCAGCAGCACCTCGGCCGCGTAGCGCGCCACATGCCGTAACAGGACCCCGCCGTATCGGACGGCGGGGTCTTCGGCATGTCCGTGCCCGGCTACTGTGGCGGCCATGTTGAACGCACAGATCGGCGTGATAGGCGGCTCGGGCTTCTACTCCTTCCTGGAGGACGTGACCGAGGTACAGGTGGACACCCCCTACGGGAAGCCGAGCGACTCCCTCTTCCTCGGTGAGATCGCCGGGCGGCGGGTCGCCTTCCTCCCCCGCCACGGTCGCGGTCACCACCTGCCGCCGCACCGCATCAACTACCGCGCCAACCTGTGGGCGCTGCGTTCCGTCGGCGCGCGCCAGGTGCTCGGGCCGTGCGCGGTGGGCGGGCTGCTCGCCGAGTACGGGCCGGGGACGCTGCTCGTACCGGATCAGCTGGTGGACCGTACGAAGGCGCGTACGCAGACCTTCTACGACGGTGAGACGCCGGTCGACGGGAAGCTGCCGAAGGTGGTGCACCTGAGCTTCGCCGACCCGTACTGCCCCGAGGGGCGCAAGGCTGCGGTCGCGGCGGCACGCGGGCGTGACTGGGAGCCGGTGGACGGCGGGACCCTGGTCGTCATAGAGGGGCCGCGTTTCTCCACGCGGGCCGAGTCGCGGTGGCATGCGGCGATGGGCTGGTCGGTGGTCGGCATGACCGGGCACCCGGAGGCTGTACTCGCCCGGGAGCTCGGGCTCTGCTACACGTCGCTGGCGCTGGTGACGGACCTGGACGCCGGGGCCGAGACGGGCGAGGGCGTCTCCCACGAGGAGGTGCTCAAGGTCTTCGCCGCGAATGTCGACCGGCTGCGCTCCGTGCTCTTCGACGCGGTGGCCGGGCTGCCGGCGGACGAGGCGCGCGACTGCCTGTGCGCGCACGCGCTCGACGGGCTGGACACGGGGATCGAACTGCCCTAGCGGGTGAGCGAGTTTTCCACAGACCGGGGGTGGTCCACAGGCTCCGGCGGGATCCGGGCAGAGCGTGGATCGTGAGGAGCGTTCAGCCGAATCTCCTCGCGGCAGGCGGTGGTTTCCGTGTCCCCCTCGTCCTCTACGTCCCCCACTTACTCTCTTCCCGCGCGTCCGGCCCCGCCTCCCTGCGGTGTGCCCGGGTTCGCCCCTGTTCGGGTGCGTGGCGGCATGCGCTTCCTGCGGCGCGCGGTGCGGCGCAGGAAGCGGGCGATGGCGGGCGCACTCGCCATGGCAGCCGCCGCGCTGGCCGCTTCGGGCGTGTACGACACGGGTCGTACGGGAGCCGGGCCGGCGGCGGCCGTCGCCGCGCCGCAGCGTGAGCGGAAGCCGGTGGAGATGGTGTCCGCGCCGGTACGTATCGCTGATGCCGCGACCGTGCGGCTGCTGCGGCGGGGCGACCGCGTCGATGTGATCGCCGCCGCCAACGCGTCGGCGGGCGGCGCGAGATCCGGTGCGCGGGTGGTGGCCGCGGGTGCCCGGGTGGCCGAAGTACCGAAGGCGGCGGCCGGGACTTTCGGAGACGACAGCGGGGCGCTGGTGGTCCTGTCCGTCCCCCGGAACACGGCCGCGGAACTGGCCGGTGCGGGGACGACGTCGCAGCTGGCGGTGACGTTGTGCTGACTAGAACTGGCGCGCCCGCATGTCACTGGTTCGTGGGCCGCGACTGGACAGGCCCGTCACGTGCTGACGTAGGTTGCGGAACGGTTTGCTCCGTCCCCGGTAAATGCGAAAAGAGGCTCATTCGTGAGCGAGCAGAAGCAGAGCGTCCTGGAGGGCTTCAAGGTCTTCCTGATGCGCGGCAATGTGATCGACCTTGCCGTCGCGGTGGTCATCGGCGCCGCGTTCACGAACATCGTGAACGCCGTGGTGAAGGGGATCATCAGCCCCCTGGTCGGGGCGATCGGCACGAAGAACCTGGACGTCTACTCCTCCTGCCTGAAGGACCCCTGCGGCATCGACGCGAAGGGGGAGCCCACCGGCGTCAACATCCTCTGGGGCTCGGTCCTGAACGCGACGCTCTCCTTCTTGATCACCGCTGCGGTCGTCTACTTCCTCATGGTGCTGCCCATGTCCAAGTACCTGGCCAGGCAGGCGAAGCGGAAGAAGGAGAAGGAGGCCACGGTGGAAGTCATGGAAGCCACCGAGGTCGAGCTGCTGAAGGAGATCAGGGACGCCCTGGTGGCGCAGCGCGGCTCGGGTCACGACAACCCGTAGCCACTGCTGCTGCTCAGAGGTGGTGCGGCGGCTTTTCGTCCAGGAAGCGGGCGAGGGCGGCCGCGCTGCCGGAGGACTCGCCTGGAGCCCGCTCACCCCACCCTCGGTCCGTATCGTCCGCCGATTGCTGGTCGAGCGGATCTCCGAAGTCCAGTGCCGGCTTGGGCCGTGGCTTTCGCTCCGGCTGCTGCTCGGGCTCGTGCTCCGGATCGCGCGGTCCGTGGGCGGGGGCGGTGCTCATACCTCAAGGGTACGGCGATCCGGCAGAGCTGACCTCTCGCGACGGACCTCTCGCGACGGGCCTTTCGCGACGGGCCTTTCGCGCCGCGGCAGCCAACCCCCGTGATACCTACAAACCATGGGACAGATCACGAGAGCAGACGCACTGACGGACGTGGCCGGTCTGCGCGTAGGGCATGCCCGAGTGCCTGGCGACCGCGCGCTGAGCGGCACCACCGTTGTCCTGGCCCCGGAGGGCGGGGCCGTCGCCGCCGTTGATGTACGGGGCGGGGGACCCGGCACGCGCGATACGGACGCCCTCGACCCGCGCAATCTCGTGCAGCGCATCGACGCCGTAGTGCTCACGGGCGGCAGCGGGTACGGCCTCGATGCCGTGTCCGGGGTGATGGCGTGGCTGGAGGAGCAGGGGCGCGGCTTCCGGGTCGGACCCGACCCGGCGCAGGTCGTGCCGGTCGTCCCGGCCGCCTGCCTCTTCGACCTGGGGCGCGGCGGCGACTGGCGGGCCAGGCCGGACGCCGCGACAGGACGTGCGGCCGCCGAGGACGCCGCCCGTACGGAAGCCGGGGCACCGGTCGCCCAGGGCGGTGTGGGCGCTGGGACGGGCGCGGTCGTGGGCGCGCTGAAGGGCGGAGTCGGCTCGGCGAGCGTCGTCCTCGACTCGGGCATCACGGTGGGCGCGCTCGCGGTCGTCAACGCCGTCGGCTCGGCGCTCGATCCGCTGACGGGCGTGCTGTACGGGAGCTATTTCGGGGGCCGGGTCGATTACCCGGCGGCGGAGGTGCACGAGGCGGCGCAGCGCCGCCTCGACGAAGCGCGAAGAGAAACCGAGCGGCGCTCGGCGGGCTTCGCACGCCCGCCGCTGAACACCACCCTCGCGGTCGTCGCCACCGACGCCGAACTCACCCGCGCCCAGGCGCAGAAGCTCGCGGGCACGGCGCACGACGGCCTCGCGCGTGCAGTACGTCCCGTACATCTGCTCACCGACGGAGACACCGTCTTCGCTCTCTCCACGGGCACGAGGCCGCTGCTGACCGAGACGCCGGAGCCCGTCTTCGCGGCGCACGCGGGCGCAACCGCCCTGAATGAGGTGCTGGCCGCCGGCGCCGACGTGTTGACTCGCGCGGTGGTGAAAGCCGTACTGGCGGCGGACGGGTTCGACGGACCGGGTGGCGCTTACCCGGCGTACCGGGATCTCTACTGACGTAGAGACGCGCCGAGTTGACCGGGGCGCGCGGGAACCACTCGTGCGCCCCCTTCGTTTTCCTCAACCCCGGAGACGTTGTCAGACCCAGGGGCTACGTTGAGCACTCGGCAAGTAACAAGCGGCGACGGCCTGGAGACACCCTTGAGCGATCCGTACGAGACAACCGAGGAGCACCTCGAGCGACTCCTGGGGCGCGCACTCAACTCGTTCGACCTGCCCGACCCGATCGTCGAGCGGCTCGAATCGGCGTTGGCACACAGCACATCCCTGCACTCCTCGCACCACACCGCGGGACTGCACCGGGAGACGTTCAAACACGAGTTCCTGCTCTCCGACGCGGCCTCTCTCACGCTGTGGGAGCTGGCGCACAACGCGGGCCGCGACGGCACCACGCAGTACGAGGTCTATACGGAGGCGGCCGAGGTCCGGCTGGCCGCGTCCAGGCTGCCGCGCCCGAACGGGACGGAGGCGTACGGCTTCCCCGATCCGGCCGCCGGTTCCGGCTCGGCCGAAGGGCGTGACGCGGACGCCTTCAACGCGGGCTTCAACGCGGACGGCTTCGACGAGGACGCCCGTGACGCGGACCTCGACGCCGACCTCGAAATCCTTGCCACGCTGATGGCCAAGCGCCCGGCTGCCCCACGCATCTACGTCCCGGACAATTCCGCCGACCACGCGCGCCGGGTGCTCCGCCGCGCCGAGAACGCCGACAAGCCCGGTCAGGACACCGCACGCCGCCTGGCCGGTGCCCTCGCCCACCAGATCACCCAGGCCTTCGGCCGCCAGTGCAGTGTCGAGGGCCGGGACGCCGGCTTCACGCTGTACGAGCACGCGTTCCTGCTGCTCGACGGCAGCGAGGCCAGCCTCTGGGAGGTCGAGCACACGGCGACGCCCGACGGCCGGCACATGTGCGAGGTGTACGAGACGGAGCACACCGCGCGCGAAGCGATGGAGCACCGCGCGCGGGTGCGGTGACGTCGGCGTGGCGCAGGTGCGCGGAGAGCGTGACGTGGTGCGCGGAGTGCGTCGCGTGGATCAAGCGGATCACGCGGGTCGCGTGGGTCCGTGGATCAGGCTGCAACAGTGACCTTGGCTTGCGTGGACGGCTCCGGCTTCGCCGGTTCCGCCGTCCCGCGCATCCCCTTGAGGAGGATGACCAGGCCCGCGCTGACCGCCGTACCGGCCAGGACGGCGAGCAGGTAGAGGAACGGGTTGCCGATCAGCGGGACCACGACGGCTTCGCGATCGGCGGTCGCTCGGCGAGCGAACGCGCCGCCTCTTCCTTCGTCCGGGCGGCCAGGTCGAGATCGACCAGGTCCGCGGTGATCATCTGGCTCATCGCGGGCTCCTTACGCTCGCAAGGGGGAGATCCTGCTCCGCCAGTGGGCGGTCGAGTGGGATGTCCGCGGTCACCGTGACCGCGGAGAGGGCCACGTCGCCCGGCTTCGGCATCGCGCTGCCAGGCAGTTGTACCGCCGCCGCGCCGTGCGCGACCGCCGTTGCCAGTGCGTCCGGGCCTTCGCCGCCCGCCGCCAGGAAACCGGCGAGCGACGCGTCGCCCGCGCCGACGTTGCTGCGTACGGCGGCGACCTTCGCGGCGCCGTAGTACGTGCCCGAGTCGGCCACGAGGAGTTGCCCGTCGGCGCCCAGGCTGGCCAGTACCGTACGGGCGCCCGCGTCCCGGAGTTCCCGCGCCGGTCGAGCGGGTGCGTACGGTCTCCAGGATCGAGTCGGCCTCGGCGGTGGTGAGTTGGGGGCCCGGTGCGTTGATTTTCGTGAGGGTGCCGTCGGGTTCCACTACGGAGATGTTGGAGCGGGTGTCGCCCGCGACCGGCACCGGCGCGACCTCGATGCCCTCCGCGCCGAGGAGTTGGGCGACGAGCGCACCCGGCGCTCCGCCGAGCGGCATGACGGCTACGGTGCGGTGTCCGGCGGCGGCGACGGCGCGCGAGACGTTGACGCCCTTGCCGCCCGGGTCCATCCGGTCGGCGGTGGCGCGCAGGACTTCGCCGCGATCGAGAGCGGGGACCTCTTACGTACGGTCCAGGCTCGGGTTGGGCGTGACGGTGAGGATCATGCGCGTACGACCTCCGTTCCGGCGGCCTCGATGGCGGCGGCGTCCTCCGGGCTGAGGCCGGTGTCGGTGATGAGCAGGTCGACGTCGGTGAGGTCGCCGAAGCGGGCGAAGTGTTCCTGCCCGTATTTGGCGGAGTCGGCCAGCAGCACCACGCGGCGGGCGGCCGCGACGACGGCCCGCTTCACGGCGGCCTCGGCGAGGTCGGGGGTGGTGAGGCCGCTGTCGGGCGCGAAGCCGTTGGTGGCGATGAAGGCGACGTCGGCGCGGATCTCCCCGTACGCCCGCAACGCCCACGCATCGACGGCGGCCCGCGTACGGTGCCGGACGCGCCCGCCGACCAGGTGCAGGTCGATGCCGGGGTGGTCGGCCAGACGGGCGGCGACCGGCAGCGCGTGGGTGACGACGGTCAGGCCGGACTCCAGGGGCACATCGGCGGCCAGCCGTCCGATGGTCGACCCGGCGTCGAGAACGACGCTGCCCTGGGCAGGCAGTTCGGCGAGGGCCGCACGCGCGATGCGGTCCTTTTCGTCGGCGGCGGTGGACTCGCGCTCGGCGCGGTCGGGCTCGAAGTCGAGGCTGCCGGCCGGGATGGCGCCGCCGTGCACCCGGCGGACGAGCCCGGCGCGGTCCAGGGCCCTGAGATCGCGACGGACAGTCTCGGCGGTGACCTGGAAAGTCTGGGCAAGGGAGAGCACGTCCACCCGCCCGCTCTCGCGTGCGAGGCGGAGGATCTCCTGCTGACGCTCCGGTGCGTACATGTGGGTTTACATCCGTTCGATGCCCGAACCTGTGGTTTTTCGGGGAGCGTATGTCCCAAATTCCGGGTTGTAAACAGACTCGGGCATTGAGCGGGCGCGGGCGGGCCCAGGCGGGCACAAAAAGCCGACAGCGCCCGTGCCTGATGAAGGCAAACGGGCGCCGTCGGCGCGAGCGGTCAGGCACCGGTCACGGCGTGAGCACCGGCTCCTTGACCACCGGAGCGACGGCAGCGGGCTCGTCCGCGCCTTCCATCCCCACCCGCGGCCGGGCCGGCAGCGCGAACATCAGGCAGAAGATGACCACCAGCACGGCCGTCGCCCACCACAGCGCGTTCTGGAACGCGTCCACGAATGCGACGCCCACCGCCTCCGGCGCGAGCTTGTCGTCGATGACTCCGAAGAAGACGACCGAGACGAGGCCGAGCCCCAGCGCGTTGCCCATCTGCGTCATCGTGTTGATCAGGCCGGACGCCGAGCCGGAGTGCTCGCGCGGCACCTCGGACAGCACCGCGTCCGTCAGCGGCGCCACGATCAGGCCCATGCCGAGCCCCATCACCACGAGCGGCAGCGCCATCTGCCAGGAGTGGATGGCCGTGCCGTACCGGTCGGCCTCCCAGATGTAGAGCAGCAGACCGGCCGCCATCGTCAGCGCGCCCGCCTGGAGGACCTTCCGGCCGAAGCGCGGGACGAGCTTCTGTACGGAAAGACCTGCCGCCAGCGATACGGCGATGGAGAACGGGATGCCCGTCGTGCCCGCGCGCAGCGCACTCCAGCCGAGCCCGATCTGCATGTACAGCGTCCAGACCAGGAAGAAGATGCCGAGGGACACACCGAAGGTCAGCTGCACCGCGATACCGGCGGCGAAGCTCTTCACCTTGAACAGCGAGAGCTCGACGAGGGGCGAGCCGTCCTTGCGGGTCTTGTAGCGCTCGAATACGACGAAGAGTGCGAAGACGGCCAGGCTGCCGACCATGGAGAGGTGACCCCACAGCGGCCAGTCCAGCTCCTCGCCGCGCGTGAGCGGGTAGATCAGCATGAGCAGGCCGAGCGTCACGAGCAGGACGCCGATCAGGTCGAGGCGCAGCGCCTTCGGGGCCTTGGACTCGCTGATGAAGCGACTGCCGAGGATCAGGCCCGCGATGCCGACCGGCAGGTTGATGAGGAAGATGGGCCGCCATTCCAGGCCGAACAGGTTCCACTCGGTGAGCAGCGCGCCGAGCATGGGGCCCGACACCGCGCCGAGGCCGACGATCGCGCCGAAGAGGCCGAAGACCTTGCCGCGCTCGTGCGCGGGGAAGGTGGCGTGGACGATCGACAGGACCTGCGGGACCATCAGCGCCGCCATCGCGCCCTGGAGGATGCGGGAGGCGACGAGCATCTCCGGGTTCGCGGCGAATCCGCAGAGCGCGGAGGCCAGCGTGAAGCCGCCGATGCCGACGAGGAAGAGACGCTTGCGGCCGTAGATGTCACCGAGCCTGCCGCCCGTGATCAGCCCGGCGGCGAACGCCAGGGCGTACCCCGCGGTGATCCACTGGATCGAGCTGAAGGTGGCGCCCAGGTGCTCCTGAATGCTGGGGATGGCTATGTTGACGATCGTGACGTCGACCAGGTCCATGAAGGCCGCGGTCATCACGATGGCGAGCGCGAACCACCGGCGGCGGTCGGGCGCACCGGCCTCGTCGGTCTGCTCGGACGGCAGTGGTGTGGAAGTCATGGGAGCGACCGTAGGCGGTTTATAGGACAGATTTCGTCCTAATTAACGGGCATCCTGGAAAACATGACGACAGACACCCCGGCAAGGCTGCTGCAACTGCTGTCGCTCCTCCAGACGCCCCGCGAATGGCCGGGCAGTGAGCTCGCCGAGCGCCTGCGGGTCAGCCGCCGCACCGTACGGCGCGACATCGACCGGCTGCGCGAGCTCGGCTATCCGGTGCAGGCGACGCTGGGCGCGGACGGCGGCTACCGGCTCGTGGCAGGCAAGGCGATGCCGCCGCTGGTCCTCGACGACGAGGAAGCCGTGGCCATCGCCGTCGGGCTGCGGGCCGGCGCCGGGCACGCGGTCGAGGGCATCGAGGAGGCGTCCGTACGGGCGCTGGCGAAGCTGGAGCAGGTGCTGCCGTCCCGGCTGCGGCACCAGGTCTCCACCCTCCAGGCCGCCACCATCCCGCTGACCAGCGGCGACGGCGCGTCCATCGACCCGCATACGCTCACCGTGATGGCGGGCGCGGCCACCGGGCAAGAGCGGCTGCGCTTCGCCTACCGGGCGGGGGACGGCTCCGCGAGCAAGCGGCTCGTCGAGCCGCACCGCCTGGTGAGCACGGGCAGGCGCTGGTACTTGGTGGCGTACGACCTGGACCGGGACGCCTGGCGGACGTTCCGCGTGGACCGGGTCAGCGAGCCGTTCGCCACGGGGGCGCGCTTCACGCCGCGCGGGCTGCCGACCGGGAACGCCGCCGAATTCATCAAGCAGTCGCTGCAGAGGTTCCAGCCGGAGTACCGGGCCGTGGCGGAGTACCGCGTCGTGGCAGCCTTCGATGCTCCCGCCGCTTTTGTGGCGGCCCGGCTGCCGCGCTCGCTGGGTACTCCGGAGCCCGTCGACGAGAACAGCTGCCGTCTCGACGTCAGGTCCACCGACTCGGTGGAGTGGCTGGCTCTGCGACTCGCCCTGGTGGACTGCGAGTTCACGGTGTCGCAGCCGCAGGAGCTGGTCACGTACCTCGCTGAGCTGGGCGGCAGGATCGACCGGGCGGTCGCCCGGCCTGACGGCACGTCGGACCGCTGAGACGAGGACGTGCAGAAGCGGAACGGGTGCGGTTGTTGCGGGGAACCCCGGCGCCGGGGGGTGCGCCGGGGTTCATCCCTGGGAAGACACGTACCTCGATGCGGACCTTGGCGCCCCTGCTTACGCCGCCGCCTCGAAGCCCGTGTCGCGAGCCATGCGCTTCAGCTCCAGCAGCGCGTGCTTCTCGATCTGCCGGATCCGCTCGCGCGTCAGTCCGTGCTCCCTGCCCACTTCGGTCAGCGTCCGCTCACGGCCGTCCTCGATGCCGTACCGCATACGGATGATCGAGGCAGTGCGCTCGTCGAGCTGCCCTATGAGGCCTTCGAGTTCCTCGCTGCGGAGCAGCGAAAGCACCGACTGCTCGGGCGAAACCGCCGAAGTGTCCTCCAGCAGGTCGCCGAACTGCGTCTCGCCCGCGTCGTCGACCGGCATGTTGAGCGAGACCGGGTCGCGCGCCCAGTCGAGCACGTCGCTGACGCGCGCGGGCTTGGCATCCAGCTCGGCGGCGATCTCCGCGTGCTCGGGATCGCGCCCGTGCTCACGGTTGAACTCGCGCTGCACGCGCCGGATCCGGCCGAGCTCCTCCACAAGGTGGACGGGGAGCCGGATGGTGCGGGACTGGTCGGCTATGGACCGGGTGATGGCCTGCCGGATCCACCAGGTCGCGTACGTCGAGAACTTGAAGCCCTTGGCGTAGTCGAACTTCTCGACCGCCCTCACCAGGCCCGCGTTCCCCTCCTGGATCAGGTCGAGGAGGGGCAGGCCGCTGCGCGGATAACGGCGCGCGACGGCGACGACAAGACGGAGGTTGGACCGGATGAACAGGTCCTTGGCGCGCTCGCCCTCGGCGACCAGCGCTTCCAGTTCCTCGCGTGAAGCGCCGCCCGCCTCGCTCTCCACCTCTTTGTCGAGGATCTGCTGCGCGTAGACGCCTGCCTCGATGGTCTGCGAAAGGTGAACTTCCTTGGCGGCATCGAGCAGCGGCGTCCGTGCGATCTCGTCGAGGTACATGCCGACCAGGTCGCGGTCGGCGATCTCCCCGCCTGCGGCGCGAACGCTGCGTACCCCGCCGGACCCACGGGTGGGGGTCTGACTACGGGCGACGGCACGGGTTGCCATGCGTGCTCCCTTGCGTATGTAGGTCGCGATTGGGTGGCTGCCTGACGCCCTTCGGGTGCCCTGCCTCCGATGGAAACAACGACTGGAATCCGGACAGAATTCCCACGCCGTGCATTCATTTTCGTGATCTTGCAGTACCCTGTCCGCCGCCGAGGGGAGACGGATGCCGCACGAACACTCAGAGGTGCAGGTCAGGCCGGGCACGGAGGCCGACCTCAGCGCCCTCACGGACATCTACAACCACTACGTGCGCGAGACGGCGATCACCTTTGACACAGCCGCCTTCACGTCCGAGCAGCGGCGCCCGTGGCTGCACTCTCACCCTGAAGACGGCCCGCACCGCCTTCTGGTTGCTCGCGATGTCCGTTCCGCCCGGATTCTGGGTTACGCGACGAGCGGCCCCTTCCGTCCGAAGGCCGCGTACGCCACCTCCGTGGAGGTCAGCGTCTACTGCGCGCCCGACGCGGGAGGCCGCGGCATCGGCACGCTCCGCTACGAGGCCCTCTTCGAAGCCCTGGCGAAGGAAGACCTCCACCGCGCCTACGCCGGCGTCACCCAGCCCAACGAAGCGTCCGTCCGCCTCCATACCCGCTTCGGCTTCCGCCACACCGGCACGCACCACGAGGTGGGCCGGAAGTTCGGCCGCTACTGGGACGTGGCGTGGTACGAGAAGGACCTCGGCGTACGAGACGTGCCTCGGCCCCGGCAGCATCGAGCTCAGGAGCCGCTGACCCGAACCCAGAACCCTGAGCCACTAAAAAGAGCCCTGAGCCACTAAAAATCCTGAGCCCTTCAGCGGCGGCTCAGCCGAACTGCACGGACCGCTTCGCCAGCCCCATCCAGAAGCCGTCGATCACATGGCGCTGCGTCTCCAGCTCGCCCTCGGACGCCCCCAGCGTCACGAACAGCGGCGCGAAGTGCTCGGTGCGCGGGTGGGCGAGGCGGCCGGCCGGGGACTTGTGCTCGAAGTCCAGCAGCGCGTCCACGTCCGTCGCCGCCAGCGCCTCGCGCCCCCATGCGTCGAACTCCGCCGACCAGCCGGGCACTCCACCGCCCTGGTGGCGCAGTGCGGCCAGGTTGTGGGTGAAGAAGCCGCTGCCGACGACCAGTACGCCCTCGTCGCGCAGCGGCGCGAGCTTGCGCCCGATGTCCATCAGCTTCTGCGGGTCGAGGGTGGGCATGGAGATCTGGAGTACGGGGATGTCGGCCGCCGGGAACATCTCGACCAGCGGGACGTACGCCCCGTGGTCGAGCCCCCGGTCCGGGACGTCCTGTACGGGCACACCGGCGCCGCGCAGCAACTTCCGTAGGGATTCCGCCAGTTCGGGTGCACCGGGCGCGGTGTACGTCACCCGGTAGTAGTGCTCCGGGAAGCCCCAGAAGTCGTACACCAGCGGCACGGTCTCGGTCGCGCCGAGTGCGAGCGGGGCCTCCTCCCAGTGGGCGGAGACCATCAGGATCGCCCGGGGGCGCGGCAGCCCGGCCGACCAGGCGGCGAGCTGGCCGGGCCAGACCGGGTCGTCGGCCAGCGGTGGGGCGCCATGGCTCAGGTAGAGGGCGGGCATGCGCTCCACGACGACCACATCCTTCCTTGAAGATTCAAGTTGTTCCCTGCTCCAGACCCTAACTCCACTTAGTTCAAGTTTCAAGAATAGGGTCGTAGAGTGGATGTATGACGACGGCACCACGCTGGCTCAGCGACGAGGAACAGCGCACCTGGCGTGCATACCTCCAGGCCACCACACTCCTGGAGGACCACCTCGACCGCCAGTTGCAGCGTGACGCCGGGATGCCGCACGTCTACTACGGGCTGCTCGTGCAGCTCGCACAGGCGCCGGGCCGGCGGCTCCGGATGACCGAGCTCGCCATCACCGCGAAGATCACCCGCTCCCGGCTCTCGCACGCCGTCGCCCGCCTCGAACGCAACGGCTGGGTGCGCCGCGAGGACTGCGCGGACGACCGGCGCGGGCAGAACGCCGTACTCACGGACGAGGGCTTCGAGGTCCTGAAGCAGACGGCGCCGGGGCATGTCGAGACCGTCCGGCAGGCGATGTTCGACCGGCTGACCCCGGAACAGGTCGGGCAGCTCGGCGAGATCATGAGGGTCGTCGCCGACGGCCTCCAGCCGAAGACCACGGACGCAGACCTGCCCTGGCTCCGCTGAGGCAGAACCAGGGCAGGAAGTAAGGCGGGCGGGACCCAGAGGCCTCAGTGTGCGACGACGGGGATCTTCAGCTCGTCCTCCGCTGCGCCCTCACCGCCGCCCGACGCGACCGTCGTCGCGCTCGGACGACCCGTGTTGATCAGCGTCAGAGCGATCACCGCCGAGACGACCAGGATGCCGACCGCCCACCAGATGGCGCTCGCATAGCCGTGCACCATGGCCTGTGCCTGGAGCAGCTGCTCGTTGGTGGCACCGGCCGCGTGCGAGGCGACGTACGCCGTGGTGGCGCTCGCCGCGATGGTGTTCAGCAGCGCCGTACCGATGGCACCGCCCACCTGCTGCGACGTGTTGACCATGGCCGATGCCACGCCCGCGTCGCGTGGCTCGATGCCGTGCGTCGACAGGGACATGGCCGGCATGAAGGCCGTACCCATGCCGAGACCCAGCAGCAGCTGCGCGGGCAGGATCAGTCCGGCGTACGACGAACCAACTTCCAGCTGCGTCAGCAGCAGCATGCCGAGCGCCGCGACCAGGAAGCCGGGGCCCATCAGGAGGCGGGGCGGTACCCGCGTCATCAGGCGGGCGCCGATCTGGGTCGAGCCCGTGATCATGCCCGCGATCATCGGCAGGAAGGCGAAGCCGGTCTTGACCGGCGAGAAGCCCTTCACGATCTGGAGGTAGTACGTCAGGAAGAGGAAGAGCCCGAACATCGAGATGACGGCGAGGCCCAGCGACAGGTACACACCGCCGCGGTTGCGCTCGCTCAGGACGCGCAGCGGCAGCAGCGGGTGCTTGACCTTCGACTCGACGGCCACGAAGGCGACGAGCAGCACGGCCGAGGCCACGAACAGGCCGATCGTTGCACCGGACGCCCAGCCGTCCGACTCGGCGCGCGTGAAGCCGTAGACCAGCGCGACCAGGCCCAGGGTCGAGAGCACCACGCCGGGGATGTCGAGCGGCGAGCGGTTGCGGCCGCCGGCTGGCTCACGGATGACGAAGTACGCGCCGGCCGCGGCGACGACGGCGAAGGGGATGTTGACGAAGAACGTCCAGCGCCAGTTCAGGTACTCGGTGAGGAAGCCGCCCAGGATCAGGCCGACCGCGCCACCGCCGCCCGCGATCGCGCCGTAGATGCCGAAGGCCTTGGCCCGCTCCTTCACGTCGGTGAACATCACCGCGAGCAGCGAGAGCGCGGCCGGCGCGAGCAGCGCGCCGAAGGCGCCCTGGAGGGCGCGCGAGCCCAGCATCATGGCCTCGTTGGTGGCGGCGCCGCCGAGCGCGGAGGCCGCGGCGAAGCCGAGGAGGCCGACGACGAAGGTGCGCTTGCGGCCCCACAGGTCGGCGATGCGGCCGCCGAAGAGCAGCAGGCCGCCGAAGGCCAGGGCGTAGGCGGTGATGACCCATTGGCGGTTGGCGTCGGAGATGCCGAGGTCGTGCTGGGCCGACGGCAGGGCGATGTTCACGATCGTCGCGTCCAGCACCACCATCAGCTGGGCGAGCGCGATGAAGACCAGCGCTTTCCATCGGCTGGGATCCGGTGCCAGTCGGTCCGGTATGAGAGGAGTGGTGTCGGCTGTTTTTGGCATGGGTGTGGCCACCTAGGGGTGCGAAGAGGCGAAAACGGGCGTAACCGCGTGGTCAGGGGCGGGAGTCGAGGGAGCCGGAGGGATTCAGCAGGAATCAGCAGGGATCAGCAGGGATCAGCAGGAGTTACGACTCCCGGCGCAGGTCCTCCAAGGTCGCGGGAGAGCCAGGGAGAACGGAGCGCGCCGGCGCCTCCAGGCCATCGAGGAAAAGCTGCAGGTGCCGGTGCACGAACTGATCGAAGTTCAGGCACGCGCTGCCCGGCAGTGGTCGGGTGAGCTGGGAGAGGGCGACCATCAGGTCGCCGACAGCCACGTCGTCACGGAGCCGTCCCGCCTGCCGCGCACGCCCCATGAGGCCTTCCACGGCCTGTTCGAGGCGGTCGCGCTCGGCGAGCAGCTCCGGGTGGTCCTTGTCGAAGCCTTCCGAGAGCATCGGGCACAGCGCCCCGATCCGTTCGTCGGCGGCCGCGTGGACGAAGCGGCGCAGCGCGTCGAACGGGTCGGCCTCCTCGGTGGCCGCGGTCTGCGCCTGGTCCGTGGTGCGGGACATGACGGAGACGACCACGTGGTGGATCAGTTCGGCCCGGTCCGGGAAGTGCCGGTAGAGCGTCGCGTTGCCGACGCCCGCACGGCGGGCGATCTCGTCGAGCGGCACGTCGGGCCCGAACTCGACGAACATCTCGCGCGCGGCCGTGACGATCCGCTCCCGGTTGCGCAGAGCATCGGCCCGCGGGCGCGGGGCGCGGCGCTGTGCGGTCCGGTTGCAGGTGTCGGTGGTCACGGCGCTCCCTCTCTTTCGTAACCGGGGATGCAGTCCCCGGTTCGTTCGGACACAGGCGTAAACGGGGAGCTCGTCCCCGGTTATTTCCGCAAGTACCACATGTGACCCGGATCACAACCTGGGCGGGCAGAAACCGCACGATCGGCCCACCCAGCGGGCGCCCGCGCATCCCCCGACACAGGGTGTTCGAACGAGGGCAGTCAGGGACGGCCAGGCTGCCGCGGACCCCGAAGGCGTTCTATGCAGCAGACCCGCCCCCGGATACGCAGACCCCGCCGCGTCATAGGCGCCGCCTTCCTCACCGGCCTGGCCCTGACGTCCGTGACCTCGGCCGATTCCCCGACGCTCGACGGAACCAGGGCATCGGCCGGCCCGTCGGCCCTCGCCGAGCGGGCGTCGGCCCTGGCCAGCGAGGCCGCGGTGGGGCCCTGCCGACTCGCGGGCACGCTGGGCGTACAGATGTCGGAAGGCATCCCTACACCGCCGGGGTTCTCGCGTTCCACGGGCGACATCCGCGCACTCACCCTCATGATCGACTTCCCGGACGCGGAGGGCGAGGGCCCGGCGCTGGACCGGTTCAGGGAGTTCTTCCCGCAGACGCCGAAGTGGTTCGAGACGAGCTCGTACGGCCGCCTGCGCTACCGGCCCGCCGTGCCGTTCACCGACTGGCTGCGCATGCCGCTGCCGTTCGAGGCGTACGGGATCGAGCGCGGTTCACCGTACGAGCCGGGCTACCGCAGTCTCGTCGCGGACATCATCAGCGCGGCCGACGCCCGGGTGGACTTCGCGGCGTACGACCTGGTCAACATCCTCGTCACGCCCAATGCCGGGCCTTCGGCGCTGGACACCGTCCTGTCCGTCACCTTCTCCGGCAACGACGACGCGCCGCCGGCCGACGGCGTCCCGCTCTCCAACACGTCGTTCGTCTACAGCCGTCAGGACGACGGATCGGGTTCGTACGGCGAGACGGGCTTCCGGGTGCTGCCGCACGAGAACGGCCACGTCTTCGGCCTGCCGGACCTCTACACGGCGGACGGCGGCGGGTCGGTCGGGCACTGGGACATCATGTCCGAGGACTGGGGGGCCAACAACGATCTGCTGGGCTGGCACAAGTGGAAGCTCGGCTGGCTGGACACCACCCAGGTCCGCTGCGCGTCCGAGCCGGGCACCACCGAACACGTCCTGGCGCCGCTCGCATCGCCGGGCGGCGACCCGAAGCTGGCGTTCATACCGCTCACGGCGAAGACGGGTTACGCGGTGGAGGTGCGCACGCAGGCCGGCAACGACGAGGCGGTCTGCAAGCCCGGCGTACTGATCTACCGGGTCGATGCGGACGTCGACACCGGGCAGGGCCCCATCACTGTCGCGGACAGCGAAGGGGACAGCGGCGGGTGCACACAGCGGCCCAATGTCCACGCGGAACTGTCGGACGCGCCGTTCGACGAGGGCCAGACGTTCAAGGACCGGCAGTACGGGGTCCGCATATCGGTGATGGAGAAGGACGCGGGAGGCAATTACCGGGTCCGCATCACGCGCCAGTGACGACTTGCCCGCCCAGGGACTCCCGCAGCTCCCTCAGGGACTCCCGCAGCTCCCTCTTGAGCACCTTCCCGGTGGCATTGCGCGGCAGGGGATCGTCCCGTACGAGCACATGGGCGGGCACCTTGAACGCGGCGAGCCGCTTCCCGACGTACGCCCGAAGCTCCTCCACGCCGGCCACAGCGCCCGCCCTCAACTGCACGACGGCGGCGACTTCCTCGCCGAGGAGGGGATGCGGAACGCCGAGCACGGCGGCGTCGAGCACGGCGGGATGGCTGTGCAGCACGTTCTCCACCTCGACGCAGTAGACGTTCTCGCCGCCCCGGACGACCATGTCCTTGATGCGGTCGACGACTGTGACGCGCCCGTTGTGGACGGTCGCGAGGTCCCCGGTCCTGAACCACCCGTCGGCGGTGAAGGCTTCGGCGGTCGCCATCTCGTCCCGCCAGTACCCGCGCACGAGGGACTGCCCGCGCAGCCACAGTTCGCCGACCTCGCCGTCGGCCGCGTCGTCACCGTCGGCCGCGTCGTCACCGTCGGCCGCGTCGTCACCGTCGGCCGCGTCGTCACCGTCGGCCGCGTCGTCACCGTCGGCCGCGTCGTCACCGTCGGCCGCGTCCTCACCGCCGCAGGACCGTGCGATCCGTATCTCGGTCACCGGAGTGGGAAACCCGGCGCTGTGCGGGTCCGCGCGGTACGCCGCGCCGAAGTTGGCCAGCACTCCGCCGCTGGTCTCGGTCAGCCCGTAGCCGTTGCGCGGCTCGATGCGCTCGCCGTACGCGGCGGTGAGCCGTGCGACGAGGCCGGGCGGGGCGGCGGCTCCGCCGGTGTTGAGCATGGTAAGCGTCTCCAGCCGGTCGCCCGCGGCCTCCGCCGCGTCCAGCAACTGGAGGGCGGTGGTGGGGACTCCGCCGTAGTGGGTGACGCGGTGCTCGCGGATCAGCTCCAGCGCGCGCCGGGCGTCCCACTTGCGCATCATCACGAGGGCGCCGCCGGCCGACATGACGGCGTAGAAGGAGGTGAAGGCGGCGACGTGGAAGAAGGGGAAGGTGGTCAGCGACACGGGCGCGGGCCCCTGCCCCGGAATGACCCCTCGCCCGAGGGCGGAGGCGGCGGCGTAGAACCTCGGGTTCATCGCGGCCCCGGCCTGGGCGAGATGCGTGGCGACGGCGCCCTTGGGCCGCCCGGTGGTGCCGGACGTATAGATGATGGTGGCGTCGTCCTCGGGCCGTACGTCGACGTCGGGGGGCCCGAGGGCGGGGTCGGCGGCGGGCAGGTCGTCGTACGACTCGAACCCGTCCTCGGCCGCCCCGTGAAAGACGATCCCGGGCACGCCTTCCCGCCCGGCCCATCCCCGTACTCGCGCGACCCGCTCGCCGTCCACGAGGAGGACGCCGGGACGGCAGTCGTCGAGGGCGTACGTGAACTCGTCCTCGGTCCACCATGCGTTGAGGGGCACGGCGACGAGCCCCGCCAACTGGGCGGCCCAGAAGGCGATATGCCACTCGGGGTGATTGCGCATGGCGACGACGGCGCGATCGCCGGGCCGCAGCCGGTAAGTCCCCTTCTCGTCGACGAGCCGACGGGCGAGAGCGCAGGCGGCGGCGAAGAACTCGCCGTAGGTGTAGCTGCGGCTGTCGGCGACGAGGAAGGGCCGCTCGCCGTAGGCCCAGGTGACCTCGACGAACTCGCGCAGCGTCCGTGGCCCGGCGGCGTACACACCGTCCTCGACGGCGAAGGGCGCACCGGGCGCGGTCAGCCGGTCCACGGCACGGCTCTCGGCGTGCGGCACGGCAACCCCTCCCCAGGCACTCGCCCTCGCTGAAACGCAGGTAAGCGCTCGCTCAATCCGCGGCGACGGTATGCGCACGCCGGGACCTCGTCAAGGGCGACCCAATTAGCCATTTAGCTAATGTGCTAAACATGACCCCATGGGAGTGAACAATGAGGACGAGGCGGGTGTCTTCCGGGCACTCGCGGACCCGACGAGGCGCCAGATCCTCGAAGACCTCAGGGGCGGCGAGCTGGCGGCCGGTGAGATCGCGAGCAGGTTCGCGATCAGCGCGCCGTCGATCTCGCGCCACCTGGGCGTCCTGAAGGGCGCGGGCCTGGTCACCGAGCGGCGCGACGGCAACCGCATCCTCTACACGCTGGCGGAAGACCGGCTGGCGACGAGTGTCGGACGGTTCCTCAGCGCCGTCTGCCCCGAGCAGATCGTGCTGCGCCACACGAAATGGCGGTCCGCCGCCGAGGAAGGCAGGACACCATGAGGCAGCCCCGGACCCAGATGTCCAGCGTTGTAGAACGCCGACTCCTGGTGAACTACCGAATCGACCCGGCCACGGCAACAGCCCTCCTCCCCGCGCCACTCCGCCCCCAACTGGTCCGGGGTTACGCCGTAGCCGGCATGTGCCTGCTGCGCCTGGGCGACCTCCGCCCCACCTGGGCACCGACGGACCGCGGTCTGCGCAGCGAGAACGCCGCACACCGCATCGCGGTCGAATGGGACGGCCCCGGCGGCACGGTCGAAACGGGCGTCTACATCCTGCGCCGCGACACGGCCTCCCGGATCAGCGCCTGGGCGGGCGGCCGCATCTTCCCCGGCGAACACGGCCGCGCCGACTTCGAGGTGCACGAATCCCCGGACGAAGTGCGCGTCGCCTTCACCACCCGGGACGGGTCCGCAAAGGCGGACGTAACGGCCAAGGTCACGGACGACCTGAAGGGAAGCAAGCTCTTCGACACCCTGGAAGAGGCATCAGCCTTCTTCCGTACGGGCTCGAAAGGCTTCTCCCCGACCAGCACGGGCACCCACCTGGACGGCATGGAACTGCACACCAACGCCTGGCACGTAGAACCAGGCCACGCGCACTCCGCCAAGTCCTCCTACTTCGACGACCCGAACCTCTTCCCCCCGGGAACCGCGACCCTGGACTGCACCCTGGTGATGCGCAACGTCCCGGCCCGCTGGGCTCCGCTCCCGGCGATGGCGGTCGCCTGACAACTGGGGCGATCTACGGATCACGCATCCGCTACCCTGTCAGGGGTCAGTCGGGCGCAAGCTCCGGCCTCCGTAGCTCAGGGGATAGAGCACCGCTCTCCTAAAGCGGGTGTCGCAGGTTCGAATCCTGCCGGGGGCACAACAAAACCGCAGGTCAGCGCGGTGAAGGTCCTCCAGGGAACGGCGCTGGAGGGCCTTCAGGCGCGCAATGGGAACATCCTGGGAACATTAAACTACGTATTAGTCACCATTCGGACAGTCTTCGGCAACTGACAGCCAATCCCCTCCGCCAGACGCGCATCAATGACGGCGAAGCCGGAGGCATTGAGCCTCGTGATCTCGCGATGGAGGAGCGGTTTCTCTCCTGACCTCTCGACTGACGCTCGCGGCATGATCACGCCGTCATTCCACGCCGCAAGCCCATCCTCGACGGGAACCAACAGGGACGCTGCTGGATCCACGACGGAAGTCGATTGAGGGCCGCTTCGGGACAAGGACCAATGAGTGCGGGTGAGTCAGACATCCTTGATCTTGACCTGGTCGCCGCACAGTCGGGACCAGTCATCGCGGTCGGAGGTCAGGACGAGTACCGGAGCGGGCGAGCGAAGCGCCATCGCAGCGACGAGGGCGTCGATGGCGTAGCGGCGCCACAGCGCGGCCGGCGGGAAACCGCCCCTCGAGTTCGAACGGATCATCCAGGGAGCGCGAGCCCGGACCGGTCAGGAAGGCCGAGCCGCATAACCAACCTCTTTACGCAACCAGGGGATTGACAGACGTCGAGGCACTGAGTGAGACAGTGTCCAAGACCCCGTACACGCTGATGAGTCCCTACCCTGGGCAGTCCTCCCCCATCACGCTGACCGCTTGGGTCGCACCAGATTGACGTGAACAACGCGTCGGATCCGAAGGTGACGGAGTTTCTCGACAGGTACGTACAGGGCGGCAGCACTTCGCTGATCTTCGGGGACTTGCGGCACCATGGCGGCAGGATCGCTGAGGAGAACCGCTTGCGTTCGCCCGTGGCCTCGTCGAGGGTTGGTGTAGCCGTTGCGCACCACCAGGCGACGGCCGGGTTCGTCGCGCTCATCAGTCAACTCGGCTACATAGGCGTTGACTTCGCCTCCAGCGCGGCGGCCAGCATCCGCCTCGCGCCCTCCCGGACGATCTCGTCGATCAAGGACGAGCCGTTGGTGGTGGTGCCGTCGTCGTTCACTACGCTGAGCACGAATGTGCCTTCCCGGCCGGTGCTGCGAACACCGGTCTTGCTCGGTGACCTATCGATCAAGCACCCGGGAAGGTACGTCGTCCCGGGCCCGGTCCACAGATCTTCAGCATTGCTCGCCGGTAGGGCCCGGGCTTGTCCTGCCACACGCGCCTGGCCTGCCCCACGCTCTCTACTCGTAGAAGTGATGTCCGAAGGCGGGCCCATCCTCGACCCCTATGCAGCCGTCAGGAGCTCGATGATGTAGACGAGCGTGGACTTGGCCGGGATGTGCTTCTGGGCCTGGGCGCCGTATGCCTGGCCCGGAGGGATGACGACCAGCATCCTGCTGCCCACCTTGGCTCCTATGAGGGCCTCGTCCAGTCCTTGGATGAGGTTGCCGCGGCCGATGACTACAGGTGTAGGCCCCTGGGGCCAGGAGGAGTCGAAGAGCGTGGCCTCCTCCTTGCCACGGTTGGCGCCCCACACCGCAGCGGCGTGCCGGAACACCACCGTCTGGCCGGCCTTGACTGTGGGACCGGAGCCGTCGATCAAAGCCCTGGAGACGAGGCGCTTGGGCGGTGCGGTGTCGGGCACGGTGATCGCGACGGCCGAGGGGTCGGCGCTCACTTGAGGCAGCGCCTCAGGCACGGCCTGCTGCCGCCCAGCGACGGTGGACTTCGCGTCGATGACCTTCGTGATGTCGACGGCGAAGACGACGGTGTCCGTGCCCGAGACGCCGATCGCGGCATTGCCGGTGCTGCCGTAGGCGGCAGCGGGTGGGGCAACCACGAGAACTCGGCTGCCGGCCCGCTGACCTTCAACTGCCCGGGCCAGGGCGGGAATGACTGTGCCCTGGCCGACGGCGAAGACCTTGGGGGCGCTGTTCTTGCCATAGGTGCTGGGCAGAGCTGTGCCGCGCTTCCACGTCTTGGCGGTGTAGTGGACGATCACGATGTCGTGCTTACGGGCTTCTTGGCCCCGGCCCTGAATGGCAGTGGTGACGACGAACTTCCCGCTGGGCTTGGCCTTGGGGATCTTGATGGTGGCCTTCCGCCCGAACTTCCCTGACACGGTAGGCAGCATGCTGTCCTTCGCCACCGTGGCTGGCACGGCCTGCCGGGATACCGACACGGTGGGCACGGGCAGTGGCCGGTGACCGCGGTCGGGGCGGGTTGATGAGGGGTCCGCGGTGCTGCATCCCGCCAGCAGTAGAGCGGACGCAATGAGCACGGCTGAAACATGGCGCATGAGAGTTCTGCTCCTGGGAGAGATGGTTGCCGCCCACCGGGGCATGTGACTGGGCTACTTGATTGGGGGCCCGGCAGCGGGCGAGGTGGTGCGTGTCGGTCCGGCAGGTTGAGTGAAGGCCCCACGCCGCGGGGCCTCGCTTCGCCGCCTGGCGGAGCGTGTGACGCGGATCCCTCACCCCGGGCATGGGTCGTGACTAACTCACCGATAAAGATCCGCTCGCGCCGCGGGCCTTGAGGATGTGCGCCGGCGTCTCGCCCGGGGCTGTCCGATCCGAGCCTGCCGTCGCAGTCACGAGAGCGGCGACCGCCAGGGACACGGCGAGGAAGGCTGTGACCCCGCCGATCCACCACCTGCGGCGTTGGATCACGGTCATCCCATGCTTCCGCTAGTGCAGGAAGCGCCCGGCTCCGGAGTCTGCTTTCCCTGTACGTACTTCGTGAAGAACTGCGCCACCCGCGGGTCCGATGCCTTTGCCACCGTCAACTGGTGGCCCCAGGCGGTCAACGTGATGGGCGAGGACTGTTCGTTGTAGGGGCTCATGAGCGTGTACGGGGTCTTGGACACCCGATCGGCCAGCGCCTTGACGTCGGATTTGGTGGCTTCGTCGTTGTAGGTGATCCAGACGGCTCCGTGCTCCAGCGAGTGCACGGCGTTCTCCTCCCGTATCTCCTTGGTGTAGATCTCGCCGTTGCAGTTCGCCCAGACCGGGTGGTGGTCGCCGCCAGCAGCCGGCTTCGTCGGGTAGTCGACGTTCTTGGTGACGTGGTCACGGCTCAGCTTGCCCCAGGTCTGCTCGCCCACGACCGTATGGGTCTGGGTCTTCTGCGCCTCCTCCCCGGTCGTGGATAGGTAGTAGCCGCCGGCGGCCAGCCCTGCGAGGCCGATCACGGAAGCGGTGATCCCAATGATCCTGTTGCGGCGTCCGCGCGCCTTGTCCGCGCGGCGCATCTCTTCTATCCGGGTGCGGCGCGCGGCTTTCTTGTCTTGCGATTCGAAACCCATGGGATGTCCTTGTCCCCCGTTGTGTTCCGGGATACGGCGGTACTGCGTTGCGGTCGAACGTCTGGGAGCTCGGCCCTCGTCGGGCGCGGAGCTGTGCCTCCGTGGCTTGGAGGGCTCTACGGGACGAACTACTGCCACGCGCTCATGAGGATCAGGCTGTGAGAGTGCTGACGGGCGTACTGCTTGCCGGCTGTCTGAAACGGATGCAACGTCAAGGCCATCCGTTCCCTCTGGCGCCGCACGGGCCGAGTTCTTGGCCGAAGGTGCCCGGTGGCTACTGTCCGCCGGGCACCTGGTGCGCGCTGCGGCGCACGTCCCGCGAGAGGGACGGCCGCAAGCTCACCCGCTGCCCGCGCATCGTGCTCGTCCAGCGCCGGGCACTGAGAATCGCAGTGCCCGGCGCTTTCCTCATCAACGTCAGCGTGGCAGGTTCAGCCGCTTCCTGCGACGTCGCTCACCCAGCGCAGTGAGTGTGGTGAGGGCCGAAAACGCTCCGAAGGAGATCAGGACGTCGCTGAATGCGTGATAGCCCAGAAGGATCACGAAGATCAGCGTCACGATCGTTCCTGCGGCCAGCCCTACGAATATGGGGTGGCGCGCAGACCAGCGGTTCACTGCTTCACGACGCGAGGAGATTCTCATAGTCTGAAAACTGGACCGGTTGATCATCTCGCCCTCTGGATAGTGGGACGTAACCGCCGTCCGCATCCGCCGGGCCGCATTCGATGAAAACGGCCCGGCGGCCTTAGCGTTACCTTTGGGCGGCACGCGCCGCCATTTGTTGAAGGTTATTCGCGACGGAGACCGCGAAGGAGTCCCGGTTGTGAGGGCCTCTCACGTAAGCCGTGGCGGACAGCGAAGAGCCATCTATTCGACTGACGATGATGCCTCCCTTTCGTGTGGCTCCGTACGACTTCGGTGGAGCAATCGAGGCAATCTCTCCCCAGGGGACTGTGTGGGTCCGAAAGATATTCCGGACGACTAGGTGATCTGGCGTCGCGACAATAGCCAGACGCGCTGCACGGAACATGAGTACGATCCCGATCAGCGCGGCCGTCGTACACACCGTGCGCTGCGTAACACTCGGCTCGCCACTGTCCGCGACAAAGATGCCGGATGCGGCGATCATGGTGTAGCAGAAAGACACTGAGACCGCGAGGAGATTCCATCCAGGGCGTCGAAATACTCGCCTGGCTGCGTTTTCCCGGTTCATGGGCACCTCTTTGAGATGTAGCAGGCAGTGGACGGCACGTTGTAGTACCCGTTGAACGCGTAGCCGCCCCAACGGGACCTCCAGGGGTACCTTCTGGTCAAGAAACCCACTTTAGCTCCGATGCCTACCGTGATCACATTGAAGGCAATTCCGCGCCTGCTGAAACGCTGCCTTCTCGGCTTCTGGTATTCGTTGATGAAGTACGACGCCACGGATGCCCCTGCGCAAACGTACCAGGCAAAGAAGCACGCCCCGATTGCTGCCACACTTGCGATACTTCCCCTGTTCCGCCAGCCCCACCCCGCTGCCCGCCTCAACCACGACTTCCTTTTCGTCCTGTGTTTGCCGTCGAGGTCGACTTGGTTGATGGGATCGCCCTGGACGTAGTCGTAGGCGTTGGCGTTGCCGCCGTGGATGGGGTCGATGGACAGGAATCGGCCCGTGGTGGCGTTGTAGAGCCGGACACCCATGAGGATCAGGCCGGTGGTGGGTGAGACGGGGCGTTGTTTGCCGCCGAGCCAGCCGTAGCGGGCGGGGGTGCTGCCCTGCCGTGGGTTGCCGTACTCGTCAAAGTCCAGGACCGTCGTGGGCTTGGTGGCATCCAAGGGGTGTTGGACGGCCACGTCGCCGTGGATGTTGGTCAGTTGTAGGACCGTGTCGCCGGTGTCGCTGGTGATGGCGGCGAGGTCGCCTTCGAGGGACTGAACGTTGCGGGTGATGGTGCGGGTGGCGCTGTTCTCCAGGGTCCAGTCGGGGCTGTCGCCATCCTTGCCGTAGTGGTTCGTCTTGCTGGCGGTCAGCGTCCACGTGCTGTCTGACTGCTGGGTCTCGGTGGTCCAGGAGGCCAGGCGGCCGACCGGGTCGAGATCCCAGGTGGTGCGCTTGCCGTCGGCTGTCTGCCGACGGACCAGATCGTTGACGAAGTAGCCGATCGCTACGCCGCCGGACTGCGCGGTGGTGCGGCCGAAGGCGTCGTAGGAGACGCCGGTGGCAATGAGCCGGTCGGCGCTGTCGTAGTCGTAGGACGTGGTGGTGGTGCCGGTGGACGTGCATGCCAGGCCAGGTCCGGCGGTGGAGGTGGCCAGGGCGGTGCGGTTGGTGTTCGGGTCGAAGGTGTAGCCGCGGCGGGTGCACACGTCGTCGGCGCTGTCGTCGACGCGGGTGAGCCGACCGGTGGTGTCGTAGGTGTACTCCTGCGTGGTGGTGGTGCCGGTGGTACCGGCGTGGGTGACGACTTGGCCGTGCACGGATTCGGCCACGGTGTCGGCGAGCAGGACGACGCCGTCGCTGTCGCGGGTGTAGGTCCGCTTGGTGGGGGCGCCGGTCTCGTCCTCGTCCACGGTCAGGGTGATGCCACCGGGAAGGGCCTGCCTGGTGACTGAGCCGTCGGTGTCGTAGGTGGCGGTGACAGTGCCGGCGACCGAGTCGGTCATCGACGTGGCCAGGCCGCGAGGCTCGGTGGTGGTGTCGTAGGTGTAGGTGGTGGTGGACGGGGCCGAGTCAGTGGCCTTGACCAGTCGGTTAAGGGCGTCGTACTCGGTGGTCGTGGTGTTGCCGGTGCCGTCGTTGTACGAGATCTGGCGGCCGAGCTTGTCGTAGCCGTAAGCGATGGTGGTGGTGCCTGCGACGACGGTGGCGACCTTGCCGGTGGTCTCGTCGTAGGTGGCGGTCGTGTTGGCTACTGCGGTGCCCTCGCCGCCGGTGATGGCGGTGGTGATCGGACGGCCTGCCGCGTCCGCGGTGATGGTGGTGGTGCGGGTGACTCCGTTCGCGGTCTCGATGGTCGTGGCGCTGCCGCCGAAGCGGTCGTACTCGGTCACTGTGGTAGGCAGCCCGCTCGGGTTGGTTCCGCCGCCGGTGATGGCACCGGCCGGACCGACAGAGCAGACCAGGTCCGCCCACTCCGGGCGTCCGGCGCAGGTTCCTGTGCCGGTGGCGGACCAGTGGGTGGTCACCCGGGCTCCGGCGTCCGTGCCGGTGGACTTCGGCTGGGTGGTCTTGATCACGCGGCCTTGGGTGTCGTACGCCGTGGTGTGCGTGATCGCCAGTCCTGCCGGGTCCTGGATGGTCCTGGTCGGCAGGCCCTTGGCCCAGTCGTACTCGGTCTTGGCGGTGCGCACGTCCGCGTCGGCCGGGTAGCCGTCGAGGTAGGCGCCCGTCTTGACCGTGGTGACCTTGTCGTGGACCGGCGAGTCAACTGGCCGACCTTCGTCGTAGGTACTGACCGTGTGGGAGCGCAGTGGCACCTCGCTGCCCGCGGGCAGCGCCTGCGCATCGCCGAAGGCAGCCACGTCCTCGGTGAGGGTGGCCAGATGCAGTGGACTGAACTCCTCCAACAGGCGGTGGCCGTCCGCGTTGTACACCGAGCGACTGGACAGCTGCCGGGCCCGGTCAGCGGTGGACTGGGCGTCGATGCCCAGACGGGTCAGCCGCTCCAGGCCCGCACCTGACGTGGCCAGGGCCAGCTTGCGGTTGCCCGCTTTCATCTCCCGGACCGTGTTGCCGAACTGGTCATACTCGTTCATGGAGATGTGCCCGCCCGGAGAGGCGGTGTTGACCTCACGGCCGGAGGCATTGGTGTAGGTGATCGACGCCCTCGTGTAGGCGCCGGCGGTCAGGTCGGCTCCGTTGTGCGAGGCCGGGACCGCATCTGAGGGGAAGACTGCGGTGGCGTCCGTCGGGACGTCGCTCTGCGCCCACGCGGCAACGTCCGCCTGCCCCATGGCGTGGGGGGCTTTCGTGCCACTCAAGGGAACGTCGTAGACCACCGAGGTGGCCGCCGTGCCGTTGGTCACCGTCGCCGAGCCTTGGGTCAGGGTCGGACGGGATGCCTTGAGCAGCATGCCCGCACCGGCGGTGGCCGCATTGCCGGCCTGGCCGTAGGTGAAGGTCCACGCCAGCTCACCCGGCGGGGTCAGCTCGACCACACGACCGGCCGTGTCGTACGCGTACGTGGTTTTGAGTGCCGGGGAGATCCGCGGGTCCCACACCTCGCGCAGACGGCCGGAGTCGTCGTAGGCGTAGGCGGCGATGGACACCGCAGTCGAGGTGGCCTCGCCCGGGGCGGTGGACCACAGACGGATCCGCTTAACCCGGCCCACGTAGTCACCAAACGACGTGGCAGTCGCCGTCGTCGAGAGCGGATAGAGGTACTCCAGCACCCGGCAGCCCTTGGTCGACGGATCCGTCTCACAGGTCGAGGCGGACACCGCCGAAGTGGGAGCGATGACCCACTTCGGCCGCGCCACCGTCTTGCCACCCACCGTGGTCGTCTGGGAGACCACCTTGGTGGTGGAGTTGCTCGTCAGCAGGTAGGTCGACGAGACGTTCCAGGTCGGCACCGCGGCATCGACCTTGGCGAAGGTGGTAGTGATCCCCTCGTGGACGTCCTTGACCGTGAACGATCCGGTCAGCGATCCCGTCAGCTCGTAGTCGTCTGCACCGGGCTCGGCTTTCCACCCGCCCCCAGTGGTCGCGGTGAAACCGGTCTCCTCACCGTCTACGTCGACCAGCACCACGGAGGTGTCCGAGGTCTTCTTGATATAGGACCAGTCGGACTCAGTGATCTCCGCGACCGTGCCGGAGGTCCACTGCGGTCCAAAGATCGGCGCCTGGCCCTCCTGCTTCGCCCCCGCGTCCGGGCGGCGGGACGATCCAGTACGCGTCACGCTCATGCCGAACGCGGAAGCGTCGTTGGCGGAGAGCGTGTAGTCACCGGTGAGCGTGTTCACGCTGCCGGGCCCTACCTCTTCGACCGGTGCTGTTCCGGCGTCACGGTCGACGGTGACGGTGACTGGCTGGGAGTAGCCGGTGGTGGTGCCGTCGGTGAAGGCAGCCCTCGTTTCGATGGGGCCGTCTTCGGCGAAGGTGCTGGTGATGTTCCAGACGAGTGCGGGCGGGGCGCCATTGGGTGCGGCCAGCGGCCAGGAGGTAACCGGCGAGCCGTCGGAGTTCTTGGTGACGTCGGCCAGCGGGACGCTCTGCCAGGTGTCGGTCTCACCACGGCGGTACTGGTAGGTCACCCCGGTGTAGGTGGTCTTGCCAGTCGAGGAGAGTGCCACGCGGCGTGCGGGGCGGTCTCCGTCACGCGGAGTGAGGATCGCGGCGCCGTCGGCGCCGACGCCGAACTTGTACTCGGTCGTGGTGGTGGAGAGGTTGCCGCCGGAGTCGATGGTCTTGGCGTACAGGGTGTGCCAGCCATCGGCCGGGTTGACCGTGACGGTGAGCGGGTCGCCGCCGCTGCCGTTGGTCGTGTCGTCGATCCGGTTCGGGGTGTTGGGGTCGTTCAGGCCCCAGTAGTAGCCCTGACCGTCGGTGGAGCTGGTGTCGAGGGTGCACTGCGCACCGTCGGTCGCCTTGGCCGTCCAGGTGTCCTTCGTATAGGGGGCGCACACGATGGATGGCGCGGCCGGCTTACCGGTATTCAGCACGAAGGTGGTGTAGCCGGTCCACGATCCGTACAGCGACCCGTCGTAGCCGCGGACCCGGTAGCGCAGGTGCGAGCCGACAGGGAAGGCACTGGCCGAGGGGATCGTCAGCGACGCGCTCGATCCAGAGGCCACGGCGGTGGTGGTGCCCGTGTAGGTGTAGGTCGTGTCGTTATATGCCGGATCCGGGGTGACCTCGAACTCGGCCTTGACCGTCCCAGCGTCCGCGTCGCTCACCTTGGCCGACAGTTGCGGGGTCAGCGAGGTGACGTACCGATTGCCGTTGTAGGCGTTCACCGCGCTCGGGGAGATCGCCTGCGAGGTGGGCTTGGCCGGGTAGGAGTTGTAGGTGACCGTCAGCGATGGCTCATAGTCCGGGTTGTGGGAACCGTCGACGTAATTCGCCGACCGATACCGCCGCCAGGTGTAGGTATCGGTCTCATCCACTGCCGCCAGGCGGACGCCGTAGTTGGGCTGGCCGTCTGCCCAGGCCTGCACGATCGCATCTGCGTCCCAGGAAACCAGCCCCGCCGGGCAGGTGGAGTTGTAGCCCTTGGCCGCGGTCGAGGTGATCGCACCCGTGGTGGTGGTCGCCGGCTGCGCCGACCAAGAGATCGCCGATGGATCCCAGTCCGCGGTGATCCGCCGCACCTGCACACCGGACCCGGTGGTGGAGCAGGTCGAGGAGTAGTACGAGTACAGGCGCAGATCGGTGTCGACGATCTTCTTGCCCGCGTACTTGGCCACGTCGAACTTCAGGAATGACCGGGCTTTTTGCACACCGTCGTAGGTGCCGGCCTTCAGCTCCGTCGAGCCGCGCTGGCTGGTCGGGTAGGCGTCGTACTGGATCCAGGTGTCCGTGGTCGGCCCGGCCAGGGTGTTGGTCGGGTCGACCACCACCGGGTAGGTGAGGTCCGGATCGGAAAGAAACGTTTCGCTCGGCTTGAGGACCAGCGTCTGCCCACCGTCTGCGGCCGTCTCGACCACCGTGCTGACGTTCGCCGTGTGCTTCGGCTCCTGGGACTTCGCATCTTCCGACGCATCCCACATCACGGGCGGCGGTGCGGCAGCGACCTGCTTGCCCTTGGAGTCCTGCCACTGCAGCCGCGTATCGGCCGTCTCGGAAGGGTCAGGCCCTTGGCCGTCACGGGCAGGCGGAACTCCACAGGTCCGCTTGGCCGTTCACGCAGCACCACCGAGTGGGAGAAACCTTCCGGCAGTGCGGAGACCACCACATCGCCGCTGGGGACCGCGTTCGGATAGGTGGCGGTGTTGCCTTTCAGGACTGGTTTCGGCAGAGCGCCATCCCACGTCACGCCAAAGGTCTTCTCGCCACGGGTGACCTGCGCCAGCGGTGCCGCACTGCCGCCAGCGGAGAAGGAGATCTCGGCAGCGGCTGCCTTCGGCACCACTCTGCCACCCGATTCGGACAGCGACACATCCACCGGCTGCCACTTGCGTGCAGAGTCCTTCACTCGGATCGGCCCGGTGAACGACTCCACCGTCACCGTCCCGTTCGGATTCGCCCAGCTGGTGGTGTCCGCCGTGCGAGCCCCCAGGATCTCGATCCGCCGATCCTGCAACCGCGCCATCAACATCGCCGACGCCTCATCGTCAGCCTGAGCCGGACCGAAACTCGTCGGCGTATCCGCAGCCGGTACCTGAGAGCTGAGTGCGACCGCCTGACCGGTGGTCGCAACCGTCACCCCAGCCTCGGCGGCAAGCAACATGCCAACACAGCGGCTATCCGCCGCACGTGACGTCCATGGAAAGTCGTACTGCCGCTGCCGCGTCCCTCAGGGACGCGCCCATCCTCGCCCGCAGAGGTGAGCAACCGTCTGCCCATTCTGGACTCCGTATCTCCCGATCACCCTGATCGGGTGAGGTGACCCGGAACGTATCCAGCGAGAAAAGAACAAATACGGTCACAGACGGCCTCATACGGGACGGGATGCACGTTCCGACGTCGATGTGACTCTCGTCACAGTTTCAAGGATATGGGAACCAAATCGATGCGCCTCCCATCAGCCGATGGAGCCAACTCCTATTGCTGGTAACCAGTTTGCCGTACCACGTGGACCCGTGCACTTGCGATCAGCCGCCGCGGGTCTTCGGGGCCGCGATCAAGGAACCCTCCCTGGAGGGAGGCGTCATGTTGACCGCCCCCGGGTGTGTCCACGGCAGGAACCCCTGCGCGGAATAGAGAACCCTGCCTACGAGAAGACGGGCAAGCGCCAGGAACTCCTTTTCGTACACACGATGACGGGCACTGGCGGGTCGCCCTTGGCGACGGCGATCCGGCGGCGGGCAACGTAAACAGCATCGACTGACCGATAGCCCCTCTCAGGCTCACAAAGACAGTGGCCTGCACACCCACTCAAGGGGTGTGCAGGCCACTGTTGCGTGATGAGAGTGCTGGGTGGAAGCCGGACCGTCCGCGCGGCCGGGGACCACTACCTCTCCGTGGTCGATCACGGACCGGGGCAGGCGTGATAGGGATCTTTGAAATTCGTTCTGGTCGCGATTGCGTGAAAGTCAAGATCATGGCAGAGGGAGGCTCCTTGTCTGTAGAAGAGCGAACGACGCTTGACCTCGACAATCCCAGGCAGTCCCCGGGAGACTGAGGGGGCTCGGCTCCGGAACCGTGCCGACCGCTTGTCGCCAGAGGGGGCCTAATGTCAGGGGTAGCCAGGGGCGTTCCGCGGGAGCTCGCTGCAGAGGAAGCCGATTTCTATCTGACTCACAGCGTCTTCAGCGGACCGGGCGATTCGAGCCGGCTCGGCCAGTTGCCCTCCGATCAGCGTGAGCTCGCCGCCGCCGTGCGAGGGCTGCTCATCCACCGAGACGAGGGTGACCGCTTCGGCTGCCAGATGCCGGAGGACAGGCGCAACGATGCTGAGGCGCGCTACGTCGCGGACATCCTGCAGATTCTCGACAGCCGTCGCGCCCTGGCGCTCACCGTTGCGCGCGGTCCGGCGGACCGCTTCGTTGGCAGCGGCAGGGACTTCGCACTGTTGCTGTGCGCCTTCCTGCGGCAGACGGGCACACCGTCACGGGTCCGATGTGGCTATGCCGCCTACCTCACACCGGGCTTCCATGAGGACCACTGGGTGACCGAGTACTGGGATTCGGGCTTCGGGTGGCGGCTGGCCGATGCGCAGCTGGCGTCTCCCGAGGCCATGACGGCGTACAAGATTTCCTTCGACCCGATGCGCGTACCGCGTGACGACTTCCATGTCGCGGGCGAGGCCTGGCAGGCCTGCCGGCTCGGGCTCGGGGCCCCGGAGACGTTCGGGGTGAGCGGCTCCGCCGGGTCGACGGGGACGAGGGTGGTGCGGGCCAGTGTGGTGCGCGACTTGGCTGCGCTGAACAAGGTCGAGGTGCTGCCATGGGACGGCTGGGGCCTCGCGGAGATCGTCGAGGAGGACCTTGGCGACGCCGATCGGGAACTGCTCGACGTCATCGCCCAGGTGGAATCCCGCGGAGGTCCTTATGCGGAGCTGCGCCGCTTCTACCTGGAGGAGCCAGGTTTGCGAGCACCTCTGCAACGGTCCTGATCGTTGATTTTCGGGGTTCTGGCCGCAGTTCCGCGAAGGTATGGCGTGAGGGCGCGGTAACCCTTGCTCGGAAACCTACTGAAGGGGCAAACCGCATCAGATGATGTCACCCCATGGACATCAAGGGCCCCAGCCTCCCAGCTGGGGCCCTTTGCGTTGGTTTGTGTCGCGGGTGTCACCAGGGTGCGACGACGAGCTCGTCCACGGTTCTGTCACGTCGGGTAACAGCGCAGTGGTAGCCGGGTGGATTGAGTCGCCATCCGAGCCCTTCGATGGATTCGCCTTCCGCCATATGTGCCTTGCGGATGCAACTTTCTGTTGCCCGCTCTGGGTTCAGCACGACCAAGGCCACGACCGCCAGTCCGAACAGCACGACAGCGCCCATCAGCACGGAAAAGGCGATTCGCCGGAATCTCATGTTGCCTCCATGCCGGTCACCTTCCCTGTGGTCGCGTCGACGGTGACCTTGACCAGGTCAGGCATCATCGGCTCGCCTGGGCGGTCGAAGGTGACCCGCCACCGTGGCCGGTCCCATGTGTTTTGCTCGGCGGAGACCACGGCAGTCCCGCTCCCGACCGCCGCCGTCGCAGCGGCGATGGCGTCCTCGCGGCTGACCGTGGCCTCCTCGGGAGAGCCGTCGGCCTGCGCTGCCGAGAAGTAGTGCGGCGACGCGAATGTAACCGATGGCCCTCGGCCGCTGTTGGATAGTGACAAGCCCGTGAGTCAGCGCGGGTGCTTGGTTGCCAGCCAGAGGCAGATGCTCGGCGGTATGGCGCCAGCCAGACCTGCGAGCAGCGCGGCCGTTGCTACCGACTCATTGATGGTAGGCAGCACTCCGCTCACCGTTCCCATGGTGGTCGGCACGGTGAGCTTGCAACCTTCTTCGGTCATGAGGGAGCCTCCGCCCTCGACACCCAATCCATAGCCGGCCTCCATGCACTCCTTGGTTCCGAGGACATCAGCCCCCAGCCAGAGCAGGCTGGCCAGGCCTGCGCACAGAAGCGCACCAGCCAACCCAATAAACAGGAGTCGGCGGGCCCGGTTGTCACCTCTGGCCATGCGGTTATCCTCCTGGAATCAGGACGTCAACGGTTGGCGGGGAGCGGTAGGTGCCGTCGGACTTGCATGTGGGGTCGAGACCGGGTTCCCAGCTGGCGCAACTCGGCACATGCCGGCCACGGTCCTTGTTCCCGAGGCGCACGTCACAGATTCACTGGCCGCGGCAAGCATGACTTACCAATGAAAACTGGTATAAGCAGGGCAGAGCGGTAGGCGCGCGTCCAAGCTCCTGGCCGCCGCGCTTCCATGCTTGGAGTTCTCAGCCACTGTTGGCCGCCAACCTTAGGCGTGCCCCGTGATCGGCGGCCAACAGCTCGTCATTCGCTGGGCGTTGGCTTGCGCTTCCAGACGTCCTCGGGACGGAGGGGATTGGCTATCGCCTCGCGGAAGGTTGTCGCGAGTTCGCTGCGTTCCGCCGCAGAGCCGATCTCGCGAGTCCCATGCACGTCCGCAACGGTCTGCCATTTGCCGTTGGGGTGAGTACGCGCAGCGAACAGGTACTCCTGCCCTGGCTGCAGGGGCTCGTCGCCCTCGACGGAGAAGCGGCTGCCGTCCGGGCGTTCGCCTGCCAGCTGGTTGACGATCACCTCGTCGCCGGTAGGCCCTTTCAGCCGCTGGCTGACCTTGACCCGATACTGCGTTTCGGGAACCTGGCCGAGGCTCTCGGTGCCGACCTTCTCTTCGACGACACCGATGAAGACCGAATCTGCTATTGCCGCGAGGGCACGCGGGTTGGCCACGTCCGTGACCTGATCGACCTCGGCCGTGGGGCTCTCCTGCTGCGCGCACCCCACTGCTGCGGGACCGAGGACAAGAGCGACGACGAGGCCGGTGATGGTGGACCGCAGGGGGTGACGCATGCCAAGAAGGGTTTTCATCTCATCAGCCCCAGAGGTCGTTGTAGTCGGCTTTGTCATGCGATTGCGGGGTGTTGACACCGGAGCAGGCCGAGCACTTGTTCATGAGCTGGCCTTCGTAGCTGTGCGCGAGCCCGAGCGCATGCCCCATTTCATGGGCGGCGGTGCCTTTGCGCATGAAGAGGTCATAGTTGTATTTGTTGAAGTTGCAGACGTTGAGGTACACCTCGTCCGCGAAGACAAGGTCGTAGTCGTACAGTCCCGCCCAGGTGACGTCGCAGCGGTCTGCGTCGTTCCACTCCAGGTCCTCGACGGTGAACAAGTCGTCCTTCGCGATGTTGATGTGACCGAGGGCATCCCACGTGCTGTGTGCGTGGGCGATCTCGGAGTCGTACCTGGTGTACTCCCACCAGCGAATCTCGCCGTTGTCCACGGCGCTGTAGCCCAGCTCGTGAGCCGATGCCGGCGGGGCTGTTACCAGCAGCGCCGACACGCCCATCCAAAAACATAGAAGTATGCGCTTCAGCACGGGCTTCCTTCCCTTGCTCGGTGGAACCGGAAGGCCACATGGTCTGGGCACCCCGCCTCCCCCTCCGATGAGCCGCCACGTGGCCGCGGCAGCGTGAGACTTCATCTGCTTCTACGGGGAGGAGGAGCGCGTGCGTCGCGCGGGATGAAGATTTTTTGGGCTGTGTGAGAAGTGCGCGGATCTCAGTGCGGCGTCACTGGAGCGGCGGCGTGGGAGGTACGTCTGCCGACACAGAAGAGACGGCGTCCACGCGGAGCCGCTCCTGCGGCGTGGCAGGTGTGTCACGCGCGAGCAAGGCTGACGCCTCGGGCAGCGTGGGCAGAGTAGACGGAGCGGCCAGGAGGGTGGGGAGAAGGGTTGGCTGCGGAGCGGCCGGTAGCGTGGGGAGGGTCGGCTGCGGCATCGCGGGATGAGTCGGCTGCGGGGCCTTCGGAAGCGTAGGGACAGAAGAGGTATCCGACCGGTTCACCGGAACCAAGGTCGGCGCGCTGGACCGCTCCGGGCCGGCACCCGTCAGCGCAACACCTCCTCCACCATGGTCCGTGAGCGGCATGGGCGGGCTGTGCTCTGCGGAGCTGCCCGTGAAGGGAGCGTTCGCACCAGCTCGAACAGGTGCTTCGTAGGGGCGGACGCCGGGCGTCCCCGGCGCCTTGGCCTGGACCAGCGTGGACAGGCCGAGAACCGCAACCGCCAGTATTGCTGCTGCCGACGCCACGGTTGCTGTCTGCCCGCCGCCAACCACCGTCCACGGGCGGCTGCGCCACGCCCAGATGCCGGTGGCCAGCGTCCCCGCCAGCACGGTATGCAGCGTCTTTCGCGCCCTGGCCAGCAGTGACCGGGCCGCCTGATAACTGAGTCCTGTCTGCTGCGCGATATCCGCAACGGCCAAGCCCTGCGCCCTGAGGCTCAGCACCTCCTGCTGGCGTTCCGGAAGGTCTGCGCTCCGGTTGGCGAGCCACTCCGCCTCTGCGCGGTCGCACACCGCTTCCTCAACGCGGGGCAGGCTAGAGGCGCCGAGGACCGCACGGGTGTACACCTCGGCCTCCCGAGTGACTTGTCGCAATCGGTCGACGCACAGCCGTACCGTCACCGTCGTCAGCCACGCGCCAAGCCGCTCGTTGTCCACGTTGGCGCGCTCCGCCGCCCGAACCATCGCTTCATGCACAGCGTCCTCGGCGTCTTCCGCACTCATGGACCGCCGCCGGGCAACCTTCAGCAAGTGTTCTCGATGCCCCCACACCCGCTGCCACCGCTCGGACGGAGCCCCGTCCCACGCAACAGCGCGCGCAGCATCGCCGTCTGTACCCACAGGATGCCCCTCGCACTCGCACGATCAAAGCTGGCCACCCCACAGAGAAGGCCAGCTCAGTGCAGTGTCGCGCGCAGAATATAGCCCGACGAGGCCGGAACTGGTAGCTCCCGTCATGCCCTGTGGTCGCCGGATACATACAGGAGGCGTACTGCTGTTCCGCCTTCATCGCAACGACGCCGACGGAACTAGCGAATGGATGGAGGTTGACTCTGTTGGGGGCGGCGACGGCGGGGAGCGGTTCTCCTTCGCAACATCCGGGCAGGTCGCATGCGAAAGCCCACCAGCGGCCTGCGACGAGGCTGATGTCCTGCTGGGCGACGCCGCGGTGTTCGGTGAGCGCATCGATGAGCCAGCCGGACAGGGCTCGGGGGAGTCCGGCGGTCTCCTCGGCAGTCTGGCCGGGGCAGGTCATGCTTCAAAGGGCAGAGTGTGCTGGCGAGTTCGCTTGTTCGCCGTAGCGGCGGGCCTCACGCAGCGTTTTATCCAGTGCAGATGAGGACCTCAGCCGAGAGGGTGGATTCAGTTGATGGCTCCCAGGTGGATGGGTCTTGTGGGTACGGATGGAGCCATGCACTTCCGCCATTTCTCGCCCACGGCCCTGTGCGGAGATCGGTTACGTCAGCTGGTGGCGCATGAGGCCCTGTTGCAGGGTGTTGTAGAGCCGGACGCCCATAAGGATGGGCTGGTGGCGGGCGAAACGGGGCGTTGCTTTCCGCCGAGCCAGCCGTAGCGTGCGGGGGTGCTGCCCTCACGCGGGTTGCCGTATTCGTCGAAGTCCAGGACCGTTGTGCGCTTGGTGATGTCCAGGGGGTGCTGGACGGCCACGTCGCCGTGATTGTTCGTCAGCTGGAGGACCGTGTCGCCGGTCTCGCCGGTGGTGACGGCGAGGTCGCCTTCGAAGGACTGGACGTTGCGGGTGATGGTGCGGGTGTCGCTGTTCTCCAGAGTCCAGTCCGGGGCTGTCGCCGTCCATGCCGTAGTGGTTGGTCTTGCCGGCGGTCAGCGTCAGCCTTGCCGCCGGAGGCAAACTCGTCGGCGTCAGCCACTCGGCCGTCAGCAACTGGGGAAGCGCCACGCGAACTTCCCAGGATCGCGCTGCTGACGGGCGTCGGTGACAGGCGCGTGAAGTACGTCCCCCGCTCCGAGACCTCGGCTTCGCCCGAAAGCACCTGAGCAAGAAGCGCGGCCCGAACCGTCCACCCGCCCCGCGCCGCCCAGCGGCAACGCTCCGGGCCGAGGAGATCACGCACGCCCAGCGCCAGATCGATCGCCTCACGGAACTCGAGGCGCGACAGGCCGCAACGCTCGCCAACACACACACCAAGCCTTGAAGAACCACAGGGCGCGACTCCAACGCGCTTGGCAGCGCCTGGCCGCAGAAGTCGCCGCCGTACGGCAACTGGAGGAGCCTGGAGGCAATCCAGGCGGAGCAGTTCCGGTTCCGAACGGCGCAAGGACGAGCTAGCCTGTAGTCAGGCGGCTGACCTGCGAAAATGGCCACTGGCTCAACTCCCGGGCCATGAGAGCGAGCCTGTTACTCCTCCAAAGCATCTGCGGTGCTCAACGGAACCCGACTGGGCGACCGAGCTGCGCAGACGCTTCTGCCGAATCTCGAAGACCGTTCCCAAGGCCTCAGTTGGGAACCTGATGGGAACAGCAGGACAAAGAAAGCCCGCGAAGGATCGTGAAAGATCATTCCCCCGTCTTCCCTCACCAGGCCGCTGACCTGCGAAAACAGCGAAACATCAAGCCGGACAAGGACAGACGAGTAACCTTACGATCATGCTCCTAAAGCGGGTGTCGCAGGTTCGAATCCTGCCGGGGGCACAACGCGTGAGCGCTCTGACCTGGGACTTCTCCCCCAGGCAGGCGTTCTGTTCGGCCCCGGACCTCTCGTCCGGGGCCGTTTGCGTGAGCGGTCGGGATCCGGGATCGGCGGGGCGGGGGCGTTCCGCTGTTCGGTCCAGTCCAGATGTCGGAGCCCTGGCACGAACCTAGCGTTGGCCAGCAGAGGCGAGCCCTTCGTCCAGGACGTGAGCGGGGTGTCGAGTATGGGCGGCGAACAAGAACCTGCCACGACGCCGGAGGAGGTCCAGGCCAAGATCGGACGGCGCCTGGACGAAGTCGCCAAGATCCTCGCCGGCGCTCTCGTCGCTGTCGCTGGAGTCATGACCGCTCTTGGGCTCAGCAGCGAGCTTGTGTTCGTGGCACTCAACAACGAGTCGTGGCCCATCTCTGTTGCCTCGCTCTGCGCCGTCCTCGCCATCGTGTGCAGCATCGTCGCGCTGCTCATTCACCCCACACGACGAGGAAACGTCTGGGAGACCGTCGTGCTCATTCTCGGGGTCATCTTCTACATGACGGCTCTGACCGTGGCGATTATCGGCGCCGCCAAGGCTGCCGGCGGGAACGGGCGACCGACCATCACCAACATCAAACTCGACGGCCGTCAATCCGATCTGAAGCTGCGTTTCGATGTCCATGCGGACGGCGTCAAGACGTGGCGGACCATCGAGGTGTCCGTGACCTACCTGAAGGCTGACATGAAGCCGGTCGTCAAACACGGCGACCTCTACTGGAGCACGCTCAGGCCCGACGACGAGGGCGTGGTCAAGCAGCGGATCGACATGACGATCTCGCCTCCTGCACAGACGACGGGCCTCAGCATCTTCGCCGGCCCCGGCAGAGGAGACGATGCATGTGACATGCGCGCCCAGCGTGGTCCGACCTGCACAACGCTCCTCCTTCCATAAGCAGGCACGGGCCACGGCCAGCGCCACCAGGATCAGTACTCCTGCCGGCACGACTCGTCCGAGCCACATGCGATTGACAGAGCGTCAGCACCCTCTCCATGGCACGGATCCCCCTGACCTGCGCTTCACCGGGCAGGCCTCTCGTGGTGCCGTGCCCTGCGAGAGCGCACTATCGCTCGCCCACCGGAAGACCGGGGCCCCGGACGTCACTCTCGATGCTCTCCGCCATGCGGTCGCCCGACGAACTCGTTATCCAAGCAGCCGGTGCCGGATGGCGCTGTTCACCCACCAGGTGGGATGTTCGCGTTCAGCCGGAAGAAGTTGGCGGGGTCGTGCTCGTTTTTGAGCGCCACCAGCCGTTCGTAGTTGTCGCCGTAGGCGGCCCGTACCCGGTCCTCGCCTTCCTCCCCCAGGTTGTTCACATACTCGGCTCCGACTGAGAAGCGGCTCATCATGTCCCACCACTGCCGTGCCCATTGCTTGTGCACTTCCAGTTCCCGAGGATCCGTCCATACCGACGCGGCGAAGTTGTCGTATTGCGCGTTCCGGTGGCGGAAGGCCGTTTCGGATGGCGAGACTCGGCTGACGGCGCCGCCGTACTGCTGGAAGACGATGAGGGACCGGGGAGAGGGAGCGCCGGCGAAGTGGTCCACGGTGGCATCGATCGCGTCGTCTGCAATCTCCTCCAGGAAGTGGGACTTCCAGTAGTAGTGGAGACCGATGGGGAAGAAAGGGTCGCCAGCGGCTTGCAGTTGCGTGTACGCAACGGGCCCCACCTGGTCGGCAAGCGGCGGCCCGAAGCGCCGGAGCGGCTCCAGAACGCGCTCCCCCCGCTCCATCGATCCGGCGTGGAAGACGGAGATGGCGAGTACTGGGTCACCGTCGGGCGAGGTGAGGAAGAAAGCGTCGGCGGTCAGCTCGTCCGGGGCCGAGCGTGAGAACTCGTAGTAGAACCTGAGGGCTTCCCTCGCCCGATCCAAGGGATGGACGACGACGCCTCCGAGCACTTCTGGACCCACGGGGTGGAGCTGAAACTCAAGGGAGGTCGCGACCCCGAAATTCGCGCCGGCGCCCCGCATGCCCCAGAAGAGGTCGGAGTTCTCCGTGGCGCTGGTACTCAGTACGTGAGCATCGGCGGTGACGACTTCGGCGGCCAGCAGGTTGTCGCAAGCTAGACCGTACTTCCGGGCGAGCCGGCCAACGCCGCCACCGAGCGTGAGGCCGGCGACGCCGGTATGGGTGACGACGCCCGTCGTCGTGGCCAGGCCCGACAGTTGTGTGGCGCCATCCAGTTCGCCGAGTGTGGCACCGCCTTCGACCCGGGCCGCTCTGTGGAGAGGATCGACTGCGACGCCGCGCATCCGTGAGAGATCGATCATCAGGCCGCCGACACACACCGCTTTGCCCGCGATGTTGTGGCCGCCGCCACGCACGGAGACGAGCAGATCGTGCTCACGCGCGAAGGCCACAGCCGCTGCGACGTCGGCGGTTCCGGCGCAGCGGGCAATCAGCGCAGGCCGGTGGTCGATCATGCCGTTCCAGACTCTTCGGGTCTGGTCGTAGGTGCCATCACCGGGCCGGAGCAGTTCTCCACGCAGGCTCTCCGCCAGTCCTCGAGCAGCCGAGTCCTTGAGCATGATCCGGCCGCCCGTCCTCGTACTCACCTCGAGCGGAACCATGACGCCCCTTCTTGGATCTTGCGGGAGCGCAGCGATACGCACGCAGAACCTCTCGCACCAGGACCAGCTGACCAGCCCGCGAGCGCCGACGCAGCTCGGACTCGCCCTAACAGGTGAACGAAACCCGAGGAGCCGCCGGTTGACCTGGACGGCCCCCACACGGCCGCCGAATGCGTGAGCGGCGCGTGAGCGGACGGCGTAACAGGAGCCGTCCTGAGCCGGATAGCTAAGCATGCCGCGTGGCGCTGATCAGGCAGAACAGCACCACGCGGCATGCTCCAGCAGTCCCCGTCAGGGATTCGATCCCACTCCTAAAGCGGGTGTCGCAGGTTCGAATCCTGCCGGGGGCACCACCTCAAAGGGCCCCACCTACCAATTTTCGTAGGTGGGGCCCCTTTGACATCCACGTCTGACATCACGGCGGCGGCAACAACTCGGCCAGCCCGGCCGCTCCCTGCGGCGTATCCAGCGCAGCAGGTATGAGCAGCCCGGTAACGCAGCACGTGGGCAGGTCGACAGGCCAGCCATGCCCAAGAGAGGCTCTAAAACTGACGGAGCAGCGTGTCGAGTCTCAGTTGATGATTGACGGGTTGGCGTCGGGTGATGCTTGACGTCTGCCCTAGACGATCTTCCGGCGGTTGTGTTCGCCGGAGTTGCGGACGACCACCTCCTTCCTGGTGACGCGCGGGACGGTGGTGATCAGTTCTTGGCGGTGGAAGACGCGGATAGTGTCCTCGCTCAGGTGGGCGGTGACGACCTGGTGGGCATAGCCGCGGCCGAGCTGGATGCGCTGTCCGGCGACCATGAAGCCGCCGACGTTGCTGACGGTCCGCTCGGCGATCTGCTCGGCGGGCGGTGGCAGCTGCGGCGGTGGGCCGGCCGGCCGGCCGCCTTGCAGGCGTCCGCAGGCGGAAGGCGGCAGCGGGCTGGGCAGGGTGGCCTGCAGGACACGCTGCTCGTTCAGGACCTGCAGGACTTTGCCGTCGAGGCGGAGGGTGACCCGCTGTCCGGCGAACGGCCAGCCGATCAGGACCTTGTCGCCGCCCAGGCCGAGTAGCCGACCGCGTTGACGGTCCGGTCCACCTCCACCACGCCGCCAGCGGTCCGCGCTGGGCCGGGGTCGTCCACCCAAGGTCGCGCAGGACGGGCGCCTCCGCCCGCCAGCAGGGCTTTGGGGTCCCAGCCGGACAGCTTGGAGGGCAGGGTCTTGTGCCGTGCGCCACCGATGAGCACATGCAGCCGGTTCACGGCGATCCGCAGCATCACCGTGGTGCCGGCCAGGGCCGGACCGAACCAGATCTGCTGCCCGCGCAGGCTCAGATTCCCCCGACGCCGGCACCACCCGCTCCACCTCGATCGCACCGACCTCACCCTCGGCCATCGGCCAGGCCCGTGCCACCGGCTCTGGTTCAGGCTCCAGTTTTGCGGGCGCCGGGGCGGGGACCGGGTCGAGGCGGGCGGGCAGGAAGGCGAACATCGTCTCCCCGGGCTTGCCCGGCGAGAACCGGGCGGTGAACTGCTTGCCGTTGTCGGTCAGCACCTCTTCGGGCACTCCGAACCGCTCCAGCGCTTGACCGAAGGCCAGACACACCGCGCGGGAGGTGGCCCGCTCCACGACCCTCGCGATCACCACACCGTGAGTGGTCGTCGATCCCGGTGACCACCTTGCACTCACTTCCATTGGCCAGCAGGATGCCGCCGACGATGTCCATCTGCCACAGCTCCATCGCCGCCGACCGCTCCCACCTGCGGTAATCCGACCGGCGCCGCCTGCGGACCCCGGGCTCGACCAGGCCGTTGCGGACCAGAACCCGATAGACCGTCGCCCTGGAGGGCACTGGTGTGATGCCTCTGCGTTCCAGCTCGTGCACCAGTCTGCGCGGACCCCAGCCGGGATGCCGGCGCCGCAGCTCACACACCACCGCCTCCACCTCCGCCGCGATCCGGTGCGGGCACGAGGCCGGCCGATGCGACCGGTCCGCCAGCCCCGGCAGACCCGACTGCTCGTACTTGCGCACCCACGAGTGCACCGACTGCCTCGACACCCCATACCGGGCCGCGACTTGAGTGACCGGAACCCCCGCGGCGACCTCCATCACCGCGTGATACCGCTGCTCGACCACGCTCAACTCCACCAGCACGGCCCCGACCCTCCCCGCGCACGCCAATCGGACGTGCACAGCCAAGCCGAGGCAAGCGGTGTCAAGCATCAGGTGAAGCCACAACGTCAAGCATCAATCGAGACAAGACACCCTCGTACGGATCATCGACATCGGTCACTACGACCCGCCAGCCGACGTCGGGTGGTTGCCTAGGCCGCACACCATGTTGATCGTGTTGCCAGCCGATCGCCCTCACGATCCGCACGCAGAGGAGGAAGGCGACACCATTGACCTTGAATCTGCGGCGCCCATCAAGATCGAGCTGGTGTCGCGGAGCTGAAGAGCGCACGCATGCCCCGTCGCATCGTTGGCGTCACGGTGAGGTCGTTCGCAGCGTGAAGGGCGTACCCCGGGGCGCGACAAGGGTCGTCTGCCTCACCGCGAGCACCCCCTTGCCGCCACCACCCCCCTGATAAGATCCGGCCACTTGTGCGAGGGCACCGGCCCTCGCAGGGGAGGGAACCTCACGTGGGCAGACACGCCCTGAGACGGGGCGGTCTGGCCGCCGCCGTCTCCTCGCTCGCGGTCGCCGTCGCGGCCGCGTCCGTCGCCGTTCTGTCGGAGGGCGGCGGCTCCGCGGAAGCGGCCGAAGCCGGGACCACCGCGATCACGCTGGTCGACCCCAGTACCACCACACCGCGCACCGACCGCCCGTACGTCGCGGGCGACACCGGCTTCCTGCACCGGCAGACCGGCAAGGCGGGGATGCTGTGGACGGACTACGCGACGGGTAGGACCGTCACGGTCAAGAAGGCCGACGGCAGCGTCTACGTCCCGTCCTCGACCTGCTCCATCGACGCCGAGTGCCGTACCGCCTGGTTCGGGTCGGACAGCGACCTGGTCGCCCTGGGGCCGTCGTCGATGACGTACTCGTCGTACGTCACGCTCTGGGACCCGGCCACGGGCACGACCAAGAGCCTGAGCTGGAACGGCTCCACCACTGACGGCTACTACCGGGCCCTGGCCGGGGACACGGTCGTCACCAGCTACGCCCTGATCGACCTCGTCGACGGCGCGAAGCGCGTCCGCAAGGTGACCGGCGAGGGGACGAACATCCAGGACAGGGAGATCGTCGCCGCGGACTCCAACGGTGTGCTCTGGGCGCGCAGCGGCGAGATCGACTACATCGACATCGAGTCGGCCGTGAACGCCGGTGCGTTCACCGGCGCCACCGCCGCCGATCACCACGTGATGAGCGCGGACCGCATCGGCTGGTACGACGACGACACCGCCGTACTCCACCTGAAGTCCCGCACCGACCTCACCGCCGCCGAGCAGGTCGTCACGCTGCCCGCGCACCCGGGCACGCTCGACGGCGACCCGGTCCTGGTCGGCGACTGGCTGCTGCTGCCGCTGTCCTCCAGCTCGCTCGGCTCCAAGCTGCTCGCGGTCAACGTGAACGACCCTTCGGTGCAGCAGACCCTGCTGGCGAGCGCCGGCCAATACACGCTGGCGGCCCGTGACAAGAGCGCGCTGGTCTCCGGCGGTACCGACGCCACCGACTGGTGGGTGCAGCGGGTGAGCCAGGCCGAGGACGGCACGCTGAAGCTGGAGAAGGTCCGGCAGGCCCCGGCGGTGGAGAACACCAAGACGGGCATCGCGCTCAGCCGCGGCAGCCTGCGCGTCGCCGAGGACGACCCGAGCGCCGTCGCGGACACCACGTCCGTGCGCACCCTCACCACCGACGGCTCCGCCACACTGACGTCGTCGGAGGCCACGGCGAGCGGCTCGATCTACGCCGCCATCTGCCCGTACGCGGGCATCACCTGCTCGGCGCTGTGGGGGAACCTCGACGCCCGGGACGTCCATCTCGACGCGAACGGCGGCACCGACGAGGGCGAGAGCGGCGGCGACGACCGGCTGGTGGAAATCGGCGGCCACTATCTGGACTTCGGCGGCCAGGGCGGCGCGATCGTCGACGTCTCCGACGACTACGCCGTCTTCAACTCCGGCGGCACCACCTCGGCGCAGTACGTCGGCGAGTTCGGCCAGGGCCAGAAGCTGAAGCGGTCCGTGCGCGCCGCCGCCCTGAACGGCTCCACCCTCTGGAGCGCCACCACCACCGCAGGCACGCTCACCTCGTACAGCATCCCGCTGGCGAAGACGCTCACCACGGTGACCGTCCCGGGCCTGGCCTGCGTGCCGAGCGAGCTCCAGGCAGCGGGCCGCTGGGTGTACTGGGCGTGCGGAACCGACTCGGCAGGCGTGTACGACACCAAGGCGGGTACGTCGACGGCGGTCACCCCCGGTGACGTGCTCCTCGGCGACGGCTTCACCGTCCGCCACGACCATGGCGCGGGCACGCTGGTGCTCACCGACGCGACCGCCGGCACCACCCGGGTGATCGCCTCCGACCTGGCCGACAAGGGCCTTACCGCGGACCGCCGTTACCGCTGGACCGTCGACGAGTACACCGGCCTGGTCGCCTGGTTCGACGACTACGAGCGCACCCACGTCACCACCACCGGCATCGCTCCGTCCGCCGTGACGGCCTTCGAGACATCCGCCAACGACCACGTGGACCCGAACGTGCCCTTCGAGGGCCGCTGGGTGCTGTCCCGCCCGGTCACCTCCTGGTCGCTCACCTTCACCTCCGTCCAGAGCGGCGCGAACGGCAAGGCCACCCGCACGATCACCGGCGACGCGACCCCGGACAGGGTGACGGCGACCTGGAACGGCAAGACGGCGAGCGGGAGTTACTTCCCCAACGGCCACTTCACCTGGACCCTGAAGGCGACCGGTCTCGGCACCGCCACGGCGAACACGGTGACCACCGGCAAGGGCTACCTGCAACGCGGAGCGGCGGTGCGCCACGACTTCGTCAGCCCGGACGGCCCGGACGGCCGCGGTGATCTGCTCACCCTCAACTCCTCGGGCGGGCTCACCCTCCACTCCGGCACCGGCACGGGGAAGTTCGGCGACAAGTACACGGGCACCGGCTGGGCCACGTCCATCATGGCGATCCCCTTCGGCGACCTGAGCGGCGACCGCTGCAACGACGTCCTCGTGCGCTACAGCAGCGGCGCCCTACGCCTGTACAAGCCGGGCTGCGGCAGGGCGGTGACGCCGTCGACGTCGTACACGACTCTCGCCACCAGCGGCTGGACGCAGTACAACGCGCTCACCTCGCCCGGTGACGTGAGCGGCGACGGACGGCCCGACCTGATCGCGAGGAACGCGTCCACCGGGACGGTCTACCTCTACAAGGGCACGAGCGACGGCAAGCTGGCCTCCCGCGTCAAGCTCTACGACAACTGGAAGGGCTACAAGAAGATCGTCGGCGTCGGCGACATCACCGGCGACGGCAAGGCGGACCTCCTCGCCCAGGACACGGCGAACACCCTCTGGCGCTACAACGGCAAGGGCGATGGCACCTTCGCCGCCCGTGTGAAGGTGTTCACCAACTGGGGCGGCAGCTACAACGTCGTCGTCGGCATCGGCGACATCACGGACGATGGCCGGCCGGACCTCGTCTCCCGCGACACCAGCGGCAACATGTGGCGCAACACCGGGGACGGGAAGGGGTCGTTCGGCTCGCGGGCGCAGATCACGAGCGGCTGGAGCGGCTACAAGTCCCTTTCTTAGGCGGTGAGTTGCTCCTCCAAAGGCGCCCGGAAACTTGATGTCACCGGGCGCCTTTACACTTCCCGCGTGATGTCGGCGCACAGGTGATGCTCCTGGGGTGGAGGGGCACATGGGCAGATGGGGCGCGTCCGCGTTCGTCGTCGTCAGTCTGGTTGGGGAGGCGCAGCTGCCGGTCGTCCCCGCGGCCGCCGTGCACGGGGCGGTCCCCGGCGACTTCAACGGCGACCGCGACGCCGTCCTGCCCGCGCCCGGCGCGAACGTCCGGCAAGGAGGCCGCAGGCGCCGTCGTCGTCCTGTACGGCTCGGCTTTCCGGCCTGTCGGCCACCAGCCGCAAGACCATCACGCAGAACACGCGGCCGGATCGACACTGCGGCTTACTCTCGGCTGCCTGCTCGGGCTTGAGTTGCGCCGCGTGGGCAGCGGCAAGCGCATGACCTTCGGGAAGGCCGGGGAAGCCACCCTCAGTCAGTGGATGGCGGAGAACGCGCGAGTGTGCTGGATCGAGCATGACGAACCGTGGACCATGGAGTCGGAGCTCATCCCTCAACTCGACCTGCCGCTGAACCTCGACCAGAACCGCCACAACGCGTTCCATGGCCGACTCAAGGAGCTGCGGGCCCAGGCCCGCCAGCGGGCACGAGAGTTGTCCATCAGCGCATAGCGCGTCGGGCTGACATCACCAGCTGACATCAACGGCGGCGAATGACGGCGCACCGAAGCGGCCGCAGCTGGATCGACGAGCGACCACCGATCCCCGTTTCGGCAAGCCGCGCCGCAGGCTGATCGAACTCCTAAAGCGGGTGTCGCATGTTCGAATCCTGCCGGGGGCACACGATAGTTAGCTGGTCAGAGGCACCAAGGACCCTCCTGTTCATTCGAACGGGAGGGCCTTTTCATGATCGGGTGCCACGAGTCCGGGTCCCGTGTCGAGCACGTCTTCGCGCACATGAAGTGCTGGAAGATCCTGCGCGACTGCCGCCTCAGGGGGGAGGGCGTGCACCACGCCATGCGCGGAATCGCCCGCCTGCACGACCTCAACCTCGTCGGATAGGGGGCGCGGCCGGAACAGCCACCGGCCACGCCCCCACCCTCCCACTCAAAGGTCGTTTACGGGACAGGCCTTAGAAGGCGCTGTTGTCGCAGCCCATGCTCGAACCGATGTGGGTGTCCTGCTTGCCCGGGTCGCCCTCGCCGTTGAGCGCGCTGCCCAGCGCGCCGTTGAGGATGCCGACCTGGCCGAGGATGTCGAGGTTCAGGTCGTGCGACTTGCAGGTGGAGCTCTGGTGGATGTTGAAGCGGTCGCCGCCCTTGTGGTGGCCGTGCCCATCGCCGCCGGCGTGGGCAGTGCCGGCACTCAGGAGTCCGACGCTGCCGAGGGCAGCAACCAGGACGGCAGCCTTGCGAAGCTTGTGCATGTCATCTCCGGTGGAGTGAGGTGGGTGCGATCTGCGATAGATCGACTTCGTTCAGTTACGGGAGATTAGTATGAAATACCATCAAAACACCCGAGGGCGCGCCGGAATGTCGTGATCTTGTTGCGGAAGCATCCTTAGTCCTGCCTTCCAAACGTGGGCCTGAGCCGGTCATTCGTAGGATCGGCAGGGGACCCAGGGGTTCGGGCTTGCAGGTCCGAGCCCCGTGGGCCGGGACGTGACGCCTGCTTCTACGTCCCGCGTCGCCCGTGCAACTCCGCGTACTGGGAGAGCACACTGCGCGCCGATGCCCGCATCCGAGTTCCAAATGGCCGCTCGCCGCCCTCGTGCCACACCCGCGAGGAGGTCGGACAACTACCGTCAGGAAGCCGTGGCCCGAACCAGGCGTCGGCCAGGCGGCCAGCCGCCAATGAACGTAGGTGAACGCCTCTACACGCAGTCCAACAACCCACCAAGAGCCTTGGAAAGCGTGCGCCCCCGAGCAACCGCCTTGGGCCGCCGTGCACCGGTTCGCGGAGCGGTGCGCCTTCCGCCGAGGGCATACGCCCCGTAACCCTGGACTGGTCCGCACGACAGCCGAGACCAGCAGGGGTGGGAATCGTGGCTCGTACGCAGTCCAGGTGTGGAGCGATGACGGAGAAGGGAACGGGGTGCCGGCGACTGGCCATGGTGGACGCATCGCGGTGCAATCTCCACCGCGGCGACTGGTCCTCGTACACCGTCCAAAGGCGCAAGGAAGCCGAGCGCAAAGCGAAGGCACCAAGGCGTCGCAAGTGACACAGTCGCAGGCGCGGTGACATCCATGGCTGACATCAACGGCAGCGGACAGCAGCGGCACCGCGAGTCTGACGCAGCCGCGAGGGCAGCGGATCGACCGGGCGTAGAGACGGTCCGATCGAACTCCTGAAGCGGGTGTCGCAGGTTCGAATCCTGCCGGGGGCACACGCAGAAGGGCCAGCGCGGAGGCCTGATCCTCTCGAACTGGCCCTGTCGCGTGATCGCGACCGTGCCACACCCACGCCACAACGTCCGCTACGAGTCCGCCTCACCCCGCGTCTTGCGGATCATCGACCCGAGCCGATCGGCGATCTCGCGGTCACGGCCGTTGACCGCCACCAGCTCGCCCGTAGACCCGGTAGCGGGCGGAAGTTGACAGCCCGACCGACGCCCCACGGACATCCGGCCGGTAGGGGTAGTCAGCGGCCGGCGGTGTACGGGGTCCGGGTTCTCGTGTCGACGACGATCACGAACGGGTCACCGTAGGACTTCCTCGACCAACCCCGCCTTCGCTTCGGCTGCGGCCCTGCTGCGGACTTCCACGCCTGGTAGCTGTCCACTACTTCGGCGTACCGCGGATCAATCCAGTCGCGCATCTCGACCTCGTCTCTCTCCGTTCCCCAACGACGTTAGAGCCGCGGGGGAACGGAGACCAGGGCGTCGGTCAGTTCGGGCCCGTGTTGCCGCAGTCGCCGGTGCACGTACCTTCCGGGCCGGGCGGGGAGTGCTCGCACGACGCTGCGACGGGGATGCTCGTGTCGGTGGGCGCGAGCCACATCGCGGGCTCCGGGGTGTACCCGGCGGCCGTGATCGCTTCCAGGCTGCGGGTGAGGGCGTCCGGGGCGTGGCGGCTGGTGTCCGGGGCCTCGGGTACGTGGTGGACGAACAGGCCGAGTCGAGCAGCCAGCGATTGCTTGACGCGCGTGTGCAGGATCAGCGCGTGCCATCCCTCGTCGACCACACCCGACGGTTGCAGGCGGGCGTGGGGGTGCGCGGCGCAGGCCGCCTCGAACTTCAGCGCCTCCAGGGTGATCAGTTCGGCGACGTCGGGCGCCATGCCGGGGTTGTTGCGCCGCACGGTGGCGGCCACAGCGACGAGGTCCTCGGGGTGGATCAGGTCGCGGGCGTACCGTGTGACGGTCGCCTCGGTAGTGATACTCATGGTGGTGTTCTCCCGTTTCTGGATGGGATGGACGTCCGCCTCGGCCGGGGTTTCCTGGCCGGATGCATCGGCCGAGGCGGGTCTTGCCGGCCCGCTGCCCTCCTCTTGCACGGGGTGCTGAGGGAAGCGGGGGTCAGTGGGGCGCCGCGCTGCCGGGAAGTGGCGTTCGGGCAGGGGCGCCGCAGACCTGGGCGGGGCCTGTGGTGGGAGTGTCCGGAGTGAGGTTCTCCGGCGTGATGGGTGGCCCGTGCCAGAGCAGGGTGACGCCGTGCTCTTCGCAGTGGGCGCCCTCGTCGTCCTCGACCGGGAACTCGTGCTCGCCCTTGAGGCACTCCGTCATCGTCGTGCCTCCCGTGCTGCTCGCCGGAGTTGGGCTCCGGTAGGGCAGCCTTCATCGAGGCAGGTTGGGCAGTCCCCGCAGTGCGCAAGGAGCGCCTTGTACTCCGCCATCCCGGTGTGGTTCATGCAGGACCTGGGGAACCAGAGGGTGAAGCGGTCGAGTATCCGGATCGGACGCGGCCCGAGATCGATCGCGATCGCGGCAGTGAGGGTGGTCCCGCACCAGACGCAGTCCATGCCGCGCTGCTGGCGCTGAGACAGAGTCTCGATGGCTGGTACGGGTGCGGTGGTGGTGCTCAATGGGTCATCCCCCGTCGTCATTGCCGGTGGTGTCTGCACTGACGACGACAGTAGGAGTGGCGGATACGGCGAGGGGGTACGACCTGTACCCCCTCGATCAGGGGTAGAAGTCGTACCTCATACGAGAGGTACAAGCTGGACCTGCGCTTACGCGGAAACGCCCAACTCCTGCGCCAGCCAACGGGCATCGTCGCGGATCATCGCGGGCCCCGTCTCCACCAGGTCCGGCAGGGCAGACCGCGCGAACAGGTTGTAGCGGACCGTCTCAGGTGACTCCTCGTGCGCCTTCTTCAGCAGGTGTACGACCGCCAGGTGCTCGCCGCCCATGCTGTACGCCCGAGCCGCTTCCAGCTGGTGGAAGCTACGGCGGGTTGCAGACGGCATCGGGGCGAGGTCGATCGTGGTGGCCACATCGATGGCACCACTGGCCTGCACGAGATCGTTGTGCATCGTCAGCCGGTAGGCGTCGACCATGCCCTGCCCGAAGATCAGCCATGGGTGGGAGTAGCGGCAGCCGAGGCGGCGGGCGGCGTCATTCGCCTTGTCCCAGTACCGCCACGCATCGCCGTGCCGGCCGCGCTTGGCGAACGAGAGGGCGGCGGCGAGGTGGAGCAGACCCCAGCGTGCGAGATCCTCGGGGTTGTCGTCGACCGCATGGAGCAGGTCAGCAGCCTTCATTGCCAGATCGACGCGGGCCTCGTGAGCTTCGCCGGCATCGCGGAAAACGTGGTTCATGTACCAGGCAGCACCTGCGATGGCCTGCGGGCTATCGGCGTCCTGCGCTGCGGTCATGGCCCGGTCGCCGGTGAGCATCACCAGCTCGGGCGCGGGCTGGAAGCTGAGGTAGAGCTGGATGAGGTGGTACGTCTCAGCCAGACCGACGAGGACACGGCGCCGGTCGGTGCCGTCCAGGGCGCGGGCGGCGTGCTGAAGGTCGGCGAGCAGGGCGGGGGCGATGGTGGCGATTCGGGAGCGGTGGTCACCGCTGCCGTGCCACAACTGCCACGCCTGCCGGACGCGGGCGAGCAGAGCATCAGCGCTCTCGGGTTCCTCGTCGCGCTGGTGGAAGCTGTAGGAGGTGAGCGAGGCTTTCACCGCGGGAAGGGCTATGTGCGTGGCCTTGCTGTACGTGGCGGCGGAGATCCGCTCGTCGCCGGTCAACTCGCCCACGTCGACGCCGAGCACTTCGGCGAGGCGGAGCAGTAGGGGCAGGCGCGGCGTATGGAGGCGGCCAGCCTCGATGGCTTTCACCCACTCAGCAGAGCGGCCCACGAGCCCGCCAGCAACGGCGCGTGTCAGCCCGGAGCGCTCCCGTGCACGCCGAACGCGCTGGGCGAAGGTGTCCGGGGAACCGGTCGGTGTGTCGTTCGTGTGCGGCATACTGAACTCCGTTCTGACCTAGACACTCAGAACGCTACTCCCCACCGCGCACGGGGAATCCGGTATCCGACAGGTGCACGTTGTCTGGTTCGGCCGCGCCCGTCCCGGCGTTCGTACCCCCAGCAGTCGGACCGGCAGACATCGGCTCCATGCCGCACGGTGCGATCCTTCCAGCGCTGGGGCTGAGGTCAGTGGCGAGGTTGCCTGGCCCGCCGATCACCACTGCGAAGTGAGGATCAGAGTCAGTGGGTGGTCGTGCGGGCCGGGCGATCTGAGCGAGGCCCTGACGACGTTCCGTACATGGGTCGAAGCGGCGATCGAGCGGCCGTTGTGATGATCGGTTCGACTGTTTACAGTTAGCCGCTCATTCGCCCGCCGTGTCGTGCGTCCGGCGGGCACACCTGCACCTTTGTGGGGAGATTCATGCGCAAGCGCGCAACCTTCGCTGTGCTCGCCGCTGTCACCGCGCTGGGCGGATTCACCGCCCCTGCCGCGTACGCGGACGAGACCGTCGGCGACATCCAGATCACCAACGTCTCCGTCAACGGCGGCAAGAACGTCGTGGTCGGCGTCACCGACAAGACAATCACCGTGTCGCTGACGGCCACCGACCCGTCGGGCATCTGGGACGCAGACTTCTACCTGTGGCGCGGCCCGGACGGTACAGACCCCTACTACAGCGCCGACGACTACGTCACGCCGAACGAGGACACGACGCCCGCGGACTGCATAGCCTCCAGCGCCACCACGTCCACCTGCTCGAAGACCTTCACCTTCGAACCGGACTGGTGGCTCACCAACGCCCACGCCGGGACCTGGAAGGTCGGCGTCCAGGCGTGGGCCAACGATGACAGCCGGACCGAGAGGTACGCGTACACCACCACCCGCATCCAGCGGCTCTCCAAGCTGACCGCCAACGCGGGGCCCGAGCCAGTGGCCGCGGGCAAGACCCTGACCGTCACCGGCAAGCTGAGCAGGGCGAATTGGGACACCCTCGCTTACGCGGGCTACACCGCACAGCCGGTCAAGCTCCAGTTCCGCAAGGCGGGCACCAGCACGTACAGCACCGTCAAGACGGTCAACACCTCCAGCACCGGTGCCCTGAGCACCACGGTCACCGCGTCCACGGACGGCTACTGGCGCTGGAGTTTCGCCGGTACCTCGACCACCCCGGCCGTCTCGGCCGCCGGTGACTTCGTCGACGTGCAGTAGCAGTAGCAGTAGCAGTAGCAGTCACAAGTTGCGGTAGCAGCCATGCAGTGGCGCCGGGTCGCGTTCGTGGCGACCCGGCGCCGGCCTCTTCGGCCGTGAACTCACCGGCCGCCGTACAACCCTTGCACCCCTCCAGTGGTCCTCTCTGCACCGAACGACACGTGTGTACGGGGATGAGAGCCCCCAAACACGGTCGATTCGACCCACCGATTTCGGATGCCCACCGGCATCCGGCATGTCGCAGGAGAAGAAGACCCGCATGCGCAAGCGCCTCCGTATCACCCTCGCCACCTCCGCCGCGGCCGCCCTCACCGGCGGTCTGCTCGTCGTCGGAGCGGGCAGTGCCGCCGCCGCGCCCTCCGGGCTGCAGGGCGACTTCAACGGCGACGGCTACCGCGACCTCGCGATAGCCGCGCCCATCGCCAAGGTCGACGGCAAGTCCGGTGCCGGGTACGTCGCCGTCGTCTACGGCACCAGCAGCGGCCTCGACAAGTCCAAGCGCACCCTCATCAGCCAGGCCACCGCCGGGATCCCCGGAGTTCCGGAATCCGGCGACTACTTCGGGGACCGCATCACCGCCGGTGACCTCGACGGCGACGGCTACACCGACCTCGTCGTCGGCGTGCACGGCGAGCAGATCGGGAGCACCGGCGACTCCGGCGTCCTCACCGTCGTCTGGGGCGGCGCGACCGGTCTCACGTCCGGAACCGACATTTCGTCGCCGCTGCCCGAGAACCGGAACGAACTCGGCTGGGACGTCGCCGCCGGTGACTTCGACGGGGACGGCAAGACCGACCTCGCCGCCGCTAACATCGCCGCGCCCGAGCTGAACATTTTCAAGGGTCCCATCTCGCGCACCGGCGCGGCGGCCGCCCTCGTCGGCGTCGACACGTCCAGCCAGACCGGCATCAACACGGACAGGATCGTCGCGGGGAACGTCACCGGCGACGGCGCCACCGACCTCCTGGTGATGGGCCAGCAGGAGAGCGGCGACGGGTACATCACCCGCAGCGTCCTCTACAAGGGCGGCGCGACCGGCCTCAAGGCGTCCGGCAAGCTCGCGGGCGGTTACGCAGCGGCCATCGGGGACGTCAACAAGGACGGTTACGGCGACATCGTCACCGGCAACTTCATGGAGAAGTCCACCGACGAGCCGAACGGCGGCCTCGGCGGCGCGGTCACCGTGACGTACGGCAGCGCCACCGGGCTGTCCACCCGCACCCCGGTTCGTATCACCCAGGACACCGCCGGCGTCCCCGGCGCCGCAGAGCGGGGCGACCGCTTCGGGTGGAGCCTGTCCGCGGGCGACACCAACCGCGACGGCTACGCCGATGTCGCGGTCGGCGCGTCGTCCGAGTCCTTCGGGGGCAAGACGGCGGCCGGCACCGTCACCGTGCTGCGCGGATCGGCCACAGGCCTGACCGGCACCGGCTCCAAGAGCTTCTCGCAGGACACGACTGGGGTGCCCGGTGGAGCCGAGTCCCACGACCAGTTCGGCGCCTCTGTACACCTCACGGACAGCAACGCCGACGGCCGCGCCGAACTGACCGCCGGTGCCTTCGCCGAGAACAGCGGCGCGGGTTCGGTCTGGCTCTTCAAGGCCGGCACGAGCGGTATCACCGCCACCGGTTCGACGACCTTCGGCTCCACGTCCCTCGGAGGCCCCTCCGGCCTGACGTACTTCGGCGACCGCTTCGCCAACTGAGCCGCTGAGCCGCATCGCGGCGACGAACAGCGCGTCCCTGTCTGTCTGGGGGCGCGCTGTTCGTTGTGGCAGCTTTGTCAGTGGTGGGTGGCAGTCTGTAATGCATGAGCAGCACACCTGACGGACGACCCATCCCGCCCATGAACGCGGACGAACGCACCACGCTGGAGAGCTGGCTCGACTTCCACCGTGCCACGCTCGCCCTCAAGTGCGAGGGCCTGGACGACCGGCGGATACGGGAGGCGTCGGCCGCGCCCTCGTCGTTGACGCTGCTCGGGCTCGTGCAGCACATGGCCGAGGTCGAACGGAACTGGTTCCAGCGGGTGTTCGCCGGAATGGATGTCCCTGCGGTGTACGGCAAGGGGCAAAGCGCCGACGGTGCCGATGGCACCGACGGCGGGTTCGAGCTTGTCGACGGGCGGGGTATCGACGAGGCGCTGAGCATCTGGCGGGACGAGATCGCTCGTGGCCGTGAGATATGTGCCGGGCGGGCGCTGACCGACACCGTGCTGTTCGGCGGGCAGGAGATGAACCTGCGCTGGATCTTTGTGCACATGATCGAGGAGTACGCCCGTCACAACGGCCATGCGGACCTGGTGCGGGAGCGGATCGACGGCTCTGCGGGGGTCTGAGGGGGCGAAGGGGAGCGTAAAGGGGAGGCGCGCGCGAAGGGTTTACGTACGGCAGCTGATTTTCATCTGGGCCGCTGCGTGGTGTGCGCCGACCAGGTCCTCGTCGCCCCAGTCGCGGCCCCGGTCGATCAATTGCACCGCGAAGGCGTCGCCCTTGACGTCATAGCTGCCGACGGAAACCAGGCTGCCCCGGTGGACGGTCTGGCGTACGCCGAAGGCTGCGTACGACGAACCGTTGTCGTCGGCGTCGGCGAGCACCCGGTAGAAGGTCGGGTTGCCCGCCACGTCGAGGTCGCGGCCGCTGTCCGGTACGTACACGGCCAGCGCGCACTGCTCGAAGCCGTCGCCGACCGTCCAGGACCAGGTCGCGGTGTTGCCCCGGTCCCGGTCGGGGGCACCCGACATGGGGACTGCGGTGAACCGGCCGTCGCACGAAGTGCCTGTGTAGCCGCCGGAGTTCACGGTGTACCAGCCGGCGTCGCCGTTCTCGAAGCGGCCGAACTCCCGGTAGTGGCCGGAGCTGCAGCCCGGCCCCGCCCATGCGGTGTACGACGGGTGCCGTGCGGGTGGGGGCGGCTTGGGAGGTGCCTTCGGCTTCGGCTTCCTGGATTTCTGCGGGGGCCGGGATGTGGCGGCGGGAATGCTCGCGCCGTCCGACGGTGGCGTCGTGTCGCCGATCGGGTCCGTCGGGCCAATCCTGGTCGGCACCCCGCCGGCTATGTCGTCGGGGTTGCCCGCAGTTCCGCTCGTACCGCCACCGCCACGACCGCCGCCCTCACCGCCTCCGCCTGAGGCGGCCAGCAGGGTGGCCGCCGTGACCAGGACGGTCAGGGCGGCGACAACTCCCGTCGCCACCAGGGCCTTTCTGCCTCGCGAAAGGGTGGACAGGCGACCGGCCAGTGTCTCCCGGGCTATCCAGGCCCCGCTCGCCACCCGGCCGTCACCCGCGCCCACCCCACAGCCGGGGCAGACCATGCCCGGCAGCGCACCCCTGCGTCCGCCACCGCATCCCTCGCACACCATGGAGACCTTCTCGCACCGTACTCACGGATCACGCTGAACAGTCGGCCAGCAGCCACCAGCAGCAGCCACCGGCAGTCAAGGGGACCCACTATGCATGAGGCCGTCATTCCGGAACAGGGAATGCGCGGGATTGAACTTGGCTCTGAGTCAGTCCTCGTCTCGCAGTCAGTCTTCCTCCGAGTCGTCGCCCCCCACGTCCACCGGGCCGCCCCCGTCACGTCCGCGCGGTTCCAGCTCCACCGTGATGCGGTGCGTCGTGTCCTTCGTCCTCGTCGCACCCAGGTCCGCCGTCACCACACCGATCCGCAGGCCGCCCTTGCCGCTCGTCTCGCGCCGGATCTGGACGGCGAATTCAAGGTTCACCTTTCCCACCCTGAAACGCAGGCCGCTCTCCCTGCCCCGACGCTGAGCCTCCTCCAGTTCGGCCCTCACCTGACCGATCGCGTCGGCCAGACCCGCGCCCTGCAACTCGTCGTTCGTGTCCATCGTGCTCACATCCCCCCGCTGCCGCCGAGGCCCCATTGTCACCCCCCGCGACTATGCTGGTACACCATGGGGGCGTCGATCAAAGAGACCAACTTCCGTACTGACCAAGAGACTTGGCGCGTCCGGCTGCGCACTGCCGACCGCCGTGCGCAGGTCCTCGGAGCAGGCGTGCTGCTCGGCGACGGACTGGTGCTGACCTGCGCCCACGTCATCCGGATCTCCGGGACCGACGGCCACTGGCCGGCCGTGACCGTCGAGTTTCCCGGAATCGGCGGCGGCGAGAGCGGGCTGCGCGCGACCGTCGTGCCAGGCCACTGGGTGCCCCGCGCCGACGACCACAGCGGTGATCTCGCGCTGCTTCGGCTGGACGGGCCGCCGCCCGTCGCCACGCACGCCACCCTCCACCGGCTGCCGACCATTTGGAATCGCCGCGTCCACTTCGCCGGGTATCCGTCCGGCATCACCGGCGGCAAGTGGGCCGAGGCGCTCATCAAGGGGCCGGGAGGGCCCGGCGACGAATGGGTGCAGATCGATCCGGCCACCGAGGCCGACACCCTCATGCGGCGCTTCAGCGGCGCCGGAGTCGTCGACAACCGCACCGGCCGCGTCATCGGGATCGTCGTCAGCAAGCTCGACTCCGAGCGCGAGGGCGCGCACTACCGGCACGGTTACATGATCCCGACCGGGACCGTCGTCAAGCACCTCGACCTCGTGCGCGAGCGCTGCGTCAGCGGTCGGCCCCCGGTCCCCGCCGCCTTCACCGCCGACCCCACCGCCCCGGCCCCCGACCGGGGTTTCGCCCGCTGGCTCACGCGTTGGCTCGCGGGCGAGGACGACATGGCCGACGTCGAGATCACTTTCGTAAGGGAAGAGGATCACGACGCCGCGCTCACGCTGCGCACCACGCTCACCCTTGCCGACCGCGAGCGGTCCCCCCGTACGTCCACCGCCACGCCCGGTCGCGACAGGTCCAGCGGCGTGCCGCGCGCCGGCAGCCTCGACCTGGCCGTCGACGTCAGCGGCAAGACCCGCGCCCAGGTCGCCCAGGAGATCGCCGAGGGCATGGGCCTGGACGGGCCGGGACCCCAGCCGATGCCTGCGCGCATCGCGGCCGACGCCCTGCCGCTGACCGCCGTGGCGCGCGGGGTGGACGAGGCCGTTCAGCCGCTGGAGACCGTGGAGTTGCTGCACACACTCGTGCGGCGCGGGGGGCGGCTGCTGCTCGTCTTCCGCCGCCTCGACTCCCCCGCCCTGCGCCGTACGTACGAGCTCCTCGACCAGGGGCGTGCCGAGCGCTGGCTGGATCGGATCGGCCGCCGCATCGGCGCTCTCGCCCATACGGAAGAACGCGTACGGGACCTCCGACGGCGCGCGGCGTCCATCGTCTCCCCGCTGCCGCCGCCCCCGCACTACGCCCAGGACCTGGAGCTCAAGGCGGTGCGGCTGGAGGCCGACCCCGGGCGGGGCACGGCGGGCTACCTCGCGAAGCTGTCGTACGTCGAAAGGACCGTGGAAACCGCCCTGTCGGAGGCGGAAGACAGTCACCGGCTCCTGACCCGCCGGCTCGCCCGCCACCAGGAGCTGCGCGGCCTTCTCGACGGCCACCAGGCACGCCTCGCCGACCACGGCCTCGCCGAGGCGGCGGCCTCGCTGCACCACGAGGCGCAGCGGCTGCTGACCGGCGGACCGTGCGATCCGGCGGTGGCGGAGGCGGCGGTCGAGCGGTTCGTACGGGCGGCCAGGAAGGCGCTCGATCAGGTCGGCCAGCTCGGTCAACTCGGTCATCCCGGTCAACTCGGTCAACTCGGCCAGCCCGGCCAGCCCGGCCAGCCCGGCCAGCCCGGCCAACTCGGTCAGCTCGGTCAGCTCGGTCAAGGGGAGACGGAGGGGAAGCCATGAGGGCGTGTCCGCACCCCGGGTGCACCGGGCAGGTCACCGAGACCGGGTTCTGCGATCTCACCGGCCTGCCCGTCGACGACGACGTAGCCACGGAGAAGACGGGCGGAGGGAAGGGTGAAAGGGGGCAGCAACAAGGGGGGCGCTCCCGCCCCCAGCAGTTCGACGTGTCCTCCGGCGGCGACCGCCTCATGGACCTGCCCCTCGTCGACGTCCCCGACCCCGCCCTCCTCGTCGAGCCCGTCCAGGACCAGCCCGCCTCCCACGTCATGCGCTGCGGTAACCCCGACTGCACCGAGCTCATCGGCGGCATGACAACAGAGGGCCGCTGCTCCTGCGGTACGCCGTACGCGCTCCAGCCCCAGCTGACCGGCGACGACGTACTCGCCGACCAGTACCGGGTAATCGGGCCCATCGCCCACGGCGGCCTCGGCTGGGTCTATCTCGCCAAGGACACCCAGCTCCACAACCGCCCGGTGGCCCTCAAGGGCCTGCGCAATCCGCACAGCGAGGTGGCCCGCGAGGTCGCGCTGCGCGAGCGGCGGCACCTCACCGACCTCAACCACAAGGACATCATCCGGGTCATCAACTACGCGACGCACCGCCCGTCCGGCACGGACTACATCGTGATGGAGTTCGCCGGCGGGATGGCGCTGCACCAGATTGCGGAGCGCATCGCGCGCGACGAGGAGCCGTTCGCCGGGATGCGGGTGCACGAGTTCGTCGTCAGTTACGGGATCCGGATTCTCGACGCGCTCGGCTATCTGCACACGCACGAGCGCAAGGTGTACGGCGACATGAAGCCGGACAACGTCATGCACTGCGGCGACGGAATCAAGATCATCGACGTGGGCGGGGTACGGGAGTTCGGCGCCCCCGGCCCGTACACCGACCACTACAAGGGCCCTGAGGTCGAGCGGGACGGCCGGGCGTACCCCCAGTCCGACCTCTACAGCGTCGGCAGGACCCTCCAGGAGCTGTCCGACGCCGCCCGCCACCCCGCCCCCGGGCTCGGCGCGGAGTCGCTGCGCCGGGCGCTGGCGCGGGCGACCGCCGGCGAGCCCAGAAAGCGGTTCGCGACGGCCGCCGAAATGTCGCTGCAACTGCGCGGTGTGATCCGCGAGTTACGGTCCCTCCGGCTCGGCACGGAGACCTTCGAGCCGTCCCGCCTCTTCGAACCGGCGTCGGCCGCCCTCGACGGCGGCCTCGGCCAGGCCCCCGCCCTGGACTGCTGGGCGTACGGCATCCACCGCCTTCCACTGAACGCCGCACGCCCTGCCCCCGACGCCGTAGCGGCGGGCCTGCCGGTCCCCAAGACGGACCCGGACGACCCCAACGCGGCCTCCCTGAGCCGGATTTCGTACGACGCCCCCGGCCTGCAGCAACTTCTCGCGGACTGGCCGCCGTCCGCCGAGCTCCACCTGCTGCGGTGCCGCCTGCACCTCGACCTCGCCCGCCGGGCCACGGGAGGACGCACCGGCCGCCGGGACGACGCCCGCTCCGAGCTCGGCCGCGCCCGCGACCTCCTCGGCACCATGGCCGAACACGACTGGCGCATCAACTGGCACGCGGGCCTGCTGCACCTCGCCGACGACCGGATCGCCGACGCGCGGAAGGAGTTCGACACCGTTTACGACGCGCTTCCCGGCGAGTACGCCCCCAAACTCGCCCTCGGCTACTGCTACGAACGGCTCGGCCGGCCCGACCGCGCCAGGCTCTTCTACGAGGCGGTGTGGCTGCGCAACCACTCCATGGGCAGCGCCGCCTTCGGTCTCGCCCGGATCCATCTCGCCCGGGAGGAGCGCGACAAGGCGCTGGCCATCCTGGAGCACGTACCGAAGGACTCGCGGCACCGCACGGCCGCGCGGACCGCGATCGTACGGATCCTTGCGGGCCGGCGGCCGCCGCGCGGTGCGCCGCCGCCGCTGGAGTCCATCGTCGCCGCACTCGCCCAAGTCGTGCGCCTGGGCGAGGAAGAAGGTTTGACGGACCGTCATGCCCTCCTGCGGCTGGAGACGCACATCCGGGAAGTGGTCCTCGACTGGGTCTGCGCGTCAGGGCCGGGCGGCGCGGACGGGCAGGCAGAGCGTCGGCTGGCACAGCTCAGCGAACGGATACAGGACGAGCACCTCACCGAGAACCGGCTGCGCAGGCGCCTGGAGGAGTCGTACCGGTCCCTCTCCGAACAGGCCGGTGACGCGCGGGCGCACGCACTGCTCGATCTGGCCAACGGGATACGGCCACTGCGGTGGACACACAAGGAGCACACATGGCTCGGAGCGGCGCAGAAGATGCGGAACACGTGGAAGGCCCCTCAAACGCAGGAGCAGGCGCCGGGCCGAGCGCGGGAGCGAGCGCAAGGGCAAGCGCAGGAGGGGACACGGGAGGGAGCGCAGGAGCAACCGCGGGAGCCGTCACCCTCGAAGTGAGCCAGCAGCCCTACGTCTCCGCCGAGCGCGGCGCCGAGGGCGGGACGCGCATGTGCGCAGTGGTGACCGTCACGGTGGCCCTGGGGCCGGGCGGGCCGGGAGCGCCCGCCCCCGCGTCGCCCGCCAGGGCCGAGGTCCTGCTCCTCGACTGCTCCGCGTCGATGGGCTACCCGCGCGACAAGCTCTGGGCCGCCCAGGACGCGGCGGCGGAAGCGGTACGTGCGCTGCCCGACGGCACGTACTTCGCGATCGTCGCAGGACGCCACACCGCCGAGCTGGTGTACCCCACGCCGTCGCAGTCCCTCGCCCGCGCCGACGCGACCACCCGCGAGGAGGCCCTGGAGGCCGTCGCCCGCCTCGTCCCCAGCGGCGGCACCGCCATCGGCAGCTGGCTCGCGCTCGCCCGCGAGCTGTTCGGCCACGAGCCGCTCGGCCAGCGCCCCGGGGCCGCGGTCCGGCACGCCCTGCTCCTCAGCGACGGCCGCAACGAGCACGAGGAGCGCAACGCGCTCGAAGCCGAACTGGCCGCCTGCGCAGGCACATTCACCTGCGACACCCGTGGCATCGGCGAGGACTGGGACCCCGACGAACTGCAACTGGTCGCCGACAGCCTGAACGGCCGCGCCGACGCCGTACGCGACCTCGACGAACTCCCCGGCGAGTTCCGCGCCGTAACCGCCGAGTCGGCCGCCCGCACCCTCACCGGTCTGCGCCTGCGCCTCACCCACCGCCCCGGCAGCGCCCCGCTGACCGTCCAGCAGGTCCACCCCACGCGCCGCGACCTCCTCCGGGAAGCGGTGACGACGGGCGAACGGTGCCTGGAATTCCGTACGCCGCCGTGGGGCGAGGAGACCCGGGAGTACCTGGTGTGCGTGGCCGCCGCCCGTACGCCGCAGGAGCCGGTCGACCGGGCGCTGTGGCTGGCCGACCTGAAGGTGGTCCAGGAACCGGACGCGGAGGCCCCGCATCCCCACCTCCCGCCCGCCAGACCCGTGCTGGTCCGCTGGACGCGCCATCACGACCTCTACAGCCAGTACGACCCCAAGGTGGCGCACTACGCCCACCACGACGCCCTCGTGCGCGGCCTCGAAGAGGGCCGCGCCGCCCACCGCGCGGGCGATGTGCCGCGCGCACTCGCGGCGTGGGGCGAGGCCGTGCGCCGCGCCCACGCCATGGGCAACCAGCCCATGCTGCAGCGCCTCGGCGACGTCGTGCGCATCATCGACGCGGAGACGGGCGAGGTGGAGGTATGCCCCGACATCAGGCCCCTCGACATCAATTCGGCGATGGTCCTGCGGGCGCACAGCACAATGCTGCCACCGCCGAGGAGCCCCAAGTGAGCCGTGCATTACGTCACTTCTGGAGCTCGGCCACCGGCGACAACGGCATCAGCACCGTCGACTACCTGCGCCGTCAGCTCCTGTGGCTGCTCGCCCTCACCGCGATCGGCGGCGCGGCGCTCTTCGGCGCGTACGACGTCGTGCACCGCGACACCGCCGCGATCCGCGACCGTACGGGACCCGCAGTCGTCGAACTGGCCAGGGCGCACACCCTGCTCCGGCAGGCCCACGCGACGGCGGAGGAGCACATCGTCTACCTCACGAAGAACCGGGACCGGCCCGACATTCTCAGCCTCGGCGAGGAGTACGGCAGCCTGCTCACCGAGGCGAGACAGAGCCTCGACCGGGCGCAGCGCACCGGCGCCCTGGACCGGGGCGACCGGCAGACGCTGCGCATCGTGTCCGGGCTCGTCGACGGGTACGCGAACCGGATCGACGGGGCCTGGAAGCAGTACGGCAAGCCCGAGTTGAGCCGCGCCAACCTCTCGTACGCGAAGACGATGATGTACGCCGAGAAGTCCGGCGTACTCGACCGGATCACCAAGCTGCAGAAGAGGCAGAGCGCCGCGCTCGACCGGCACGAGGACTGGGGCACAGCGCCGCTGCTGGCCTGGCCGGCCGCGATAACCGCCTGCCTGCTGCTCGGCGTACGGCTGGTGGGCACGCAGGTCTTCCTGCGGCGGCGCTTCCGGCTGCGGCTGAGCATCCCGCTGGCCGCGGTGACGCTGTTGCTGGCCGCGGTGCCGGTGCTCGCGTTCGGAACGTGGCAGGCCCATGCGTGCCAGGCGGCGGTGCAGGACGTCGTCGGACTGCTGGAGCCTGCCGGGAAGGCGGCGGCCCCGGCACTGTCCCGGCAGGACACGATCGACGAGGTCGAGGCGAGGATGGCCGAGGCCGTGCGGGAGAGGGACGCCGGGACGTGGGCCCGGGTCACGGCGTTCATTCCGCCGGCGGGCCTGCTGATCGGAGGAGTCATCGCGTGGACGCTCCAGTCGCACCTGGCCGAGTACGCCGTCCCGCGCACGAGGGGTGGCGTACGCCGATGAAACGCACCGCAGGTGTTGTCCGTACGGTCGTCGCCCTGTGCCTGCTGGCCGGTCTCGCCCTCTCGGCCTCCGGCTGCGCGGAGGAGCCGAAGCCGAGTGTGAGCGTGCTGGGGCCGTGGACCGGTGACGAGGAGGAGAGCTTCGAGAAGGTGCTGAACGAGTTCCGCAAGACGGGTGTGGACGTCGACTACGAGGGCACCACTTCCCTGCGCGAAACCCTGGTCGCCCAGGTGCAGGCCGGGTCGCCGCCCGACATCGCCGTACTGAACAGCGTCGGCGAACTCACCGAGTACGCGCACGACGGCGAGCTGATCCCGCTCCCGGACGCGATACGCGAACGCTCGCCGGCGCCCTGGGCGCCCGAACTGACCGTGGGCGGACGCAAGAACACGTACTGGACGCCGGTCAAGGTCGACCTCAAGAGCGTGGTCTGGCACTACACGGACCGATCCGCGGGGAAGGGCGCGTGGTGCCTCGGCATGGGCTCGGGCGCGACGTCCGGCTGGCCGGGCACCGACTGGATCGAGGACATCCTGCTCCAGCGCTCCGGCCCCGCGGTGTACGAGCAGTGGGCGACGGGCGAGCTGTCCTGGGAGAGCGAGGAAGTGCGCGACGCGTGGGAGACGTGGGGCCGCATCATCACCGCCGAGGGCGGCCGGGCCGGGGCGGCGGCCCTGCGCAACGGCTTCGAGGGCAACGACGGCAAGGGCCTGCTGAAGCGGAAGGGTGAGTGCGTGCGCGAGCACCAAGGCAGCTTCGCCCGACGGCTGTACGACCAGGACGTCCGCTTCACGCCGAGCGCGAAGGCGGTCGGGGGTCTGGCCAACGAGCGGGGCGCGTACGAGGTGTCCGGGGACATGGCGGCGATGTTCCGCGACAGCGGGAGCGCGCGGGAGCTGCTCACGTTCCTCACGGGGGACGCGGCGCGCGAGACATGGGCGGGCATGGACGAGCGCAGCCGGCCGTTCTTCCCTGTGTCGGTGGGGCCGTACGGCGATGCCTGGGCCAACCGCGCTGTCGACCGTGCGCTGACGGGCGCGAGGCGGCTGTGCCTGGATGCGTCGGATGTGATGCCGACGGGGGTGCGGGGGGCGTTCTACCGGGCGGTACTGGAATTCCTCACGGCGCCGGGGGACGAGGAGCTCCTGACGGGGCTGCTGGATCAGCTGGAGCACGAGGCGACGCGGCAGAGGGAGCGGGGGGCGGGGCACGTGCCGTCTGTTTGCGCGGCGCCGGCGGGGGGCGAGTAGGGGAACCGCGCCTGCGGACTAAGGCGGGGGGCGGCGCGGCACCTGCCATAGGATCCCGCAGAGATCAGTGATCATTCGATCCAACGAGGGGGAACTTCTATGTCCTTTGACCGAATCAGCCGCCGCGGTTTGCTGACCGCCACTGCGGGCGCGGGGGCCGCAGTGATCGCCGGCTCGGCGGCGGGAGCAGCCTCGGCTGCCGAGGTTCCGCCGCCGAGCCCGTACCACACCAGGCTTCCACACCAGATAGAGGCGGAGTCGCTGATCGACTACCTGCGGATGCGTCCCTGGAGCGACGGCGCCAACCGCTACAAGACGGCAGGAGAATTCCCCGACGAGAACTCCTCGGTCGTCTGGGGCGCGCCCGGCCACCCGGAGCAGTTCTCGGCGTTCGCACAGTGCTCGTCGTTCATCACCCTGGTCCTGCAGCGGGCCTACGGCACCGGGACGGCGTACGGATGGGCAACCAAGGAGTACTTCAGCCAGCACTTCAATACCGAGGCCGGCAAGCTCTACCCGACGGCCGAAAAGTTCCGTGAGGGCTTCGCGAACGCTGCGAACGTCCCCCATTTCACGGCGGTCACCAAGCCGGTCAACCTGCGTCCCGGAGACCTCGTCGCCCTGGACTACGACGCGGTCACCACCAGCGAGCCGTACACCGGACACATCGTGATGATCCGGGAACGCAAGGGGACATGGAGCTCGCCGGTGGACAGCGAGGTCGGCACCGATGTCGTCCCCTACGTCTTTGACATCATCGACTGCACCAGCAACCCGCACGGCAACCCCGCCGCCTCCGAGACCGCCGAGGCCACCTACCGCGGCTTCCCCGACACCCGCATCGAGGAGACACCCGGCGGGACTCCTGAGTGGACCGAGCACAACGGCGTCGGCTACGGCCACATGGTGTTCTACGGGGACGGCACCACGAACCTCTTCGCCGGCTACCGCTGGGGCGTCAACTCCTCCACCGTCCACAAGGTCACCGCACGCCCGATCGCTGCGGCCCGCGTCTACCTCGGCTGACTCCGGCTGATCACCGTCGCCCCCAAGCGGAAAGCCCGTTCGAACGCGAAGGCGCCATCTATCAGCGCAAGGACGGATGCTGGGAGCCGTCAGCTACGTGCTCGCCGCCGATGGCAGCCGCAAACGCGTCCGCGTCTACGGCACCACCCGCAAGAACGTCGCCGACAAACTCGCCGAGAAGATCAGCGACAGCAACCGCAGCCCGCCTGTGGCGATGGCCGACAGTACGGTGGGCATGTACGTCGCGTACTGGCTGAACAGCGTCGCTATCCACCGGCTGCGGGAGAACACCCACGCCCGCTACGCCGCTTCTATCCGCCTCCACCTCAATCCCGGCCTCGGCGCCAAGAAGCTCGCCCGGCTCACCGCCCGCGACGTGCGCACCTTCCTCGACGGGCTCGGCACCACCTGCCAGTGCTGCGCCCAGGAACGGGACTCGGTTCGGCGGTCCTGCTGCACCATCGGCCAGTGCTGCGCAAAGCGGCTGTCGCCGCTGACCGTGACGTATGTCCACGCGGTCCTCAAGTCCGCCCTGGAACACGCGCTCCGCGAGGACGAACTGCCGCGCAATGTCGCCCGGAACGTCAAGACCACCGCGCCTCGCCCCAGACGATTCCAGCCCCTCACCGCACCCGAGGCCCGGCAGTTCCTCCGGAAGGCCAACGGCGACCGGCTCCATGCCCTGCACGAATTCGCTCTGCGCACCGGACTCCGCAAAGGCGAACTCCTCGGCCTCCACCGGGAAGACCTCGACGGCGGCACCGCCAGCATCCACCGCTCCCTCCAGCCACCCGCACCGGCAGCCTGACCATCCTGCCCACCAAGACCCGCGCCTCCGAACGACGCATCGCCCTCCCCACTGGATGCACCAACTCCCTCAAGCTCCACCGGGAACGACAGCAGGAAGAACGTCAAGCCGCCTGCACCGGCTGGATGGAATACAGCCTCGTTTTCACCGCCCCCACTCGACCCCACCCGCCGCTTCCGCAGCCTCCTCCACCGCGCTGGGCTCCGGATGATCCGCTTCCACGACCTACGCCACTCCACCGCCACCCTGCTCCTGGAGCAAGGCGTCGACCTCGTCGTGATCAAGGAACTCCTCGGCCACGCCCACATCGGCGTCACCACCGGCGTCTACGCCCACGTCCGACTCCGCCTCCAACATCAAGCCATCAACACCCTGGGCGACGCCCTCGGCACGGACAACGACGCCACTCACGACCCACCCGCCACAGCGGCCGTCCTTGACGTTGCCGTCACCGTTGCCGTCAAGGACCTCAGAAGCCCCACCGAACACGCTCGGTGGGGCTTCATCGGCGGTGTTGGAACTCCCAGTTGCCCGGAGCTACCGAGAGCTAAACGCCATTCGCTCGAGAACCCATGCGGGCCAAGGCGAACTCCGCACAGTCCTTCCGTGAGCCTTTCGGCTAGGTCACTTAAAGATCATACGGGTAGAGCTGAATTTCGGGAGCCCGGAAAGAAATGAGATCCTCCACGGGAAGCTCCGACCTTCGGTTTGGGATTTCAATAAGGAGGATGTCCGACCCTACCCTGATCTCTACGACCGAATCATCGCCATCGTCGAATCTGACTACTACGCCCGTAATGAGGGCGGCAGACTCCGCCCCGGCGACCTCCGATATGGAGGTAACGCCCGGAGGGACTGCTGTCCACCCTGCGACCTCTTCCGGAACCTCGATCTCGACATCGAATTGACCCACCTCGGCGGGATTCGACCCCATCCAGCGGCCAGACGCGATGCCAGACTCGCACCTGAAACGCACGATCCCTTGCGAAGGGGATAGGACCTGCAGAACTTCCACTCTCATCATTTCACCCCCAAGGGAACTCGTTGCATTGTGTTGCCGACAGTCCATGCGTTTGTGACGGAGTTCCAATCCCATGTCTCCATGTGGAAATGGAACTTCGTAGGCTTGCTGTTCATCTCGTGATCCCCCATCCGGATGCTGCGGCGCCCATTAGAAGATACGAGACGGTTGGGATCTACCTGCCCGGTCCGCGGGTGAATATTTGTGTACGGACCAGGCCCCAAGAAATCACTCCACGCCTTATCAGCCTGAGAAGGCTTGAGGGGCTTGGGGGCTGTGACCTCCGGCAGGTTGTTGACTGTTTCAGGGGGCGGACAATTTGAATTGTGAACGAGTACCGCCGTGCTACCCGCGAGCACATAGTACGTGTGCAGGCCCTCGATGGTGAGGTTGTAGGTGCGGGTGCGGTCTTCGTACTGGCGGGTTTGGATGACCTTGACTGTGCGACCGTCGTCGGTGCGCAGGGTCATTCCGGGCTTGAGGTCGCCAGCCTCAACCCAGTCATGTGCGGAGACGGACCAGAACGGATGCTCGTAGGTGGCAGTGAGTTTCTCGTTGCCATCCGGAGTGGAGATCGTCAGTTCGGTGAAGCGCTTGTCATCGTCGGTAACGATGGTGGCGGCTACTTCACGTTCGCTGGTTTCACCGGTTTTCGGATCAGTTGCGAGGACCTCGTCACCGGTTTTTATATCTTCGATGGCCTTGGTCTTGCCATCGGCCATGAGAACGCCGGTTCCTGCGAGGAAGCACTTGCACTTCCTAAGGATTTTGCCGACGATTTTGCCTATCTTGGCTGCCTTCAGGATGGGGAGATCGGTGGCTGCCCAAGCACAGCTTTCGCCATGCCGTTCACTGAGGCATTTTCTCCACGCCTCGGTGTCTGGCAAGACCACGCGAATTACAATCTCCGTGAACAAGCCCGATTTGGGGCAGGTTATTTTAAATCCTCTACCGTGCGTGCATGTCTTTGGCGTTTCAGGAGCGGGGACACTGGCTTTGACCTCTACGCTAATCCCCGCGGATTTGCCGTTGCCGTTGCCGCCTCGGTTGCCGTTTCCGTTTCCGCCTCCGTTGCCGTTTCCGTTGTCGCTGTCTCCCTTGCCGCTGTCTCCCTTGCCGCGTTTGCGCGGTCCGCGCGTAGTGTCTCGCGGGTCCCTGCCACCGCCGGGCTCGTACAAACCGGTGGGGTCGCTGTAGGTGAGCGGACTGTTGTAGGCGTAGGCGTACCCGTTGATCTGCTGCGGCTCAACGACATCCATGATCGGGTCCACGGAAATGAACCGGCCGATGGCGGCGTCGTATTCACGGGCGCCAAGGTGGATGAGGCCGGTGGTCGTGGTGTCATCTGTACCGCCGACGAAGCTCTTTGTGCCGGGCCAGGTTGCGGCGGGGGCGCCGCGGGCCTCTCCGAAGGGGAGGGTGCGGCGCTGGGTCATGGCGAGATCGGCGGCTTTGACGGCGATCTGGCCGGTGCCGTTGTGGTCGGCGATGGTGAAGGTGGTGCTGCCGTCGTCGGCCTGGACGGCTTGGTGGCCGTTTCCGAGGTCGATGTAACGGGTGGCTTTGGCTTTGGTGGCTCCCTTGGGGAGAACAAGCTCCGTGTGGCCGAGATACAGCGTGGTTTCGTCGTTTGTACGAGCTATCAGGCGGTTGCCGTCGGCGTCATACAGGTACTCGGTGACCTCGGTGGTGCCGCCTTCGACCGGCTTGGTGACCTTGGCCAGGTGGCCCTCGGTGTCCCAGTCGAGGGTCTGAGTGTCCCCGTCGACCATGCGGGTGCGGGTGTTACCGGCCTCGTCGTACGTGTAGGCGGTCTTCACCGTGCCGCTGGGCCCGACCTGGTTTACCTCCCCGAGGGTGTGGGCCTGCGGGGCTCCAGGGGCGGGGTAGGTGTAGTCGCGCTTGGTGTCCTTGGTGTTGTCGCCGGCGGTGTCGTGCAGAGTCTCGGTCTGGCGGTTGCCGGTCTTGTCGTAGGTGTAGGAATGCCAGTACGGCGCTACACCACCGGTCGCGCTGCCGGAAGGGCCCGTCGAGCAGGTGGTGTCTGCCTCGGTCCAGGCTTCGGTCATGCGGCGCAGGTAGTCGTAGGTGAAGCACTGGTTGTCGGTGCCGGAGCGGGAGACGTCTGCGACGGACAGGATGTTGCCGGCCTGGTCGTAGCGGTACGTCTGGTTGCGGTCGACGCCGTTGACGCCTTCGCGGTCCACGCGTGAGGCGGAGAGGCGCTGGGTGCCCCACTCGTAGTCGTTGGTGACCTGCGTTATTTTCGCGCCGGCGGCGGTGGAGGCGAGTGTGTGCTGCAGCGGCTTGCCGGTCAGCGAGTAGCTGGTGTTGGTTTCGAATCCGTCGCCCAGGAGGGAGACGGGCCGCAATGTCTCGTCGTAGCCGTACGCGTATGAGCCGCCGGCCAGCGAGCCGGCTGCCGAGAAGGAGACGCCTGCTACCAGGCCGGAGGGCTTGTAGGAAGTGCCGGTCTGGTAGGTCCCCGCGAGGGCCGTGCCTTCCGAGGCCGGGATTTCCACGGCGGTGCGCTGCGGTCGGTAGAGGGGGTCGTACTGGGTGATGCGTGTGGTGTAGGCGTCGGTGCCCACGTATCGAGTACTTGAGGCGAGTTGGCCCTTGGCGCCTGTGACGGTGTCGTAGGTCCATGCGGCCCGCAGGGTGCCGGTGGCGCTGTTCTCGCGGAGCTGGGTCTTACGGCCCAGGCCGTCGTAGGCGTGGTGCAGGACCTTCTTGTACCCGTCAGCGTCCGACACGAGCTTGCCGTGGTCAGTGGTGGTGACGAGTTGCCCGCGGTCGTCGTACGTGCTCTTGGTGGTGCCCCGGTCGGGATCAACGACCTCGGTCTTGTGGCCAAGCAGGTCGTAGGCGTACTTCCACCTGTTGCCCGCCGGGTCAGTGATCTGGGAGAGCTTGCCTGCGGGTGTGTAGGTGTAGGTGGTGGAGTCGTAGGCGGCGGTGGTGCTGCGGGAGTGGTGCTGGCGCAGTTCTGTGGCCTGCCCGCGTGCGTCGGTGAGGGTTGTGGTGGCTGTGCCGCCCTGTGGTGGGATGACCGTGGTCCGGTCGCCGTCGTAGAGGGTCTGGGTGATGCCGAGGACGGTGCCGCCGTCGCCGTTGCCGGCGATTTGCCTGGCTTCCGTTTCGCGTCCCAGCCCGTCGTAGGCGTGACGGCTTTGGGTCTCCACGCTCAGGGCGTTTTCGGGGGCGAAGAGGTCCCGGCTTGGTGCGCCCGTTGTGTAGTAGGAGGCGAAGGTCTTGGCGACCTGGCCGCGCTCGTCGTAGAAGGTGTCGGTCAGCAGGCGTCCGCTGTCGGGGCCCACGTCCTGGGTCTGGCGCGGGCGCAGCAGTCCGTCGTAGATGGTGTACGAGGCAATCTGGGCACCGCTGTTGTTCAGGGTCTGAGTGCGTACGGCGACTTCCTTGCCTTCTTCGATGAAGTAGTCGAAGGCATAGGAGGGAGTCAGAGAGGTAGCGCGGTTGGGCAACCAGACCTTGGCGGAGCGGCCGAGCGCGTCGTAGGTGAGGGTGGTGACCCGATTGTTGGTGTCGGTCTTGGTGGTGGGCTGGCCGCGCAGGGGGTCCAGGGCGAGCACCGTCGTCTGAGCGGTGGTGCTGTCCGCGGAGTCGGCGGGCGGAGTGGTCGAGGTGACCGTGGTGGGGAAGCCCGTGGTGGGGCTGTAGGTGGTGGTCTTCGTGCGGCCGTCGGTGCGCGCGGCGCGTACCGCGGCGGCTGTGCCAGTGACGGTGACGTTGGCGGTGAGGTCGGTGCTGGTCAGCTCGCGGCCGTAGCCGTCGAAGGTGGTGCCGGCCTCCAGGTAGGTGGCGGTCGTGCCGTCGTGCTTCTTCAGCGTGGCGGTCGCGGTCTCGTCACCCTTGGTGGGGGCGGCTCCGTAGGCGAGGCCGTCGTAAGCGCTGCGGACGTCGGAGATGACGTCGGTTGCACGGTTGGGTGTGGTGTTGTCGCAGTCCGTCGCAAGGGTTTCGACCTGCGAGGGCAGGACGAGGATCGCTGAAGCGGCGGGGTACGTGGTGAGGGTGCACTGGTTGTCGTCTGCCGTGGAGGTGTCACCGCGGTCGTCGAGTTCGGTGATGCGTCCGGCGACGGTGTCGTATGTGGTCGACTTGGTGGTCGTGCGCCACTTGGTGCCCGCGCCGTTGTCCAGAGACGTGTACGCGGTGGAGTTGGCGGTGCCGGTGAAGTTGGCGGTCACCGTGCCCCAGGAGCGGACCTTCTTGGCTGTCTCGTGGTGCCAGGGCCGCTCAATGGTCTTGGAGAGGATGTTCCCGCCGGGGCCGGAGTAGTCGACCGTCTTGTAGACGAATCCGGCAGCGGCTGGATTGTCGGTAATTGACTCACCCTCGCCCGTTTCGAGCGCGACGGTGACGGACTTGGTGGTGTCACCGGAGGCGTCCTTGCGGTCGCCGTCCATGCCGCGCAGGAAATAGGTGTCCTGCTGCGTCTTCATGGCGGCGTCTCCTCCCTGGCCGCCGGTCTTGACCCGTACCTGGCCGTAGCCACGCCATTGGGACCAGGTCTTGTGCTTTTCCTTGGTCATGCCGTCGTCATCGTCGTAGTGCCATGCCCCGCCGCCCAGGTACGAGTAGGCGGTCACGGCGTCTGGAGCGCGCCCGGTGCGGTCGGTGGCGGTGACGGAATCGACGACGTACTTGTTGAACCAGTGCCGCTCCGGGGCCTCGGTGTCACTGCCGCCGAGCATCTGCGGGAAGCAGCGGGTGGTGTTGGTCTCCGGAGTGGGCAGTGCCGTAGCACTGCATGCGGGGGCGGAGTAGTTGACATCGGTCTGGCCGCCGTGCTCGTCGGCGATGGTGGACAGCCGGGCCTTGATGAAGGGGGCGTAGCCGTCGCCGGTGGTGTCCATCCGGTTGGCCAGCTGCGTGTACGCGAGCGTGGTCTTCGGCAGCGTGATCGGCGTGGCTGCGGTGTGGCCGGTGCGTTGGATGGAGTCCAGCAGCAACTGGTAGTCGATGTCTGCCTGGCCCCAGCGGTGGGCCAGCGCCCAGGAGTCGACCTTGGCGTGGGTGCCGTCGGCCTGCAGGACCTGGGTGGTAATGCTGGTCAGCCGTTTGCGGGTCCAGAAGCTGGGGGCCAGGCGCCCCTGATCGCAGTCCGTGCCGGCAGTGCAGTTCATGTCCCACGGCGTGTCGTACCAATAAAACGAGTCCGTGCCGATCGAGGCACAGTCCGTCTGGCTGTTGGGAATGCACCGCTCGGAGCTTGTGAAGTCCACCTTGGCCAATGGCTTGGTGCCGTACATGGAACTGGACTTCAGGCCGTACTCGATGCGGTCGAGGTAGCCGCCTCGGGTGTAGGGGGTGTCGTCGGTGGCCTTGAGATTGCGGCCGTAGTGGTTGGTCTCTTTGTTGTAGTAGTAGGACATGGCGTTGCCGTGCGTGTCGACTGCGTAGTCGAGGTTCCAGCGCCAGGCCTGCTGACACCAGGACTCGGCGAATGTGGCGCCGTGACACTTCTCGCCGTCATCATCGCCGTAGACGGGAACGGTCCAGGTGGAGTCAGTGGCTTCCTTGCCATCGACCCAGCCGGGCAAGCGGTGGTAACCAAAGTAGTAACGGGCACCGTCCGGTGCAGTCAGACGCCAGTACTCACCGTCGTTGTCGCCGTTGCCCCGATTAGTCGAGGTCAGGCGGTTGATGAGAGTGCCGTCGTCCTTCTTGAGCTTCCACTCGTTAACCGTGCCGGTGGGGACGAGTTCACCGCCCTTGCCGTTGAAGGTGATGAACGCGTTGTCGTAGCCCCAGCAGAGATCGCCGGGCTTGTTGCCGTCCGCGTTCTCGATACCGTCGTCCGCGCATGGCTTGTAGCGCCGCTCGATGTAGCCGGGCGACAGGTCGAATCCGTCACCGACCCAGGAGGACTGACTGTTGGTACCACCGGTACGCCCGTCGACCGTGCCGGAGGAGTACGCCAGGTTCACCTTCGGAGCCAGGTCACCCGGCACTTCAGGCACCGGAATGTCGTATGCCCAGCCGAAGTCACCAGAGTTGAGTTCGGTGCTCCAGGTCGAGGAGGCGGAAAGGGGCGTTGCCTTGTAGTCGCCCGTCTTTCCGGAGTCATCGGCTACCGCTGCCATGACCGTGGGCCCTGACGCGCTCAGGGAGACCGCCTTGGCGGTCAGCGTCTGCTTCTCTGTGTCGTTGTCCGTCACCACGGGGGTAGCTGTGCGGCACGCCGCCTTGCCCGGCGTGGTGAGCACGCAGGCCGGCAGCTTCACCAGGGTCAGGCGGGAGGCGTAGCCACCGCCGAATGCCTCAGCAAAGGAGGAGTAGTCCACCTGCGTACCGATGGTCCCCTTCGTGCCCTTCTTACGGGACTCGAGGCTGAACAGCAGACCGTCAACCCCTGCCTTCCGGGCTGTACCGCGCGGAAGGACACGTGCCTCGACCTTGCCGCCGGCGGCTGTCTTGGCATGTTTCGTCGACAACGTGTGCAGTCGCACGGGCAGGCTGTCGGCCTTGAACCGGGCGCCAGTCTTCGTCGTCGGTTTGGGCAGTTCGACCACTGCCGTTCCGGCCTTTGGCCAGGCGGCCTTCGGCTTGCGCTGAGGGGTCCGGAGCCCCTTTTGAACCGTGCGAGGAACGATCTTCCCGCTGTCGTGTCCGGCGATGGGCTTCTCTGACTTGGGCAACCCCGGAAGGTTGCTGCCCGCCGTCGCCGTCGGCGCAAGAGCCGTAGCTTGGAGGAGGGTGGCCACCATCACCGTGGAGGCGCCCAGCGCAATTCTGCGCCGCAGCTGCCCACCACGCCGAGGTGGTGATATGCCGTTCATTCCTTGATCAATCCTTTTCGGATCAGCGCTCATCGGCACAGCCGTGAGGAGCATGCACGGGAACATCAACAAACACAGGCGAGCGGTGGGGCGGGCCAAAGTGTTCTGCGCCCGCCCCACCTCTCTGGTCAGTCGCCAGGCACCTTGGTCGGTATGTCGAAGTAGCTGATCGCCAGCTTGTTGACCTGTGCGTCCGTCAGCGCGCCCTGGAATACCCAGGCGTCGTCCACAAGGCCGGGGAAGTACCCACTGGCCCCAGTGCCTGTGCCTGATCGTCCGATCTGGAGCGACGCTGCTTTGAAGGCGAGTGCGTCTTCCGCCCACGGCACCAGGTCCGCGCAAGCCGGGTCGTCGTTCTCGCCGTCACCGTCGCCGTGCGCGCAGGTTTCGGCCAGTACGCCGTTGATGTACAGGCGTGCCTCCTTGGCGAATCCGTCGTAGACCAAGGCCAGATGGTTCCACTGACGCACGTCATAGAACTCAGCGTTGTCTGCCTTAACCACGGCCGCGTCAGTGGCATCCTTGTCCGCCACTGACAGCTGCCAACGACCATGATTCGCCGGGTTCGCGGCGTCAGGCACGAAGTGCACCGCGAAGGCGCTCTTCTTGGTCCCCTCCGCGCTGGCCAATGCCACCGCGTCCGTGGGCATTGCCGCCGCCTGTGCCCAGGCAGTCAGCGTGAAGCTGGCTGATGTATCAACCGGAACGGTGCTGGTCGCGGCATAGTCGCTCGTACCGTCCAGTCGCAGGGACCCAAAGTCGATGTTTGCCGTTTCCGACTTCGAAGCCCCTCCGTACAGCGTGAGCGCATTGCCCGTGCCGGCGGCGTCCGGAGTAGTGACCGGAGCGGTACCGGCCGTCTCCTCGAACTTCCAACGGCTCTTGACCAACGGTCGCTGCTTGAACAGCTGCTGCACCTCGCCGGCCGAAACGGGCCGATCGAAGAGCCTGACGTCGTCGATCTGGCCCGGGAAGTGCGAGCCGGGCTGGCCGCCGTACGAGCCGGCACCGATTTGCACAGCGCCGCCCGCGTACCACGTCGACGACACACTCGTGGTCCCCTCGCGCTTGCCATTCACATAGAGCGTCAGGGTGTTGGCCACGGTGTCATGCACACCCACCAGGTGCACCCATTCCCCGCGCTGTGCGCTCGTGCCGTCATCCTGCATGGCACGGATTGGCGTGGCTTCGGGGCTGTCTGCGGAGTACTGGTTGAAAGACCACCGGTCATAGGCAGCCGAGTAGTACAGCTCGAAACCTGGCTTGTGCGTGCCTGCCTGCGTCGCGATGATCGCCGCATGGCCTGGCTTTGTCTTGGGCAGTTTTGCCCAGGCTGAGACTGCGAAACTACGCAGGTTGTTCACGAGCGGTCGGCCCGTGCTGGCGTAGTCGTCCTGACCGTCGAACGTGACCGCCGCGCCCTCGACACCTGCCGCACCCGTCGTCGGAGTCCCGTAATACTTGGCGGACATCACCTCCGGCGTGCCGGTCAGCGTCGTTGCGGGAGCCTCCTCGTCCATCGGGAAGACCGCACGTGCCGGCCGGGCGGAGATGAGCGATTCCTTTCCGTGCAGTCGCGTCACTTCACCCTGCGCCAGCGGCTTGTCGAAGATCTGCAGTTCGTCGATGGAGCCTGGGAAGAAGCTTCCGGGGTTGCCGCTGTAGGAGCCCGCCCCGATTTGCAGACCGCGCCGGGCGTCCCATGGTGAGTCGTACGTGATGCTGCCGGCCAGTTCACCGTCGACGTAGAGCTTCATCTCGTCGTAAGTCGCGCTGTACGTGCCCACCAGGTGGGTCCATTGGCCGACTGTGGCACCTCCCGCGGACGCCTGCATGACCCGGGTGATCCCAGCATCGGCGGTGTCTGACTGGTACTGGTTGAACGCCCACCGGTCATACGTCTTGGAGTAGTACAGCTCGAACCCCGGCGAGTGATTGCCTGGTTGTGCGGCGATGATTGCCGCGCCGTCAGGAGCCTTGGAGAGCCTGGCCCAAGCCGAGACCGAGAACCCGGTCTCGGTGCTCACCGTGGGAATGTCGGTTTTGGCATAGTCATCAACCCCGTCGAAGGCCACGGCTGCCCCCTTGGCTCCCGGAGCTCTGAGCGTGGGGCCACCTGACAGAGAGGCGGTATACACCCCCGCGTTCCCCTTCGCTTCTGTGGCGCCGGCTCCCTCGTCCAAGGACCAAGCCGCGCGCTCGGGCTGGCCCGCCTTGACCCTGAAGCGGTAGCCGGTAGCTGCCGAACGGTTCCCTGCAGAGTCGAGCGAGGACACGTAGAGCGTGTTCACGCCAACCTTGGGTGGCAGCATCCGCAGTGTCTTGGCGGCACCGCTCGTCGTGGTGATGGTGTTGTTGGAACTGGGACTGACGTTGAGGCCGTACCAGTACTTGGTGACCTGCGTATCGTTGGCCTTGATCTCGAACGTCCCGTACTTGCCCATCCCGTCCAACCACGGGTCGTCCGGGTCCTCCGTCTTTGAGGCGGGATACTCGTTCGAGAAGATCGTCGGCGACCTCGGAGCCTTGGTGTCGTAGTAGAAGTAACAGCCTGTCGGATCGCCTGCATACGACCACGGCGAGTACTGTGCTCCGTCATATGTGCGGACGTGCCAGTTGACCTCCTTGTTCTCCGGGATCGACGACGGCAGGCTGACCGAGAAGTCGGAGCCGGAGCTCTTCGTCGTGGTCAAGAAAGGCTTCCCCGCCGGGGGCCACACTCCACCGTCCCATGTCGCCTGGAACTGTACTGACACCCTGTCGCCATCGGGGTCGGTGATGTTGTTGGCGTAGATCTCGCCCAGACTGCGGGTGCGCTCAGCGCTCCCTGGCTTCTTGCACTCGTCGCCATACTCCATGCTCAGCTGCGACATCTTGACTTGCGAGGGGGGCCGGTTGTACTTCACGCGCAGAAATGCCTTGTCCGAGAAGCGCTTCCAGCCGTAGGCGTCCGACTCGCTGGAGGCCCGCAACCCAAAAGTCATTGACGGGTCCTTGGCGTTGGCAGCAGCCTGCACCGCCGACTTCACTGAGAACTCTGCGTCCTTGGCCTCGCAGCGTTCGTCGAAACCGTGGGCGAATGACGTCGACGCCAGCTCCTTGACCCAGAACCCGGACGCGTTCTGGGAGTTCCAGGTGGTCGATGTCGAGATGTCTTCCGTCTGCCACAGCTCCACCCCCCGGCTTTCGCACGAGGCGGACCAAGTGTTACGCACCACGAACTCAGCTGACAAAATGCTCTTACCAGCGAACTTTGAGACGGGGATCTGATAGAAGACCCGCTTGGTGTCATGCGGCGCGCAGTACGACCAGCCGCAGTAGCCCACGCCTTCGGTTGATTTGCCGTTGAACTTCCACTGCGGGGACGAGGCCCAGTATTTCGAGGCCATGGTCCACGATGTCGCCCGCGGCGAGTACCACTGCGGGTCGATGAACACCGGGTACACGGTGTCCTTGCCCTTCAGTACCTCTGTGTCCGGGGTCAGGACCAGTTCGTCCCCGCCCGCCGGGATCTCTACGCCGACCGGTGCGAGCTGCCCCGACTCCCCCGCGCCAGGCTCCCCACGCGACTCGCCGTCACTGGCCGCCGCCACGGTCCGAGCGGCCAGGGTCTGGGCGGCCAGGGTCTGGGCGGCCGGGGCGCTCTCACCCTCGCTCGAGTCCCACATCACAGGCGTCGACGCTTCGAATACCGCGCCTTTCGCGCCCGCGTCCATCGCCTGCAGGCCACCCTCGGAAGTCTCCTTGACCTCCATCCCGTGAGCAGCCAGCTTCAGGCGCAGCTTTGCCAGTTCACTGCTCGCTGCTGCCTTCGCATTCTTGACGACGAGGAGCTGGGAGAAGCCGTCCGGCGACGCGGTCAGCCGCAGGTCTACTCCCGGAAGGACATGGGCATAGGTCGCCGTGTCCCCTTCAAGCGTCGGCTTGGGCAGCGCCTTCGGCCAGGTCATCTCCATTTCACGGCCGGCCTTCTCCAGGCGCACCATCGGCCCAGCACCACCACCGGAGAATGCCACTCCCACAGTGGCCGCCTTAGGAGCAACCATTCCACCGGCGACAACGGCCAGATCCGTGTCGACCGGCTTCCACGCGCCGCCCACACGCGCCCACACCGGGCGTAGATACTCCCGCGCTTCCAGATCTCCACCCGGAGTCGCGAAGACCTCGCTGGTCTCGCCGCGCAGCGATGCGACCTCCACGGCCTTACCAGATCGCCTGGCTTCTGCGAAGGCCTCCGCCTCCGAATGAGGCGCCGTCGACGCCTCGGCTTCATCGGCTGCTTCTGCGCGCGGGGCGGCCGAAGCCGCCGCGACTGCGCCGGTAGCGGGCAACAGGCTGACCAACAGCGCCGAGCCGAGCGCAAGACCCCCCGCCCTGCCCACGCAACGCACACTTCCCCACAACCCAAACACGGTCCCCCCACAGTTCACTCATTGATGTGCGGCGAACGTAACTACGTGCGCGCACATATCCACAACTCGTATAAGGGGCGAATGAAGGCCAAGATCCAGGAAACATAGTGGCGCTCGCCACATACAGAATGGTTGTGCGAGTTCAAGCGGCGACTAAGCGTCGCTTGAGTCTCGAAACGATCACGCGAAGGCATTGAGTGCATGGCAGACAACTAGGCGCCTACCGACCACTTCACGCCCCTGTCCTGCATGTTTCTGCCGACTACCAGGCCGGAAGTCCGAAAGCGAGCCACTCGGGGCGCGAGCACCCGCGCGTCGCGAAGCACCTACAAGCGACGGTCGCTGATCGGCCAAACCCGGCGCGGCCCATTCACTCTGCGCTACCGAACGGATAACTTCCGTGAGGTTGACCGGTCGTTGGCTCGTGAGGAGACCTCGGGTGAATCGAATGCGCACTGTCCTGGCCGCACTTGGTGCCGTCGCGGTGATCGCGACAGGCCCTGTCGCGTCCGCCGCGCCGCTCGCCGTGGCGGACGAGGCCCGCAAGCTGCGGCCCGCGCCGTGCACCGGCCAGTTCCAGGGGGACGCGCGGCTGGGGCCCGAGCGGCTGCCGAGGAAGTGGGAGAAGCCAGTGGGGCCGCTGGTCAAGGGGTATGGAACTGCTGCTGGTTGAGTGGCTAGGAGTGTGCGTAAGGGCGCATGAGTGTGTCCTCGGTCGTGGTGTAGGAACGCGCATAAGCGGCGGGGATCGGATTGTCAGTGGTGGCCGGTAGGTTCGGGGTGTTGATCACGAAGGGAGGCGAGCGGTGCAGCGGAACACGAAACGGCAACTGCGTGTAATCGACGCGTCGTTCGTTGCCCTCGGGCCGTCCGGTGTGGCGATACGTGATCGGCTCAAACACCTCACGTCCGAGGACGAGAAGGTGTTGCGTGTGGTCGGCGAACACCTCGGACGCCTCGCATCCCGTGATCTGGCGGCCCGGTGCCGTGACGGTCTGGAACACACCTCGGATACGTGGGCGGCCCGTAAGCAGGGCCTGACCGGCGAGTCGTCCTCGCGGTGGGCGGGCAGTATCACGAAGGCCACCCACGATCAGTGGGCGCTCTCCCGTCGCTGCCAGCTCGCACATATTCAGTCTCTTGAGGCCGGTGCGCGCACGCTGTTGCACCGTCTGTCCCAGCCGATCGGCGAGAAAGGTTCGAAGCGGGCCCCGGGCGGCTACCGGTCGAAGCGCGAGTGGTTCCAGAAGTCGCGTCGCCTGCACACGCTGGAACACCGTCTCGACGTCGCCCGCGCCGATCGGGAGGCAGGCGTCGTGCACGTCGTGCGCGGCGGCCGGAAGTTGCTCAACAACCGGCACAACCTCGAAGCCGCGCAGCTCACCGAGACCGAGTGGCGGGCACGGTGGGAGGCGGGGCGGTGGTTCCTCGCCGCTGACGGCGAGTCCGGGAAGCATTTCGGGAACGAGACGATCCGCGTCAGCCCCGACGGCGAGGTCAGCATCAAGCTTCCCGCGCCGCTCGCGGATCTGGCTAACGCCAGGCACGGCCGGTACGTCCTCGCCTCGAAGGTGCAGTTCAAGCACCGGGGTCAGGAGTGGGCCGACCGCATCGACGCCAACCGGGCTGTCGCCTACCGCGTCCACCTGGATGTGGAGCGCGGGCGCTGGTACCTCACCGCTTCGTGGCAGCGCCCCACGGTGAAGACCATCCCGCTTGATACCGCACGGGCCAAGGGCATGATCGGCGTCGACACGAACGCCGACCACTTCGCCGCCTACCGCCTCGACGTGCACGGCAACCCGGTCGGCGACCCCAAGAGCTTCTTCTACGACCTGTCCGGGTCGGCCCAGCACCGGGACGCGCAGATCCGGCACGCCATCACCCGTCTCCTGCACTGGGCGAAGCGCTGCGGCGTCGCCGCGATCGCGATTGAGGACCTGGACTTCACCGCCGAGAAGACCCGCGAGAAGCACGGCCGCAGGAAGCGGTTCCGTCAGCTCATCTCCGGTATCCCCACCGGCAAGCTCAAAGCCCGGCTCGTGTCGATGGCCGCCGAGATGGACCTGTCCATCGTGGCCGTCGACCCGGCCTACACCTCGATGTGGGGCGACCAGCACTGGCGCAAGCCGCTGGCCACCGGTCGCCGCAAGATGTCCCGTCACGATGCCGCTGGTATCGCGATCGGGCGACGCGCACTCGGGCACCCGATCCGGCGACGGACGGCACCGCCCCAGCATCACCAGAGTGATGGTGCTGGGCATCGGACCGTCCAGGCCGGACCGGAGACGCGAGGACGCGAGGAAACCCGCCCACCCGTCACGGAACGTGCACACGATGCACGTACCCAAGCGGGGACCACCGGAACGCGGGAGACCAGTCGGATATCCAAAACCGTTCGGGATGTCCGCAGTGACCAGGTATGGGTACAAGACTCACTCCTGGTCACTTAATTGGAACGGTGGGAGACCGGCGTGTACGAGCGGGGCGCGTACCACGTCGGTCTGCGGCATCTCAGTGAGGCCGATGCGTGCGCGCATCTGCTGCGGCTGCTGACGGGGTGACTGGGGGACTGGGTGACTTCAACCGGCCGCGCAGTGACCGGGGCGCGCGTAGACCGTGATCCGCGCCCCGGTGACCTCCTTGCTGCTGCACTCCTCGAAGTGCTCCCGCAGCGTCGTGCGCTTCATGACCTCCTGCTCCGTCGTGTCGACCGGATCCCCCTCGGGATCGCCGAGTACGACGATGCGGTCGGAGGCCAGCATGCGTGCACGTATGTGCGCCGCCGGGATCTCCTCGCCGTACAGCGAGTCGGAGGTGTCCACCGCCCGGGCCAGGGCAAGGTCGCGGTAGTCCCTGTACGCCGCCGGCTGGGCGAGGGTCCATACGCGCCGCCTTGACGGCGTGAAGAGCAGACCGTCGCCGGGCTCCGCCGCTTCCCGCACCGCCTGCGTCACGGCGGTGGCGTCGTCCACGCGGCTCTCCGGGCTCCGCAGATGCGCGCCCACGGCCAGTACGGGCACCAGGACCGCCGCCAGCGCCAGGCACCATGCCCACGCCCACCGCCCGCTGTGCGACCGGACGGCCCGGTCCAGGGCCGCGCCCGTCAGCAGCGCGAACCCTATGACGTAATAGAGGACGTAGCGGTCTACGTACATCGGCTTGAGCTGGGAGGCCAGCAGCAGGACGACCGTGGGCAGGATCAGCATCGGAACGGCGAGCGTCCGCAGCCCGATCGGCCCGTTCGTAGGCACCGGGGTGGTGCGCGCGCACCACAGCCCCACGACCGCCAGCGCCACAAAGCTCAGCAGCTGCACGGGGTCGGGCCACATTATCCAGCGGATCTGCTCCGACTGGCCCATGCTGAAGACGGCGAGCGGCGCGAGCCCGGCGACGACGCAGGCGGCGGCCACGGTCCAGGCCCGCTTGACCGGGCGCGGCACGTCGGAGAGCAGCATGGTCGCGCCGTGCGCCGTCAGCATCAGTACGGCGAACTCGTGGAGCAGACAGGCAGTCAGCGCGGCGGCCGTGTAGGCGACCCAGAGCCCTCTGGTGGGCCGGGTCGCTGCGCACACCAGGAGGTAGGTGGCCCAGGTGACGATCGCGCACACCAGCGCGTACGAGCGGCCCTCCTGCGCGTACTGCTGCACGGCGGGGATGAGCGGGAAGACCAGCCCGGCGAACACGCCCGCGCGCTCCCCCGCGAACCGGTGGCCGAGCAGCCCGATGCCGGCGGCGGCCGCGGCCGTTGCCAGTACGGACGGGAGCCGCAGCGTGGTCACGTCCCCGCCGAAGACGGCGAACAGGCCGTGCATGAAGAGGTAGTAGACGCCGTGCACGGCGTCGAAGTTCTGGAGCGTGTGCCACAGCTCGGGCAGGGTGCGGTGCGCCATGTCGTACGTCACGACTTCGTCCCGCCAGACACTGCCCTGCCTGCGGATGCCCCACAGCCCGAACAGGAGCGTCACCGTCAGGGGGACCAGTGCCGCTGTGGTCCGCGACTTCCACACAGGGCGTTCGGCGTCGACGGCCGGCGAAACCTTCAGCGCGGTACTTATGGCGGACTCCCTGTGAGGGGGCAGATATGTGCACACGTCACGGAGCGCCGCGCCGGGCGCTCCACACTAACGGGCAAGCGTACGAGAGCGAACGTTGCGCGCCCTGTGCCGAGTTCGGGCGCCTCGCGCAGGCGCCGACGAAACGATTCACTCAGGCAAAGGCGACAGCCCGCGCAAAGCCCGTATCTGTTACTCCTGGAACGGGTGCTGCCGCCGGTTCTCGCGTCCGGCGGCAGCACCTTGCTCATCGGGCTGTCGTCACCCCACGCGCGCCAGCTTCTCGCTGAAGCCCGGCTCGACGAGGTCCTTCTGCAGCGCGACCGGCGCCTTGACCTGGCCGGGCCCCGTGCCGACAGTCACCTCGCCGACCTCGGTGCCCGCCTTCGCCGCGTGCGGCACCGGCTTGCCGTTGTCGGAGATCGCCAGCTCCACCTTCAGGCCCGGCCAGCCGACCGCGTTGAGGTTCTTCGTCGCGACGACCGGCGTCTGCCCGCCGAGCCCGTCGTCGACGTAACCCACCACGTCGCCCTTCTTCACGACGGTGGCCGACGTGACGTCGCGCTGGGCGGCCTGGATCAGCTTGAGGCTGTTGGTGATCGCGAGCTGCAGCTTGGAGTCGAGCGTGGTTCCGGTCTGCTGACCCATCACCGCGCCCACGATCCGCCGCTTCTTGCCGTCGACGACGGTGTCGGCGGACCAGAGGAGATTGCCGCCGGCGGGGGTGGAAGAACCCGTCTTGACGCCGCTCACACCCGGCTCCAGCAGGATGTTGTTGTTGTTGTAGATCTTGCCGTCGAGGCCCGGGATCTCGATCTCGGGCGTGTTGACGATCTCCTGGAACACGTCGTTCTCCAGGACCGCCTTGGCCAGCTTGAGCTGGTCGGTCGCGGTGCTCACCGTGGTGGGGTCGAGGCCGCTCGGGTCGGTGTACGTCGTGTTCTTCATGCCGAGGTCCTTGGCGGCGTCGTTCATCTTCTTGACGAACTCGGCCTCGGAGTCGGCGTCCCAGCGGGCGAGGAGCCGCGCGGCGTTGTTGCCGGACGGGATCATGAGCAGCTGGAGCATCTGCCGCTCGGTGAACTCCTGTCCCTCCTTGATCGCGGCGGTCGACTCGTCGGCGGCCTTGGACTCCTTCTCGGCCTGCTCGTCGACCGTGATCTTCGGGCCGTTCTCGTCGCCCTTGAGCGGGTGCTCCTTGAGGATCACGTACGCCGTCATCGCCTTCGTCACACTGGCGATAGGCGCGGGCTTCTGCGCCCCGTGCGTACCGATGCTTCCGACGCCCTGGACCTCGACGGCCGACTGACCCTCCTCGGGCCACGGCATGTCGAGCGCGCCGCCCTCGAAGGTGTACGTCGCCTTCGCGGTCAGCGCGAGCGCGGGCGCGGGGAGCGGCCGCAGGAACTGTACGACCGCAAAGACGATCACCAGCAGCAGGACCAGCGGCGTCCAGATCTTGACCCGCCGCAGGGCGTTCCGCACGGGGGTTTCCGGCGGGGGCGGGGTGTTCGTCAGCTCGGCGAGCAGATCGAGCGGGGGCAGCGGCGGCAAGGGCTGCTGCCGGGTCCGCTCGGCCTCGGGAAGGGCGCCGGGTGCGGGTGCGGGTGCGGGTGCCTCAGGCTTGGCCGCCCACTGCGGCGACTGCGGCCTCTCCGGCTTCCGGGCCGGCGGCCGTACGTCGTCCGGCTTGATGAGCGGCACGAACTTGCTGGTCCGCTCGGCGGCGGACTCCGGCGCGGGCTTCGGAGCGGGCTTCGGAGCCTTGGGCGGACCGACGCTCTTGAGCGCGGTGGTCGGCTGGTCGATGGCCGCACGCGGCCGGACGGCCTTGAAGACGGCAGTGGCTTGATCCACGCCACCCCCGGCACCACCCGTGTTCTCCTGCCCGCCGGACGCCCCGCCACCGGAACCGTCGTCGGACGCGGACTCCGCCTCGGCGTCGCCCCCCACGGCGGTACGGCCCGAACCGTCCTCGGCCTCGGACACTTCTGCGTCCGCCTGCGCGTCGGCCGCAGGCCCGCCGATGGCGCCGCCACCGGAGCCACCCTCGGACGCCGGGACCGCATCCTCGCGGGACGCTTCCGCGTCCGCCTGCGCCCTGGCCGCAGGGCCGCCGGGCGCGTTGCCCGCACGAGGGGCATCGTCGTCAGCCCCAGACTCAGCGCGGCCGGCGGCAACCCGACCGCTCTCGGCACGAGCCGCGCCCGCCCCGGCCTCAGCACCGCTGCTGGAGCCACCTTCGGACTCCGATTCCGGATCCACGCCGGGCACACCGACGTCAGCCTGCGCCCCGGCCACGCCACCGGCGGTCGCGCCGCCCCCGCAAGGGGCGTCGTCGTCAGCCGCCTGCTTACCGCGATCAGGAGCAGACCGCCCGTCCTCGGACGCCGGGACCGCGTCAGCGTCGGATGCGTCGGGCTCGCTCGCGGCCCTGCCGTCCTTGGCGCCGGACACATCCACGTCGGATTGCGACACGGCCGCAGCGCTGTCGGCCGCGTCGTCGGCGGCAGCGGACCGGACGTCCTCGGCTCCGGACGCCTGTGCGTCGGACACGGCCGGGGTCGCCACCCATGCCGCCACCGCCGCGCGGAGGCGCGCATCGCCCTCGGGGGCGGTGGAGGGCTTCGTGGGCTCCTCCGCGGGGGTTTTCGTGGGCATCTTGAAGATTGCCGTCGGCTGGTCCACGTGACCCGCATCGAGGGCATCGCCGTCGTCCTGGTTCGGCCTCGCGGCCGATTCCCGGAAGACGGCGAGCCTCGGGTCGCGTTCGCCCGGAGTCGTCTCCCCCGACGACTTCCGCTGCTCCGACTTGTCGGGGGACTCGCCCGCCACCGATGCCTCCTTCATACGCGCCCGCGCTTACGCCCGCTGTCCATCGGCCCGAAGTCCGATGTCCGAACCATGTACCAGTGTCCTGTCTGAGACCCCGGCCTCCTCGCTAGACGAGAACGACATACCTGCCGGTTCCCGCACGAAGCACCCAGGCGCTCTCGACAGATGAATGTGAGAGGGGTCACCCTGTCATTCATCCACGCGGGGAGGCATGGATGGGCAGGAGCCGCAGAACGATTCCGGAGGAGCTTCTGCTGCTCGCTCTGGACCCGACCACGGGTACCACAGCGCAGCCGCAGTCGCTCGACCTCGGCCTGGCCGGGGCACAGCTAGTGGAGCTGGCTCTGGCAGGACGGATAGCCCCAGACGGGGATCGTATCGCCGTGGTGATGGCACGGCCGACAGGAGATCCGACATTGGACTCCGCACTGGAACTGCTGCGCAGGCGCGGCAGCCCGGTCCGGGCTGTCCACTGGATCGGCGGGCCCCGGCTGGGGCTCCGCCAGACGTACCTTTCGCATCTGGAACGATGCGGCATGGTCCATGCCGTGGCGGGTCAGATGTGCGGGGTGCTGCCGACAACTCGCTACCAGGCGACGGAAACGGCGATCAGCAGGGAAATCAGGTCCCGGCTGGACAGTGCGATCCGCACCGGCGTACCGCCGGACCCGCGGACCGCGGCGCTCGCCGCGCTCGCTCACGCAGTGGGGCTCGGCAAGCACCTCTACCCCGGCAACGAGGGGCGTTCATCGCGCTCCCGTCTCAGGGATCTGATCAGGCACGACCCCATGGGCGGTCTCGTGGCGCACGCCGTGATGGACGTCCAGAACGGTGTGGCCGCACAGCCACGCCGCGCACAGGCAGCGGGTGGCCGGCCTCAGCCGTCCGTACCGATGCAGCCGCAGCATCAGGCACAGTCACGCCGCGACGGCATGGCCCGCGTCGCAGCGCACTGAGCCGCACCATCCGGCAGCAAGAGCAAGAGCAGTACGACCAGCGCCGCACCGACGTCCCCAAGACCCGGTTCGGGAGCCGCACCAAGCGCGCGGGGTGGTGGACCGGCCGTCCAGGCCATCCTGGACCGTCCGGACCGCCACCCCGCGCGTTCGCGTCGGCACCGCGTGTGGCCATTCTCCAGCGCGGCCAGGCACATGGTGGCAGTCTGCTGAGCAGTAGAGCGTGCTGGCCGAACAGCCGTACATACGCACAACGCATCAGCCGGAGGTGCAGTTCCCGTGCCGTCCAACGTCAACCCCACCGTCAGGCGCCGCCGTTTGGGCCAGGAGCTCCGCCGGCTCCGCGAGCTCAAGGGCATGACGGCCGAGGAGGTGGCGGAGCGCCTGCTGGTCTCCCAGTCAAAAATCAGCCGCCTCGAAAACGGCCGCCGCTCCATCAGCCAGCGCGACGTACGCGACCTGTGCGGTGTGTACGAGGTCGAGGACCACCGCATCGTCGACTCGCTCATGCAGATGGCCAAGGACTCACGCCAGCAGGGCTGGTGGCACGCCTTCGGCGACATCCCGTACAGCGTCTACATCGGCCTGGAGACGGACGCCGCCTCACTGCGCGTCTACGACCCCCAGATCGTCCCGGGCCTGCTCCAGACCCCGCAGTACGCCGAGGCGCTCATCACCGGCGCACTGCCCGAGACCGGCCCCACCGACGTCGAGAAACGCGTGAAGGTGAGACTGCGCCGGCAGGAACGAATCCTCGCGGCCGAGAATCCCCTGCGCCTGTGGGCCGTCATCGACGAGGCCGCGCTGCGCCGCCTGGTCGGTGACAAGCAGCTGATGCGGGAACAGCTGGAGCATCTGGTGGAGCAGTCGCAGCTGCCCCACGTGACCGTCCAGATACTGCCCTTCGAAATGGGTGCGCACCCCGGCATCAGCGGCCATTACGCGGTGCTGGAGTTCCCGGACGCCTCGGACTCCAGCGTGGTCTACATCGAGGGGGTGACGAGCGACCTGTATCTGGAGAAGGCGAACGACGTCCAGAAGTACAGCGTGATGTACGAGCATCTGCGCGCCCAGGCGCTGAATGTCGAGGCCTCGCGGCAGTTCATCGCGGACATCGCCAAGGAGTACGCCCGCTGACAGGCGCCGGTACGGTACACCGTCGCCGCCGGGCAGCGGAAGGCGCTCCGGAATATGCCATCCGGTCGGGTGAACGACCGGTTCACACCGAGAAGTTGGCGAGTAGCGTCGCTCACGCCATCAAGAACGTTGGCGTCAGTCACATCTCACCAGCTACATCGGAGTGAACATGGCAATTCTTCAGGGCGCTACGGACACCTGGACGAAGTCCTCGTACTCCGGGGGCAACGGCGCATGTGTAGAGGTCAAGTCCCCCGTCATGCACGCCATCGCGGTACGGGACTCGAAGGCCCCCGAGGGCCCTTCCATCACCTTCGCCCCCGGTTCTTGGAGCGCGTTCGTGGGCGGAGTCGGCCAGGGGACTTTCAGCCTCGGCTGACCGCCCGTCCGTACACGGCACGACCGAAGTGAGCCCTCTCGACCGGTTCGCCGTCCTGGCCGAGAGGGCTCCTGGCGTACTCGTCCGTACGCACACGTACACATCCGTACTCGTCGGCGACCGGCGCCTCAGCGCAGTTCGTCCACGTACCGGTCGGTCCCCGGCACTGTCGGAATGAACGGCGCCACCAGTTCCACCCGCCCGAGCCCCGAAGCGGCCACCTCCCCCTCCAGGTCGCCGAACCGTTCCTGCCACCTCTCGCGCGGGTCGGCCTCCAGGAACCAGAGCAGGGTCAGCCGGGTGTCGACCCCCTCGACCTGCTTCACGTACGTCATCCGGTCGCCCGGCAGCGGCGTCGGCCGGAAGATCGTGACCATCGCGGCGCAGGAGCCCGCAAGGCGCTTCGGCAGGTACGCCGAGCGCAACCACTCCAGCAACTCGGCGCGCTGCTCCGGCCCTTCCGCGTCGATCACCTCCAACACCAGCCCCTGGTACGGGTGATCGAGGGCGTGGTAGTCGCGCGGGCCCGCCGCCCCGTCGCGGTAGACCGTCGCCTCGTGGTCCTGGAAGGCCGTGAAGACGTGCGTACGGTCCCGGTAGACGCGGCCGTCGCGGTTGAGCCGCTTGTTGATCCCGACGGTCCACTTCATGTGCTCGTCGTAGCGCCCCTCGGTGACCCAGTACGTGGAGAGGTAGCAGCCGGCGGTCACGGGCTGGGCGACGGCGGACTTCTCCGGGGTGCGCAGTTCTTGGAGTTCGCGGGTGGCGACCCAGCGGCGGCCCGCGAACATCCAGGGCATGGCCATCGCTCCAGCGATGTAGTGATCATCTTCATACCACCTGTG